>JAFRFY010000018.1 GCA_017434085.1 Clostridia bacterium
GAAGCCCGCCCACACCATGCCGGGGTTGCCCTCTGTAAGCATCGGCTGGTAGAACAGCACCACCTCCGCGCCCTCGCGGAACACGGACAGAAACGCCGTGAACGCCAGCGCGAACGCGCTGCCCTGCTCCACCGAGGACTGCACCTTGCCGTCGATGTAGCGGCTCCAGCTCGCGGCCTCGGCCTTGGAGATCATCCAGTTGCTGACGTAGAACAGCACGCACACGGTGATCAGCGCGGTGACGCCCTCACTGACCTCCTGCGCCAGCCCCGCGCCCACGAACGCCCTCTTGGCCCAGGCCAGCGCCGCCGCCGCGGCAAAGCTCGCCGCGATGCCGGCGACCGCGCCGATGTACACGTTCTTGAGGCTTCTGCCGTTGCCGGACTTGGTCAGGTAGGCGATGATGGCGGCGATGACCAGTATGGCCTCCAGCCCCTCGCGCACGATGATGCCGAATGCCGCCAGGAAGGTGAGCAGCCTCGGGTCGGAGGGCTTCTCCTCGACGACCTCCGCCTCGGCGGCTGCCGGGGCCTCCGCCGCCTTCGCCGCGGCCTCCTGCTCGTCGATGCGCTTCGCCAGCTTCAGTATGCTGTTCTTGGCCTTGTCGGTGGTGGTGCGGTACTTGTTCTTCTGATATTTCTCCTCCGCGGTGTGCACCAGCCCGTTCAGGCTGGCGAACTGCTTCTCCATGCCCAGGCGATCCGACAGCGAGAGGTCGGTGTAGATCCTGTGCGCCAGGCCGGATTCCTCATAGACGCTGTAGTAGGCGGTCTCCAGGTTGTCCGCCGCGGCGGTGAAGTCCTTGTCCAGATAGCCCATGTAGGCGGTGTCCAGCAGCTCCTTGACCAGCGTCGCGGCCTCGTACCAGCTTTCGTACTTCGCGGCGGCGTTGGGGTCGGCGGAATACTCCGGGTAGGGGTCGCTCGAAACCATTTCCCCGCCCTTGTACCACTTCATATCGCTCTGCGCGCCGCCCTGCTGGTCCGCCAGCTTGTTGGCGTCCTCGCGGATCATGCCCTTGAGCTTGACCAGCGCCGTGCGCACGGAAACGATGGTGTCCTGCTCCGTATTGTCCTTTTTGACCGCCGCCTTGCAGTTGGAGAACTGCATCTCCACGGCGTTCTTGCGGTTGCCGGAGATGTAGCTCATGGTCTGCCGCTCGAAGCCCGTGGTCTCGTAGACCCGGAAGTAGGCGTTGGAGACGTTTTGATAGGCGGTGTCAGCGTCGCCCGCCAGGTAGTCCTCAAAGGCCGTATCCAGAAATTTGTCGATCCCGTCGGCGGCGTCGGCCCAGCGGGTGTCCGCCTCCGCCATCGCGCCCAGGCACTGCATAAGCAGGATCATCACAAATCCCATCAGTGCGATTCGGGCGCCTATCGTCCTTCTCATTGCCATACATCCTTTCCAACGTGAAAAGCGTTATACAGATTTAACAATAATTAGTTATCTCTAATTCCGAAGCCTATTTTAGCATAAACTAACTCGCATTGCAATCCTGATATTGACTTCTTGCTATCCTGATATTGACTAATTTTGACGCGCCCCTTGAAAAAGTAGTTATTATATGCTAACATATATTAGTGGTATATAACCAATGGCGATTTCATTTGATCGCGGAGGGGATTGGATGAGCTGGCGGAAGCAAGGGGATTCCGGCGACGCGCTCGTTAAGGCGGCGAAGGCCTACATCGAGGCGCACAGCATGGAGAAGTTTTCGCTGAAAAAGCTGTCCGGCACGCTGTACATCAACGGCAGCTATCTGCTGCGCCAGTTCAAATCCCACACCGGTCAGACGCTGCTGGAGTACCACAACCATGTCCGATGCGAGAAGGCCAAGGCGCTGCTGCGTGAGACGGAGATGAGCGTTTCGGAGATCGGCATGGCGGTCGGATTCGTGTCCTCCGCCCACTTTTCACACGTATTCAGGAAGATGACGGGCCGCACCCCGACGGCGTACCGCGATGAAAAATGACGCCGCCCGGGCGCGGCGTATGACCGTCCGTTACCGAAAATTAATCTGCACATCCCGTGAAAAACACTTTACAAACCGCGCCCTTCATGGTATAATCTTATTCGTTGCCAAGGCATGGGGCATTAGCTCAGTTGGCTAGAGCGCTACACTGGCAGTGTAGAGGTCACGAGTTCGAGTCTCGTATGCTCCACTTGCAATAAACCGCCGCATGATGAATGTGGCGGTTATTTTATATACTGATCTGTTGAGCGGGCAAAAAGGGCTCTTTGTCATTCCTCTGAAACGGTTACGTGATCCAACGCGGCATCAAGCAACATGTTGATTAGCTCGTTGCGGCTCCGATCGGTTTGGGCGGACAATGCGTCCAGGCGGGCAATCGTCTCGTCCTTCATACGCACCGAGACCACTTTGTGTCCATCCTCGCCTCTGCGACGAGGGAGCTTTTTAGTGATTTTGATCTCCGGCTTCAATTTGCATCACCTCGTATCCCTTATTCGATTATAGCTTAACCGGATAAAACAATATATATTACAATTGACATAACACATAATTTGTAGTATATTATACATATCATAATATATAGTTGATTTGAGGCGATGCCTATGATATTCCCAAGATGAACAACACGTTTTCAGGTGTTGGCTTACACGTTAGGATGTCAGAGAAGTCGAAGAAGGGTTATGGCTTCGAGGGTTAAGCCTGATGAGATTGTTGGGATGAACCAACTCTACAACAATTATGGGAACTATGCCGATGTTGCCTGCGAAGTTGGACGTTCACGCTCTACTGTTGCGAGGTATGTGAAGATGAAGGAAACGTCGAAGATTGTAGCACATACTTTCAAGGAAACGATGCGGAACCAATGATGCTGAATGGTGGTATAATGATTGGAGGAATTAGTGTGAAGAGGATTGTTATTACGTTATTAGCATTCGTTTTGTTTGTATTTACAACTTCTGCTATTGCAAGCAGTTGCCCGCTTCCTAACGTGAATACTGATGCAGAGATTATCTTCTCTGGTTTTGAATGGTATGCTGATTATTCAACAACATTACAAACAGCAACCGAGAAGGGAATCACTAATCAGTTTGATTGGAGTCGAGACAACTTTAAGGATGATGGGTGCTTAACTCCTCATTGGTATACTATCTACAATAGCATTAATAGTTTTGCAGGTAGTGAAGAACGATGTGGTGGTTATCTGAATTATATTTCAGATATTCCGAATGTTGCAGGATATAAGATTGATTCATTGAAATTATATATGATGTGGAATCCAGATAATGGTATTGTCGCCGACTATACACAACCCGATGCAGTACAATTCTATATGGCAAAATATGAGTTTGATGTTAGCAATACCGAGGATTGTTATAATGATTTAGTTTCAAAGTTGAAGACTCTTTATGGTGAGAATCCGATAACTGATGTTTATGGGCCAATATCACCTACAACGTATACTTGTTGGGTCAATGCTGACAAAGCACTTATAGGTGTATCATATGATAAATATGGTGTAAATCTCGTTTATATGGCACCTGGGGCAGAAGAGAGACTTCTTGCAGTAGAAGACAAGGTTCGGCAACAAGAAATCGAAGGCGCTCAAAACGATATGACTGGGTTGTAATGATGTTTCATATCTCTTTTGGAGGGAGGAACAGAGATGCGAAAACGGAAGTTAACAGATAAATTATTGGGGCGGATTAGATGTCCCGCTTGGGGTTGTAGGAGTGCAGATGTTCAACCGATAGGAAAAACGCTATTCAAGACGAAGTATCAATGTAGACATTGCGGACGGATTTTCAAGGCATAACGAATAATAACCCGCCATCAATCTACGATGGCGGGTTTGATGGGGCTGTTGCGCTAAGGGCAATCTGCACAAATGAACCGACGGGAATCGGGCGATGAGGGCATCGCCCCTACGAGCAGGCAGAGATTTCAGACGTTTTGGCCTCTGCCATACGTGAAAAGTCCCTTAATCAGTGCGTAGCGTAGGGGCGATGCTCTCATCGCCCGCACTATTTCTTAATGGTTTTGTGCATCTTTATGTTAATGCAACAGCCCCTGGCTCGGCGGAGCCGAGATGGAGGGAGTCGGTATCCCGCAAGTTTCCGTGAAGAGCGCGCAAAAAGGGCAACCCCGCATGGAGTCGCCCTTCGATAAAAGCCTTGCGGAGCAAGGGATTTCACTTCCCAAAATACCGCTTCAACAGCCCCGCAAACGCCTTGCCGTGCCTGGCTTCGTCGCGGGCCATTTCGTGGACGGTATCGTGGATGGCGTCGAGGTTCAAAGCCTTGGCGCGCTTGGCGAGGTCGGTCTTGCCGGCGGTGGCGCCGTTCTCGGCCTCAACGCGCATCTTGAGGTTCTTCTCGGTGGAGTCGGTCAGCACCTCGCCCAGCAGCTCGGCGAACTTGGCGGCGTGCTCGGCCTCTTCAAACGCGGCGGTCTTCCAGTACTCGCCGATCTCGGGGTAGCCCTCGCGGTAGGCGACGCGGCTCATGGCCAGGTACATGCCCACCTCGGAGCACTCGCCGTTGAAATTGGCGCGCAGATCGGCGATGATGTCCTCGGGTGCGCCCTGCGCCACGCCGACGACGTGCTCAGCCGCCCAGGACATCTCCGCGGACTGCTCGATGAACTTGGAGGCCGGCGCCTTGCAGACGGGGCAGAATTCGGGGGCCGCTTCACCCTCGTACACATAGCCGCACACGGAACAGACAAACTTCTTCATGGGGATTACCTCCTCTTATTGATTCGATAGGATAATGATCCTGTCCCTATTATATAACAAAAAACCCGTTTTGTGAATCACCCCGCGCGAATTTATTTGATTAAAATTCCGCCGTGTGCTATAATCATCTCAACGACGACGGGGGAGGGGCCATCCATGATCCAGGATATCCATCCGCACAAGCTGCACAACGAATTCATACCGGGCCGGGCGCTGGACGATGACGGGCTGCTGTTCATATTCCGCGGACCGGAGGTGCTCTGCCGCGTGGCGGAGGACGCCGTGGCGCTGCCCCGGGTGCGCGATATCGACGCCCTGCCGGAATACCGCTTTCTGTTCACGCTGGACGATACGCCCTGCTTCTGGGGCATGGGCGAGTTGGACGCCGCCCCGGCGGGCTGGTCGTTTGTGCCGGTGCGCGGCCTGCGCAACCGCGCCACGGGGCCGTGGGAGCTGATCTTCTCCGCGTGGACGGCCTTCCAGCTGGTCAACTGGTACCGGGACAACCGCTTCTGCGGGCGCTGCGGCGTCGAGACCCGGCCCGCGGAGGACGAGCGCGCCATGCTCTGCCCGAACTGCGGCCGACGCATTTATCCGCGGATCATCCCGGCGGTGATCGTGGGCGTGACCCACGGCGACGAGATCCTCATGACCAAGTACAAGGGGCGCGACATCCCCTTCTACGCGCTGATCGCGGGCTTCACCGAGATCGGCGAGACGCTGGAGGAGTGCGTGGCGCGGGAGGTCATGGAGGAGGCCGGGCTGAGGGTCAGGAACATCCGCTACTACAAGAGCCAGCCCTGGGCCATCGTGGACGACCTGCTGGCCGGGTTCTACTGCGATGTGGACGGTTCCGCCGAGATCCACATGGACGCCCACGAGCTCAAGGAGGCCGTGTGGATGCGCCGGGAGGACGTGGTCGGCCAGCCCAACGATTTCAGCCTCACCAATGAGATGATGATGGTGTTCAAGGCGGGGAAGGAACCAAAGTGAGGGAGTAGGGAGTAGGCAGTAGGGAGTAGGGGTTACGGAAAAAGGACCTTCGCGTTCGGGCGAAGGTCCTTTTTCATAAGTGTTTTTTCAGATCCCCAGCAGGTCGCTGTAGGCTTTCAGCGCGCCGTCGGTATCGTGGGCGAGCACGCGCTTGGCGAGCACCTTGCCCAGCTGCACGCCCTCCTGGTCGAAGCTGTTGACGTTCCAGCAGAAGCCCTGGAACATCACCTTGTTCTCGAAGTGGGCGAGCAGCGCGCCCAGCGCCTCGGGGGTCAGCTGTTCGCCGACGATGATGCTGGAGGGCCGTCCACCGGCGAAGGCCTTGTTGGGGTTGTCGTCCTTCTTGCCGCAGGCGAAGGCCATGATCTGGGCGGCCACGTTGGCGCACAGCTTCTGCTGGCTGGTGCTGCCCTGTATGACCACGTCCATGCCGGCCTGGTTCTTCCTAAAGCCGACGAACTGCAGCGGCACGATGTCGGTGCCCTGGTGCAAAAGCTGGTAGAAGGAGTGCTGGCCGTTGGTGCCGGGCTCGCCGAAGATCACCGGGCCGGTGACGTAGCCGATGCTCTCGCCGAAGCGGTTGACGGACTTGCCGTTGGACTCCATGTCCAGCTGCTGCAGGTGGGCCGGGAAGCGGCTCAACGCCTGGGAGTAGGGCAGCACGGCGGTGGCGGGGTAGCCCAGCACGTTGCGCTCGTAGACGCCGATGAGCGCGTCCAGCATGGCGGGGTTGTTGCGGATATCCGGGTTCTTGGCGGTCTCGTCGGCGGCGTGGGCGCCGTTCAGGAAGCGCTCGAACACCTCGGGGCCGAAGGCCAGCGACAGCACCACGCCGCCCACGCAGGAGGTGGAGGAGTAGCGCCCGCCGATGTAGTCGTCCATGAAGAAGGCGGCCAGGTAGTCGGAGGACTTCGCCAGCGGCGAGGTCTCGCTGGTGACGGCCACCATGTGCTTCGAGGGGTCGAGCCCCGCGCCCTTCAGCGCGTCCTTCACGAAGGACTCGTTGGTCAGCGTCTCCAGCGTGGTGCCGGACTTGGACACCAGCACGAACAGCGCCCTGGACACGTCGATGCTCTTCAATACCGCCGCGGCGTCGTCGGGGTCCACGTTGCTGATGAACTTTGCTTCCATCTTGAAGGCGCCGTTCTGCCTGGCCCACTGCTCCAGCGCCAGGTACATGGCGCGGGGGCCCAGGTCGCTGCCGCCGATGCCGATCTGCACCACGGTGGTGAACTTCTCGCCCTTCGCGTTGGCGATCTCCCCGGCGTGGACCTTCCTGGCGAAGGCCGCCGCCTTCATCTGCTGGGAGACATAGAAGTCCCGCTTGTTCACGCCGTCGGCCACCACGTCGTCCCCGAGCTGGCCGCGGGTGAGCTGGTGCAGCACCAGGCGCTTCTCGCCGGTGTTGATGACCGTACCGTTGTACAGCGCGGCGAACTTGTCGGTCAGCTGGGCCTCGCCGGCCAGCGCGCCGAGGGCGTCGAGCACCTCTTCGTCCACGGGCCGGGCGGCGTAGTTGAACTGAAGGCCGCCCGCCATGGGCGCGGAATACTTCGCCACGCGCTCAGCGCCGTTTTCACCGGCCATGGCCTCGACCAGGTTCACGCGCCCCCTGAGGGCTTCCAGCTTGCTGTATGCGGACAGGGTATCCAGATTCTTCCAGGAAATCATGGTCTATCATCCTTTCGTGGTTTCTTGATGACACCATTATACCAAAGCGGCGGGGGATTTGTCCAGTCCATGAAATAACCAAAAATACGCGAAAATGGACGCTTGCCGCGCTTGACAACAATATGAAGGAAAGGTATATTAACCATTAACGATATGCGTATACATGAATATGTATGCCGTAGCGCGAATCTAAGTTGGGAGGAATCCGAATATGAAGTTCACCAAGGCTCTTGCTGCAATGATCCTCGCCATCGTGATGGTCGTGGGTCTGGCCTCCGCCGCCATGGCTGAGGATACGCTGAAGATCGGCGTCATCGGCCCCTTCACCGGCGCCGCCGCCATCTATGGCAACGCCTGCAAGTACGGCGCGCAGGTCGCCGCCGAGCAGATCAACGCCCAGGGCGGCGTCCAGATCGAGCTGCTCAACGAGGACGACGAGCACGATCCCGAGAAGTCCCTCAACGCCTACAACAACGTGCTGGACAACGGCGCTCAGATGATCGCCGGCACCACCACCACCACCCCCTGCATCGCCGTTGGCGCTCAGGCCAACGAGGATCGCGTGTTCATGCTGACCCCCTCCGCCTCCTCCCCCGATGTGACCGCGAACAAGGACAACGTGTTCCAGGTGTGCTTCACCGATCCCGCCCAGGGCACCGCCTCCGCGCAGTACATCAAGGAGCATGATCTGGCCACCAAGATCGCCATCATCTACAACAACGCCGACGCCTACTCCACCGGCATCTATCAGACCTTCGTGGACGAAGCGCCCGCGCTGGGCCTGGAGATCGTCTCCACCACCACCTTCACCGACGAGACCACCGACTTCTCCGTGCAGGTTTCCGACGCGAAGGACGCCGGCGCCGACCTGGTGTTCCTGCCCATCTACTACACCCCCGCTTCCATGATCCTGCAGACCGCCAAGACCATGGACTACGCGCCCGTGTTCTTCGGCGTGGACGGCATGGACGGCATACTGACCATGGAGGGCTTCGACGCCTCCCTGGCCGAGGGCGTGTTCATGCTGACCCCCTTCTCCGCCGATGCCGAGGACGAGGCCACCAAGGCCTTCGTCGCCCGCTATCAGGAGATCACCGGCGAGATCCCGAACCAGTTTGCCGCCGACGCCTATGACGCCGTCAACGCGCTCTACGCCGCCAGCCTGAACGCCGGCATCACCGGCGACACCTCCGCCGAGGACGCCTGCGAGCTGCTCATCGAGCAGTTCAAGACCCTCCAGGTGGAAGGCCTGACCGGCAGCATGACCTGGGACGAGACCGGCGCCGTGACCAAGACCCCCACCGCCGTCATCATCAAGGATGGCGCCTACGTGGGCTTCAACGGCTGATACGCTCAACCCCATTCCCGACCCCGGTTCGACCGGGGTCGGGGTATGCCGTTGATTGAGGTGCGTTGCGACCGTACCCGGGCGATGAGGGCATCGCCCCTACGGACGGGAGACGGTTGATCTGCCCCTGCGGGATAGAGACGGGGGTAGGGGCGATGCCCTCATCGCCCACCCGTACACAACGGTTTGGAGGTAACTGACGATTGTCAACAGAAGGGACTGCTGGCGATGGTCAGTTACCTTATAATCATTTATTTGAGGAGTTGGAAGACATGGTATCGTTCCTGCGATTCCTGATCAACGGAATCAGCCTGGGCAGCGTGTACGCCATCATCGCGCTGGGATACACGATGGTCTACGGCATCGCCAAGATGCTGAACTTCGCCCACGGCGACGTGATCATGGTGGGTGCGTACATCGCGTTCTGCGCGATGCAATACCTGAACCTGCCGCCGCTGTTGTCGGTGCTGTGTGCCATGGTGGTCTGCACGTGCCTGGGCGTGATCATCGAAGGGCTGGCCTACCGGCCCCTTCGCCAGGCGCCCAAGCTGGCGGTGCTGATCACGGCCATCGGCGTGAGCTACTTTTTGCAGAACACGGCGCTGCTCATATGGAGCTCCAACCCCAAGGTGTTCCCCTCCGTGTTCAGCGTGGGCCAGATCAAGCTGTTCGACGGCAACCTGGTCATCTCTTCGGAGACCATACTGACCATCGCCGCCAACATCGTGATCATGGTGGCGCTGACGCTGTTCACCGGCCGCACCAAGATGGGCAAGGCCATGCGCGCGGTCTCGGAGGACAAGGGCGCGGCGGAGCTCATGGGCATCAACGTCAACCGCACCATCTCCCTGACCTTCGCCATAGGCTCGGCGCTTGCGGCCGTGGCGGGCGTGCTGCTGTGCTCGGCGTATCCCACGCTCCAGCCCACCACGGGCTCCATGCCCGGCATCAAGGCGTTTACGGCGGCGGTGTTCGGCGGCATCGGCTCCATTCCCGGGGCGATGATCGGCGGGCTGCTGCTGGGCATCATCGAGATACTGGGCAAGGCGTACATCTCCACGGAGCTGGGCGACGCGCTGGTGTTCGCGGTGCTGATCATCGTGTTGCTGTTCAAGCCCGCGGGATTGCTGGGCAAGCCCGTGAACGAGAAAGTGTGAGGTGCGGTGTATGAAGCTGAAAAAAAGTACGGTCAACAACCTCATATCCTTCGGCATCGTCATCATCGCCTTCATCGTGTGCCAGTCCATGATCTCCACCGGCGTGATGAAGCGCTCCCTGCGGGGCCAGATGATCCCGATCTGCGTGTACATCGTCATGGCCGTGTCGCTGAACCTGGTGGTGGGCATTTCCGGCGAGCTCTCGCTGGGCCACGCGGGGTTCATGTCCATCGGCGCGTTCTCGGGCATCATCGCCTCGGCGTGGCTTAGGACCTTCGGGCTTGAAAACGAGCTCATACGGCTGATACTCTCCATGGTCGCCGCGGGGGTGATGGCCGGCGTGTTCGGCGCGCTGATCGGTATTCCCGTATTGCGCCTGCGGGGCGACTACCTCGCCATCGTGACGCTGGCCTTCGGCGAGATCATACGCAATGTGCTGAACTGCCTGTACTTCTCGCTGGAGGGCAGGCGGCTGCACGTGTCCTTCAACAACCCCAACATTCCCGGCACGATACTGCTCAACGGCCCCAACGGCGCCAAGGATGTTCAAAAGATCGCCACCTTCCCGGCGGGCTTCGTGCTGATACTGTTCACGCTGTTCGTGGTGATGAACCTGATCAACAGCCGCTCCGGCCGCGCGATCATGGCGGCGCGGGACAACCGCATCGCCGCCGAGGCCATGGGCATCAATGTCACCAAGTACAAGATGATGGCCTTCGTGACCGCCGCGGTGCTGGCGGGCATGGCGGGGGCGCTGTACGGCCTGAGCATGGCCACGGTGACCGCCTCGAAGTTCAAGTTCGACACCTCGATACTGGTGCTGGTGTTCGTGGTGCTGGGCGGCATCGGCAACATCTGGGGCTCCATCATCGCGGCGGCGCTTCTGACCGTGCTGCCCGAGCTGCTCAGGGCCTTCGCCGATTACCGCATGCTGATCTACGCCATCGTGCTGATACTGGTGATGCTGGTGACCAACAATCCCACCATGCGGGCGCTGCTCGGCAAGCTGGTCCCCCGCAGGAACGGCAGGCAGAAGGGAGGCGCGGCGGCATGAGCGAGACCGTGAAGCGCAGACAGAACACCAAGATGGTGCCCGCCCCGAGCCACGGCATCATTCCCGAGCGCGACCTGTACGATTCCCCGGTGCTGGAGGCGCGGCACCTGGGCATAGAGTTCGGCGGCTTAAAGGCCGTGGACGACTTCAACCTCGTCATCGGCAAGACCGAGATCGCCGGGCTGATCGGCCCCAACGGCGCGGGCAAGACTACCGTGTTCAACCTGCTGACGAAGGTGTACCAGCCCACCATGGGCTCCATTATGCTCAACGGGCGCGACATGCACGGCATGAATACCGTACAGGCCAACAAGCTGGGCATCGCCCGCACCTTCCAGAACATCCGCCTGTTCGACAACATGACGGTGGAGGACAACGTGCGCATCGGCCTGCACAACCAGATCAGCTACGGCATGTTCTCCGGCATATTCCGCATGCCGGCCTACTGGCAGGGCGAGAAGCGCCAGCACGAGAAGGCCATGGAGCTATTGAGCATATTCGACATGCAGGACATGGCGAAGGCCCAGGCGGGCTCGCTGCCCTACGGCGCGCAGCGCCGGCTGGAGATCGTGCGCGCGCTGGCCACGAAGCCCTCGCTTTTGCTGCTGGACGAGCCCGCGGCGGGCATGAACCCCCACGAGACCGAGGAGCTGATGAACAACATCGCCCGCATCCGCGACCAGTTCCACATCGCCATCATGCTCATAGAGCACGACATGAACCTGGTCATGGGCGTGTGCGAGGGCATCTGTGTATTGAACTACGGGCGCATCATCGCCAAGGGCACCCCGGACGAGATACAGTCCAATCCCACGGTCATTGAAGCCTATCTGGGCAAGAAGAAGGAGGGGTAAGCATGAGCGAGAACGTCGGAACGCCCCTTCTCAAGGTGGAGGACATCCACGTCTACTACGGCTCCATACACGCCATCAAGGGCATATCCTTCGAGGTCAACGAGGGCGAGATCGTCACGCTGATCGGCGCCAACGGCGCGGGCAAGTCCACCACGCTGAACACCGTGTCCGGGCTTTTGAAGCCCCGCATGGGCATGATCTCCTTCAAGGGGGAGAGCATCGTGGGCATCGGCGCGAACCGCATCGTCTCAAAGGGCATGGCGCTGTGCCCCGAGGGGCGGCGCGTGTTCCAGCAGATGACGGTGCGCGAGAACCTGGAGATGGGCGGCTTTTCCCGCCCCAAGGAGGAGATCCCCGCCTCGCTGGAGGACGTGTTCAAGCGCTTCCCGAGGCTGAAGGAGCGCGAAAAACAGGTGGCGGGCACGCTGTCCGGCGGCGAGCAGAAGATGCTTGCCATGGGCCGCGCGCTGATAAGCAAGCCCAAGCTGCTGATGCTGGACGAGCCGTCGATGGGCCTGGCCCCGATACTGGTGGAGCAGATCTTCGACATCATCAAGGAGCTGCACGCCGCGGGCGTCACCATACTGCTGGTGGAGCAGAACGCCCAGATGGCGCTGTCCATCGCCGATCGCGCCTACGTGCTGGGCACCGGCAAGATCACCATCTCCGGCTCCGCTGTGGACGTGCTCGCCGACGACCGCGTCCGCGCGGCGTACCTGGGCGGGTGACGGCAATACAGACAGACGGACGCCCCGCGTTTTCGCGGGGCGTCCGTGTTTTATTTGTGGTACAGCCTCTTGGTCTCATACGTCGGCTCGCAGGTGATGTTCACGCCCAGCTTGCCGAACATGCCCTCGTCCACCTGGGAGAGTATCACGGTGGAGTGGGCCTCGCAGCCCTTGAGGTCGCTCAGCGCGTCCATGGCCTTTTCGGCGTTTTGGTCGGTGGCGGCGCAGATGGCCAGGGCCACCAGGGTCTCGTCGGTGTGCAGCCGGGGGTTGCGGTTGCCCATGTGCTCGACCTTTAAGTGGTTGATGGGCTCGATGACGGTGGGGGAGATGAGCTTGATCTCATCCGGTATGCCCGAGAGCATCTTGAGCGCGTTCAGCAGGCAGGCGGAGGAGGCGCCCAGCAGCGACGAGGTCTTGCCGGTGACGATGGTGCCGTCGTTGAGCTCCAGCGCCACGGCGGGCTCGCCGGTGCGGTGGGCCACCGCCAGCGCGGGCGCCACGGTGGAGCGGTCGGCCAGGTCCAGGTTCTGGGAGCGCATCAGCAGATCCAGCTTTTGAAGCTCCGCCTCCGAGGCGTGGCCCTGCTTGACCGCGCAGGCTGTGCGGTAGTAGCGGCGGATGATCTCCTGGCGCGAAGCCTCGCAGCACACCGCGTCGTCCACGATGGACATGCCCGCCATGTTGACGCCCATGTCCGTGGGGCTCTTGTAGGGGCACTCGCCGTAGATGCGCTCGAATATGGCCCGCAGCACCGGGAAGATCTCGATATCGCGGTTGTAGTTGACCGCCTTTTTGTCGTAGGCCTCCAGGTGGAAGGGGTCGATCATGTTCACGTCGTTCAGATCGGCGGTGGCGGCCTCGTAGGCCAGGTTCACCGGGTGCTTGAGCGGCAGGTTCCAGATGGGGAAGGTCTCGAACTTGGCGTAGCCCGCCTTGACGCCCCGCCGGTGCTCGTGGTAGAGCTGGCTTAGGCAGGTGGCCATCTTGCCGCTGCCCGGGCCGGGGGCGGTGACCACCACCAGCGAGCGGGTGGTCTCGATGTACTCGTTGCGGCCAAAGCCCTCGTCTGAGACGATCAGCGGCACGTTGGCCGGGTAGTCCTGTATGCGGTAGAGCCGGTAGACCCGAAGCCCCATGCCCTCCAGCCGCGCCTTGAACAGGTCCGCGCCGGGCTGGCCGGTGTACTGCGTCAGCGCGATGGCCCCGACGTAGAGCCCGAAGTCCCGGAACACGTCGATCAGGCGGATTACGTCCATATCGTAGGTGATGCCCAGGTCGCCGCGCACCTTGTTCTTCTCGATGTCGTTGGCGTTGATGGCGATGACGATCTCCGCCTGGTCCTTCAATTCAAGCAGCATGCGGATCTTGTTGTCGGGTGCAAAGCCCGGCAGCACGCGGGAGGCGTGGTAGTCGTCGAACAGCTTGCCGCCGAATTCCAGGTACAGCTTGCCGCCGAAGGAGTCGATGCGTTCGCGGATGCGGGTCGATTGAAGCTGAATGTATTTCTGACTGTCAAATCCAATCCTGTTCATGGTCGTCCTCCCCCAATGCGCACGTCTGAGGCAAACACAATACAGGAATCATTATAGCAAATTCCGACAGGTTACGTCATTACAAACGGATTAAAATGCTGTCACATTTTTTCCGCGACCACTGGTCAATGCGCGGATATTATGCTATAATGTAAAGGGTAGATTACCTGCGTGGACGCAGTGAAGGAGGATGACATACCATGGGCATGAACGCAATTCGCGCTGCCATCGAAGGCGGCAGGGCAAGGCTGGGCGTGGAGTTCGGCTCCACCCGCATCAAGGCCGTTCTGATCGACGAGGCGGGCGCCCCCATCGCGCAGGGCGCGCACGACTGGGAAAACCAGCTGGTGAACAACATCTGGACCTACGATTTGGGCGACGTGATCACGGGCCTGCAGGACTGCTACGCCGACATGCTGAGGGACGTGAAGGCCAAGTACGGCTGCGAGGTCAAAAAACTCCAGGCCATCGGCTTCTCCGCCATGATGCACGGCTACATCGTCTTTAACGAGAAGGACGAGCTGCTGGTGCCCTTCCGCACCTGGCGCAACACCATCACCGGCGAGGCCGCCGAGAAGCTGACGAAGCTGTTCAATTTCAACATTCCCCAGCGCTGGTCCATCGCCCACCTGTACCAGGCGATTTTAAACGGCGAGCCGCACGTCAAGGACATCCGCTTCATGACCACGCTGGAGGGCTTCGTGCACTGGAAGCTCACCGGCGAGAAGGTGCTGGGCATCGGCGAGGGCAGCGGCATGTTCCCCATCGATTCCGACACCAACGACTACAACCAGACCATGGTGGACAAGTTCGACGCCCTGGTGGCGGAGAAGGGCTTCCCGTGGAAGCTTCGGCAGATCATGCCGAAGGTGCTGCTGGCCGGCCAGGAGGCGGGCAGGCTCACCGAGGCGGGCGCGAAGCTGTTGGACGTGTCCGGCGTGCTGGAGGCCGGCATACCGCTGTGCCCGCCCGAGGGCGACGCCCAGACCGGCATGGTGGCCACCAACTCCGTCAGGCAGCGCACCGGCAACGTGTCCGCGGGCACCTCGATATTCGCCATGATCGTGCTGGAGAAGGCGCTCTCCAAGGTGCGGCCAGAGCTCGAGACCATCACCACGCCCTCCGGCGCGCAGGTGGCCATGGTCCACTGCAACAACTGCACCTCCGACCTGAACGCCTGGGTCAAGCTGTTCGGCGAGTTCGCCGAGGCCGCGGGCGTCAAGCTGGACGCCAACACCCTCTACGGCACGCTGTACCGCAAGGCCATGGAGGCCGACGCCGACCTGGGCGACGTGCTGGCCTACAACTACTACTCCGGCGAGCACATCACCGGCTTTACCGAGGGCCGCCCGCTGTTCGTGCGCACCCCCGACAGCCGCTTCACGCTGGCCAACTTCATGCGCGCGCACCTGAACGCCGCCTTCGCCTCCCTCAAGATCGGCATGGACATCCTCACCGAGGAGGAGGACGCGCTGGTGGACCGCATCATGGGCCACGGCGGCATTTTCAAGACCAAGGGCGTGGCCCAGCCCATCATGGCCGCCGCGCTGAACGCGCCGGTGTCCGTCATGGAGACCGCCGGAGAGGGCGGCGCCTGGGGCATCGCGCTGCTTTCTGCCTTTATGGTGGACAAAAAGGACGGCGAGACGCTGGAGGACTACCTCGACAAGCGCATATTCGACGGCATGCCCTGCGAGACCGTCATGCCGAACCCCGACGACGCCAAGGCCTTCAATGCCTACATCACGCGCTTCAAGGCGGGCCTGCCCGTCGAGCGCGCCGCCGTGGAGAGCGTCCGGTAATTTCTCTGATGGCATACAAAACCTCCGCACAGGCAATACTTGCCTGTACGGAGGTTTTTTCTATGGCATTGAACAAGGTGGAAATCTGCGGCGTGGAGACCTCGACGCTGCCCACGCTGTCCCACGAGGACATGCAGGCGCTGATGCGGCGGGCCCACGAGGGCGACGGCGAGGCGCGAAAGGCGCTGATACAGGCCAACCTGCGGCTGGTGCTCAGCGTGATACAGCGCTTCCACAACCGGGGCGAAAACATGGACGACCTGTTCCAGGTGGGCTGCATCGGCCTGATGAAGGGGCTGGACAACTTCGACATGAGCCTGAACGTGCGGCTGAGCACCTACTGCGTGCCCATGATCATCGGCGAGATCAGGCGGTACCTTAGGGACAACAACGCCGTCAGGGTGTCGCGCTCCATGCGGGACACGGCCTATCGGGCGCTCAAGACCCGGGAGGCGCTCTCTGCCAAGAGCGGGCGCGAGCCCACCACCGCCGAGATCGCCCGGGAGATGAAGCTGCCCGAGGACGAGGTGGTGCTGGCGCTGGAGGCGATACAGGACCCGGTGTCGCTGTTCGACCCGGTATACCAGAACAACGGCGACGCCGTGTACCTGGTGGACCAGCTCAGGGACGAGCGGGTCAGCGAGGAGGAGTGGGTGCGGGACCTGTCCATCAACCACGCCATGGCCCACCTCCAGGACCGGGAGCGGCATATCATCCGCCAGCGGTACTTCCAGGGCAGGACCCAGATGGAGGTCGCCGACGAGATCGGCATCTCCCAGGCCCAGGTGGCCCGGCTGGAGAAGGCCGCGCTGCAGCAGATGAGGAAGTATATTTAGGGATTGGGGATTAGGCAATAGGGAATAGGCAATAGGAATGGCCGGGAGGGAACAGGGAACAGGGAACAGGGAACAGGGAACAGGGAACAGGGAACAGGGAACAGGGAACAGGAATGGCCGATCTGTAGGGGCGATGCCCTCATCGCCCGGGAGCCATTCCCGTCGTAGGGGTGCCATTCATGGCGTCCGCGGGCGGCAAGGGGTGACGACCTCTTCCGCCTCACTGCGTCAAGGGGTACGCTATCAAAAGGAGGCTGTTACATTAAGGGCAATCTACACAAATGAACCAACGGGAACCAGGCGATGAGGGCATCGCCCCTACGAGCAGACAGAGATTTCAGATGTTTTAAGCCTCTGCCATGCGAGAAAACGCCCTTAATCAGTGCGTGACGTAGGGGCGATGCCCTCATCGCCCGGGAGCCATTCCCGCTGTAGGGACGCCATTCATGGCGTCCGCGGATCCCCCCGTAGCGGCGCATCGCCGCCCCAACATAAAAACGTATTTCCTACATATTGAACGCCAACGCGCGCTTCAAATACTGGCCGGTGAAGCTCTCGGGCACCTGGGCGACCTGCTCGGGGGTGCCGGTGGTGACCACGGTGCCGCCGCCGTCGCCGCCCTCGGGGCCCAGGTCGATCACGTAGTCGGAGGTCTTGATGACGTCCAGGTTGTGCTCGATCACCACCAGCGTGTTGCCCGCCTCGGCCAGCCGGTCGAGCACCTGTATGAGCCTCTCCACGTCGGCGATGTGCAGCCCCGTGGTGGGCTCGTCCAGCACGTAGATGGTGCGGCCCGTGGCCTGCCGGGACAGCTCCGTGGCCAGCTTGATGCGCTGTGCCTCGCCGCCGGAGAGCGTGGTGGAGGGCTGGCCCAGCTTCACGTAGCCCAGGCCCACGTCCCGCATGGTTTCCAGCTTGCGGCGAATCTTGAGGATGGGGCGGAAAAACTCCAGCGCCTCGTCCACGGTCATCTCCAGCACCTCGTAGATGTTCTTGCCCTTGTAGCGCACCTCCAGCGTCTCCCGGTTGTAGCGGTGGCCCTTGCAGACCTCGCAGGGCACGTACACGTCGGACAGGAAGTGCATCTCGATCTTGATGATGCCGTCGCCGGAGCACGCCTCGCACCGCCCGCCCTTGACGTTGAAGCTGAAGCGGTTGGGCTTGTAGCCGCGGGCCTTGGCGTCGGGGGTCTGGGCGAACACGTCGCGGATCATATCGAACAGGCCGGTGTAGGTGGCCGGGTTCGACCGGGGCGTGCGGCCGATGGGGGACTGGTCGATGGCGATGATCTTGTCCAGCTGCTCGACGCCGTCGATGCCGTCGTGGGGGCCGGGCTTGAGCCGGGAGCGGTTGAGCGTGTGGGACAGCGACTTGAAGAGTATCTCGTTGACCAGCGACGACTTGCCGCTGCCGGACACGCCGGTCACGCAGGTGACCACGCCCAGCGGGAACTTCACGTCGATGCCCTTCAAGTTGTGGGCCCGCGCGCCGCGCACGGTGAGCCAGCCCGCGGGTGTGCGGCGCTGGGAGGGCGTGGGGATGGCCTTTTTGCCGGACAGGTACTGCCCGGTGATGGAGCGCTCGTTAGCCATGATCTCCGCGGGGGTGCCGGTGGCGATGATCTCGCCACCGTGAAGCCCCGCGCCGGGGCCCACGTCCACGATGTAGTCCGCGTCCAGCATGGTCTCGGCGTCGTGCTCCACCACGATCAGCGTGTTGCCCAGGTCCCTTAAGCCCTTGAGGCTGTTTAAAAGCCGCCGGTTGTCCCGCTGGTGAAGGCCGATGGAGGGCTCGTCCAGGATGTACAGCACCCCCACCAGCCCGGAGCCGATCTGCGTCGCCAGCCGGATGCGCTGGGCCTCGCCGCCGGAGAGCGTGCCCGCCGGGCGGGACAGTGTCAGATAGCCCAGCCCCACGTCGTTCAGAAAGCCCAGCCGCGCGTGAATCTCCTTTAGGATTTGCGCGGCGATCACGGCCTCCTTCTCGGTGAGGGTCAGGTCCTTGAAGAAGCGCCGGGCGTCGCGCACGGACAGGTCGGTGATCTCGGAGATGTTCTTATCCTGCACGGTGACCGCCAGCGCCTCGCGCTTCAAGCGCCTGCCGCCGCAGTCCGGGCAGGGCACCTGGCTCATGTAGCCCTCGTAGACCGATTTCATGGCGTCGGAGCTGGTCTCCCGGTAGCGGCGCTCCAGGCTGGCGATGATGCCCTCGAAGGGGGCGTTGAAGCTGCCCTGGCCGTCGGCGCGGGCGTACTGTATCCGTATCTTCTCGCCCTTCGTGCCGAAGAGCAGTATGCTCACGATGTCCTCGGGCAGGTCCTTCACCGGGGTGTCCAGCGAAAAGCCGTAGTGCTCCGAGAGCGCCACCAGGTACATGCGGGCCATGGAGTCGTGGTCGGTGATGTTCCAGCCGGACACCTGTATCGCGCCCTCGTTTAGCGACTTCGTGCGGTCCGGCAGCACGATGGCCGGGTCCATCTTCATCAATACGCCCAGGCCCGTGCAGGTGGGGCACGCGCCGTAGGGGTTGTTGAAGGAGAACATGCGGGGGGTCAGCTCCCCGACGGAGATGCCGCAGTCCGGGCAGGCGTAGTTCTGGGAAAACAGCATGTCCTCGTCCGGCGCGCCCTCCCGGCCCACGACGCTGGCGATCACCAGCCCCCCGGCCAGGTGCATGGCGGTCTCGATGGAGTCCGTCAGGCGCTGCTGTATGTCGGGGCGCACGATCAGCCGGTCCACCACCGCCTCGATGGTGTGCTTTTTATTCTTTTCAAGCGCCGGGAGCTCGCTCATCTCGTACATGGCGCCGTCGATGCGCGTGCGCACGTAGCCCTGCTTGGACAGATCCTCCAGCATCCTGACGAATTCGCCCTTGCGGCCCCGAACCACCGGGGCGAGTATCATCAGCCGCGTGCGCTCCGGCAGGGCCAGTATCTGGTCCACGATCTGGTCCACCGTCTGCTGGGAAATGGGCTTGCCGCACTTGGGGCAGTGGGGCGTGCCGATGCGGGCGTACATCAGGCGCAGGTAGTCGTAGATTTCGGTCACCGTGCCCACCGTGGAGCGCGGGTTCTTGCTGGTGGTCTTCTGGTCGATGGAGATGGCGGGGGAGAGGCCCTCGATGTAGTCCACGTCCGGCTTCTCCATCTGCCCCAGGAACTGCCGGGCGTAGCTGGACAGCGATTCCACATAGCGCCGCTGGCCCTCGGCGTAGATGGTGTCGAAGGCCAGGGACGACTTGCCCGAGCCGGACAGCCCGGTCATGACGATCAGCTTGTCGCGGGGGATCACCAGGTTGACGTTTTTGAGGTTGTGCTCCCGCGCGCCCTTGATGACGATTTCGTTGATGTTCAAGATAACGCTCCTAACGATGAATGGGTCTGTAATCGAAGGTCTCGTCGATGCGGCACAGGAATTCGGCGATGAGCTCGACGCAGTATTCGATGTCCCGCCAGCTGCCCACCTCCACGGAGGAGTGCATGTAGCGCAGGGGGACGGACACCAGCGCCACGGGCACGCCCGCGCCGGTCTTTAAAGCGGTGTCGCCGTCGGTGTAGGTCCTGCCGCCGGCCACCTCGTACTGCAGGGGGATGCCCTTCTCGGCGGCGATTTGCTCAAGGAGCCGGTTCATGGCCTTGTTGGTCATGCCGCTTTTGCACAGCACCGGGCCGCCGCCCAGCCTGACCTCGCCGCTTGAAGCGGGGTCGCCGCCGGGGGCGTCGCTGGCCCAGGTGACGTCCACGATGATCGCGCAGGAGGGCTTCACGTTGGCGGCGGCGAAGTACGCGCCCCGGCCCGGGGTCTCCTCGCCCACGGCGGTGTTGGCGTGGATGCCGCAGGTCGCGCCGCGCTCCGCCGCCAGCCGCGCGGCCTCCAGTATGATGAAGGCCCCGGTCTTGTCGTCCAGCGCCCGGCAGCAGAAGCGGTCGTTCAGCAGCGCGCGCACCTGCGTGTCCGCACAGACGGAATCGCCCACGCCCACCAGCGCCGCGGCCTCCTCACGGCTGTTCGCGCCGATGTCGATCAGCAGGTCGGAGTCCTTCATGTCCTCCTTCTTCAAAAGGTCGTCGTCCACCGCGCCGACGCCGTCCACCTTGCGCCATACGGTCTGGCCGTCCTCCTCCGCCTCGTGGATGATCTGCATGGGCGCGCCGACGTACAGCTTCGGGCGCACGCCGCCCGCCTTCTGCACGTGGACGAAGCCCTTGTCGTCGATGTGGGTCACCCGAAAGCCGATCTCGTCCATGTGGCCGCACAGAAGCACCCGGCAGGCGGCGTCCGGGTTCACCACGGAGATGGCGTTGCCCACCGCGTCCACGTACTGCTCGTGGGCGAAGGAGCGGGCGAACGCCAGCGCGTTTAATTGGTTGGCCTCCTCGTTGCCGCTGACGGAGGCCGTGTTCAGAAGGGTCAGTAGAAAATCTCTGTTCATGTGTATTACCTCCCCATTATCCCGGGTTCCGGTGCGTCATCTTCTCCCGGCGCTTGCGGCGCTGGCGGGACTGCTCCTGGGTGGCCATCACCTTTTCGCCCCGCAAAGCCAGCATCTGGTCGCGGTACTTCGCGGCCTTCTCGAAGTCGAGGTTGTTGGCGGCCTGGAGCATCAGTTCCTCGATGCGCTCGATGGCCATCTGGCGCTCGGTGTCGTCCATCGCGGTGTCCGCGGTGTCGTCGGCGGCGCGGGTGACCTCCATCAATTCGCGGATGGCTGAGCGCACGGTCCGCGGGGTGATGTGGTGCTCCTCGTTGTAGGCCTGCTGTATGGCCCGGCGGCGGTTGGTCTCGGTGATGGCGCTCAGCATGGACTCGGTCATGTCGTCGGCGTACATGATCACCCGCCCGTCCACGTTGCGCGCCGCGCGGCCGATGGTCTGGATCAAGCTGGTCTCCGAGCGCAAAAAGCCCTCCTTGTCCGCGTCCAGTATGCACACCAGCGACACCTCGGGCATGTCCAGGCCCTCTCTTAAAAGGTTGATGCCCACCAGCACGTCGAACTCCCCGGTCCTTAGCCCGCGAATCAGCTTGATGCGGTCCAGCGTCTCGATGTCGGAGTGCAGGTACTCCACCCGGATGTCCAGCTCCCGCAGGTACTGGGTCAGGCTCTCGGCCATGCGCTTGGTCAGCGTGGTCACCAGCACGCGCCCGCCCTGGGCGGTGACCTTGTTGATCTCGCCCACCAGATCGTCCACCTGCCCGGTGGCGGGGCGCACGACCACCTCCGGGTCGATCAGCCCCGTGGGGCGTATGATCTGCTCCACCACCTGCCCGGCCCGGGACAGCTCGTAGTCCCCAGGGGTGGCGGACACGTAGATCACCTGGTTGGCCCGCTGCTCAAATTCGTGGAACTTGAGCGGCCGGTTGTCGAAGGCGGCGGGCAGGCGGAAGCCGTAGTCCACCAGCGCGCGCTTGCGGGCGAAATCGCCGTTGTACATGCCCCGGATCTGGGGCACGGTGACGTGGGACTCGTCGATGAAGATCAAAAAGTCCTTCGGGAAGTAGTCCATCAGCGTAAACGGCGCCTCCCCGGACTGCCGCCCGTCGAAGTAGCGGGAGTAGTTCTCAATGCCGCTGCAATAGCCCAGCTCCCGCATCATCTCGATGTCGTAGTGCACCCGCTGCTCCAGCCGCTGGGCCTCCAGCAGGCGGTCCGCGGCGCGGAAGTCCTCGAGCCTGAGCTCCAGGTCCTCCTCGATCTGGGCGATGCAGCGATCCAGCTTGTCCCTGGAGGTGGCGTAGTGGCTGGCGGGGAAGATCATCACGTGGTTCATGTAGCGAAGCGCCTTGCCCGTCACCATGTCGATCTCGGAGATGCGCTCGATCTCGTCGCCGAAGAACTCCACCCGCACGCCCTTCTTCTCGGAGGCTGCCGGCACGATCTCCACCACCTCGCCCCGCACGCGGAACGTGCCGCGCTCGGGCTCGAAGTCGTTGCGGGTGAACTGTATCTCCACCAGGCGCATCAGAAGGTCGTCCCGGTCGATCACCTGCCCCTCCCGCAGGGACACGGACAGATCCTCGTATTCCTCCGGGCTGCCCAGGCCGTAGATGCAGCTCACGGACGCCACGATCACCACGTCCCGGCGCTCCGAAAGCCACGCCGTGGCGCTGTGGCGCATGCGGTCGATCTCGTCGTTGACGGAGGAATCCTTCTCGATGAAGGTGTCGGAGGAGGGGATGTAGGCCTCGGGCTGGTAATAATCGTAATAGGAGACAAAAGACCCCACCGCGTTCTCCGGGAAGAACTCCCGGAATTCCGCCGCCAGCTGGGCGGCAAGGGTCTTGTTGTGGGCGATGACCAGCGCCGGGCGGTTGGCGTTTTTGATGATGTTCGCCATGGTGAAGGTCTTGCCCGAGCCCGTGACGCCCAGCAGCACCTGATGCTTCAGCCCCTGCTCCAGCCCCTGCGTCAGCGCCGCGATGGCCTGGGGCTGATCCCCCGTGGGCGCGTAATCCGAATGCAGCTTGAACACAGCGAACGCCTCCTTCATATCCCCCATTATAGCACCAATGATTTATAATGAAAACACCGCGCGAAAACTTAAACATGTGTTCGATAGCGGCTTATATCGACTTTGTAAGAATTTAGGTTTTATCGGCTTTTGCTTTACAAAAGTCACATTTTATGTTACTATATATGAAAGACCATGCGGAGGGTCCGCGGGGCGATACAGGGTTTGGGAAGACATGATATGATTGCCTTCTTTTTGTGTGTTTTTGGATTTCAATACAGTGACGGAAAGGGGTAGAAGACGGTGAGAAAGACATTTCGCGGCGGCGTGCACCCGGCTTACCACAAGGAATTGAGCCGGGAGCAGGCGCTGCGTCCGTTCGAGGCGAAGGGGGAGATGGTCTATCCGCTCGCCCATCACATCGGGAAGCCCGCGAAGCCCGTGGTCAAGAAAAACGACCCGGTGCTGGTGGGCCAGCGAATCGCCGAGGCGGACGGCTACGTGTCCGCCAACATATTCAGCGCCTGTTCCGGCAAGGTGAAGGCGGTGGAGAAGCGCCGCACCCTGTCGGGAACCATGCAGGAGTGCGTGGTGATCGACAACGACGGCCAGTACGCGAAGGCCGAGGGCTTCGGCACCCGCGAGGACGTGTCGGGGCTCACCAATCAGCAGATCGTGGACCGCGTGCGCGATGCGGGCATCATCGGCCTGGGCGGCGCGGGCTTCCCGACCCACGTGAAGCTGTCGCCGAAGGCGCCGGACGACATCAAATACGTGATCGCCAACGGCGCGGAGTGCGAGCCCTACCTCACCTGCAACGACCAGCTGATGCGCACGCAGGCGGACGCCATCGTGGAGGGCCTGGAGCTGATGCTTCGGCTGTTCAAGAACGCCCACGGCGTCGTGGCCATCGAGGACAACAAGCCCGTGGCCATCGCCGCCATGACCCAGGCGGCCCAGGGCCACAACCGCATCCGGGTGCTCACCATGGACACCAAGTACCCGCAGGGCGGTGAGAAGAGCCTGATCAGCGCCATCGCCGGGAAGGATTATCCCGCCCGGATGCTGCCCGCCGACGTGGGCTGCATCGTCGAAAACGTGGGCACGATACTCGCCATACAGCGCGCGGTGGTGTTCAGGGAGCCGCTGTTCACGCACTGCTTCACGCTCACCGGCGACGCGGTGAAGAACCCCGGCAACTACATGGTGCCGGACGGGGCGAGCTTCGCGGAGCTCCTGGAGTATTCCGGCGGGCTCAAGGAGGGCGTGACGCTCAAAAAGGCGCTGGCCGGCGGCCCGATGATGGGCATCGCCATGGCGTCGCTGGACGTGCCGATCCAGAAGATGAACAACGGGCTTACGCTGCTCACGGACGACCCGGCGGAGACGGCGGAGGCGCAGATGACCGCGTGCCTGCACTGCGGGCGCTGCACCACGGTCTGTCCGCTGGGGCTGATGCCGCAGCTCATGGCCGACGCCATCGTGGACAAGGACATGGACCGCTTCGAGAACAGGCTCTACGGCCTGGAGTGCATGCAGTGCGGCAGCTGCAGCTATATCTGCCCCGCCAAGCGCCCGCTGACGCAGATGTTCAAGCAGGCCAAGGCGGAAATCACGGCGCGCAAACGCGCGGAGGCGGGAGGTAAAAAATGAACAACGCATTGAATCTGTCCTCCGGCCCGCACATTCGGGATAAATGGACGACGCCCTATATCATGCACGTGGTGTCCCTGTCGCTGATGCCGGCGACCATCGTGGGCGTGTGCGTGCACGGACTGAACGCGCTGATGGTGGTGCTGCTGTCGGTGTTTACCGCGGTGGCGTCGGAGTTCGCGTTCGACAAGCTTTGCCACAAGCCGGACACCTGGAAGGACGGCAGCGCCATCGTGACGGGCCTGATGCTGGCGCTGTGCCTGTCGCCGGACAGCCCGCTGCACCTGCCGGTGATCGGCGCAATGTTCGCCATACTGGTGGTGAAGTGCTGCTTCGGCGGCCTGGGCAAGAACTTTTTGAACCCGGCGCTGGCGGCCCGGTGCTTCCTGCTGATCTCCTTCGGCACCAGCATGACCCGGTTCACCGTGGACGGCGTATCCACCGCGACCCCGGTGGCGGAGCTCATACAGGGCAAGGCAGTCAACATCACCAGCATGTTCCTGGGCACGGCCCCCGGCGTCATCGGCAGCAGCGCGCTGGCGCTTCTGATCGGCGGCTTGGTGCTGTGGTCGCTGGAAATCATCCACGGCGAGATCTGCTTCTCGGTGCTCGCGGGCTTTACGCTGTTCATCGGGCTGTTCGGCGGCCAGGGGTTTGATCCCAAATACCTCGCCGCGAACATCTGCGGCGGCGGCGTGATCATGGCGGCCTTCTACATGGCCACCGACTACACCACCTCCCCCGTCAGCCGGCTGGGCCAGATGATCTACGGCCTGACCATCGGCGTGCTGGGCGGCATATTCCGCCTGTACGGCGGCTCGGCGGACTCCTTCAGCTACTCGGTGATCTCCGCCAACCTGTTGACCCCCGTGATCGACATGAACATCTTCCCGAAGCCCTACGCCTTCCGGAAGAAGTCCGTGCTCACCCGCGGCAACATCGGCGTGGGCGACCTGATCAGCCGCGTGCCTAGGCCGGTGGTGGTGCTGACCACCATCACGATCATCGCAGGCCTGGCGTTGAGCGGCGTGTTCTCCATGACCAAGGATACCATCGAGAACCAGAAGCTGGCGGCCAACCTGGCCTCCTTCCAGGTGGTGGTGCCCGAGGCGGAGAGCTTCAAGTCCGACGAGGCCATGGACCAGGCCATCGCCGATCTGAACGGCGGGGTGTACGGCTCGGACTTCGGGCGCGCGTACATCAACGAGGCCTATGTGGGCGTGGACGCCGCGGGCGAGACCGTGGGCTACGTGATCCGCGCGACCTCCTCCGACGGCTTTGACGGCGACGTCTCCATGGCCGTGGGCCTGAACGCCGAGGGCGCGATCAACGCCATCGACTTCACGACCCTCAACGAGACCCCCGGCATGGGCATGCGCGTGGCCGACCCCGAGTTCAAGGACCAGTTCAACGGCAGGGCCGTGGGCAAATTCACCCTGAACAAGGCCGGCGGCAGCACGGAGGAGGACCAGATCGACACCGTCTCCGGCGCGTCCACCACCTCCGGGGCCGTGGTCAACGCCGTGAACGCCGCGCTGGACTTCTTCAACACCACGGTGAAGGGAGGCTGACGGTATGAACAAGTATGTTGAACGCCTGTACAACGGTCTCGTCAAGGAAAACCCGACGCTGATACTGATGCTGGGCATGTGCCCCACGCTGGCGGTTTCCACCCGCGCCATGAACGGCATCGGCATGGGCCTGTCCACCACGGCGGTGCTGATACTGTCCAACGTGGTGATCTCCCTGCTGCGCAAGGTGATCCCCGACGAGGTGCGCCTGCCCGCCTACATCGTGGTGGTGGCCTCGCTGGTGACGGTGACGGAGCTTCTGATCGAGGCCTACCTGCCCTCGCTGTATTCGGCGCTGGGCATCTATATCCCGCTGATCGTCGTGAACTGCATCATACTGGGCCGCGCGGAGGCCTACGCCAACAAGCATACGCCGGGGCTTTCCTTCATGGACGGCCTGGGAATGGGGCTGGGCTTCACCATCGCGCTGACCCTGGCGGGCCTGTTCCGCGAGGTGCTGGGCAACGGCACCGCCTTCGGCATACAGGTGCTGCCCGCCAGCGTGGAGCCCATCGCCATATTCATACAGCCTCCGGGAGCGTTCCTGGTGATCGCCGCCATCATCGCGGTGCAGAACGCCCTGGGCATCAAGACCCGCCAGCGCAAGCTGGTGGAGAGCGGCTGCAGCGGCGTGTGCGCCACCTGCTCCGCCCAGTGCGGCATGAATGAGGAGGTGTCGACCAAGTGAACACCAGCTTGATCATGATCGTCATCGGCGCCGCGCTGATCAACAACGTGGTGCTCAACCAGTTCCTGGGCATATGCTCCTTCCTGGGCGTGTCCAAGCAGATGAAGGCCTCCGCCTCCCTGGGCATGGCGGTGGTGTTCGTCATCACCATCGCTTCCGCCGTGGCCAACCTGCTCTACGATTACGTGCTGAACCCGCTGGGCCTCGACTTCATGAAGACCATCGTGTTCATACTGGTCATCGCCGCGCTGGTGCAGATCGTGGAGATGTTCTTAAAGAAGACCTCTCCGGCGATCTACAAGGCGCTGGGCATCTACCTGCCGCTGATCACCACCAACTGCGCGGTGCTGGGCGTGGCGCTGACCAACGTGCAGAACGGCTACAACTTCCTGGAGAGCATACTGGCCGGCTTCGGCACGGCGGTGGGCTACACGCTGGCCATCGTGCTGCTGGCGGGCATTCGCTCCCGCATTCACGAGGAGGATATCCCCGCACCCCTGCGCGGCGCGCCCATCGTGATGATCTCCGCGGCGCTGATGTCCATTGCGTTCATGGGCTTCTCCGGCCTGTCGTTCTAAGGGAGGTGCGGACATGCAGATCATCATTGTAACCACCATCGTCATCGCACTGGTCGGCGTCATCGTGGGCGCGGGCCTGGTGTATACGGGCAATAGGTTCCACGTCGAAGTGGACGAGCGGGAGGCCGCCGTGCGCGAGGTCCTGCCCGGCAACAACTGCGGCGCCTGCGGCTTCGCGGGCTGCGACGCCATGGCGGCGGCCATCGCCAAGGGGGAGGCCCCGGTGAACGGCTGTCCCGTGGGCGGCGCGCCGGTGGCCAGGCAGATCGGCGAGATCATGGGCACCTCCGCCGACGCCGCCGAGCGCAGGGTCGCCTTCGTGCGCTGCAAGGGCTCCTGCGAGGTCACCCACAACCAGGGCAACTACATCGGCATCAACGACTGCCGCGCCGCGGCGCTGTCCGGCATCAACGTCACCGAGTGCGACTACGGCTGCATGGGCTTCGGCACCTGCGCGCAGGTCTGCCCGCAGGACGCCATCAACGTGGTTAACGGCGTGGCGGTGGTCAACCGGGCCCGCTGCGTGGGCTGCGGCCTGTGCGTGAAGGCCTGCCCGAAGCACCTGATCGAGCTTGTGCCCGAATCCAAGCGCGTGATCGTGCAGTGCTCCAACCGCGACAAGGGCCCCATGGTGAAGAAGGTGTGCACCGCGGGCTGCATCGGCTGCGGCATCTGCCAGAAGCAGTGCGCCTTTGACGCCATCCACGTTTCAGACAACCTCGCCTCAGTGAACTACGAAAACTGCGTGCAGTGCGGCAGGTGCGTGGCAAAGTGTCCGGCCAAGGTCATCACCGAGCCGGAGAGCGTTTCCGATTAATAAGGGGGGGAGAACCATGGAGAGAAAGCACTACATCAGACTGATCGCCTCGGCGGTGGTCGTGGTGGCTGCGGTGGTCTTCCTGGGCGGCATTGCCGGCGGCAGCGTGATGTATCACGTGGACAGCCGCGGCGACATGGGCCCGCTTACCCGGGAGGATATTGAGTACCTCGACGTCGAGGCCCCCGAAGCCACCAGCAAGGACGGCACCGTCAACGCCCAGGACTGGGCGGCGGTCTACCCCTACATCAGCGTAAGCTGGGGCAACAACAAGGACAACAGCTATGTGACCGACTACCTGGAGCAGGACCCGTACCTGGTCAACATCTACGAGGGCTACGGCTTTGCCAAGGACTACGGCAGCGCCCGCGGCCACGAGTACTGCCTGGAGGACGTGCACAAGACCCAGCGCCCCCACGCCAAGGCCAACTGCCTGACCTGCAAGACCCCCAACTTCGCCAAGCTGGTCAACGACCAGGGCGTGAGCGCCTACTCCATGCCCTTTGAAGAGGCGGAGGCGCTGATGGAGGAGAGCGTGAGCTGCTACACCTGCCACGCCAACGAGGCCGGCAAGGGCGGCATGCGCGTGGTGACCCACTCCTACGTCAACAAGGCCCTGGGCGACAATGTGAGCGCCATCGACCCGTCCAACATGGCCTGCGGCCAGTGCCACATCGAGTACTACTTCACCCCCGAGGACTCCGAGACCATGATGCCCTACCACAGCGTGTCGGAGATGACCCCGGAGGCCATACTGGCCTACTACGACGATCTCGGCTTCAAGGACTGGGTGCAGGAATCCACCGGCACGCCGCTTCTGAAGGCCCAGCACCCCGAGTTTGAGACCTTCCTGCAGGGCAAGCACGCCGCGTTTTTGAACTGCGCCGACTGCCATATGCCCATCGAGATGGCCGACGACGGCACCGTGTACCACAGCCACACCCTCGTGAGCCCGCTGGAGAACGACGCGCTGCTTCAAACCTGCGCCAAGTGCCACGGCGAGACCGACATGACCGCGCTGGTGAAGGGCATACAGGAGCGCGTCACCGCCCGCGAGACCGAGGTCGGCAACAAGCTGTCCGAGTTCAAGACCGCGCTGGCCACCGCCGTCAGCGAGGGCGCGAAGTCCGAGGAGGAGCTCGACGCCATCCGCAAGCTGCACCGCGAGGCCCAGTGGTTCTTCGACTTCTGCTACGTGGAGAATGCCGAGGGCGCGCACAATTCCGAGCTGGCCATGCGCTGCCTGGATACCTCGGAGAGCAAGATCGCCGAGGCCATGGCGCTGCTGGAGGCCTGATATCCGATCGACGCACAGGGGCGGCATATCGCCGCCCCTTGAATTGTATTGTTTAATAACATGAAGAAGATCTGGAAATTCCTGTCCTCGATGAAGTTCGCCATCATACTGCTTGCGGTGCTGGCGCTGGCGTGCTCGGCGGCGAGCCTGATCACCCAGGGGCAGAGCTACGAATGGTACGCCCGGCAGTATTCCGAGCGCACCGCGGCGCTGATCGTGGCGCTTCACCTGGACGACGCCTTCCACAGCGCGTGGTTTCTGCTCATCAACGCCTTTCTGTGCGTGAACCTGCTGTTCTGCAACCTGCTGAGGCTGCCGCAGCTGATCGCCCGCACGAAGGCCGAGGCGGACCCCGCCCGGGCCATTGAGACCGAGGGCACAGCGCAGGCGGGACCGGTCCGCGACCCCGGGCGCGTGTTCAAGCGCCTGCGGATGCCGAACCCGATCAGCACCGCCACGGCGGACGGCCGGGAGGCGCTGTTCAGCTCCGCCCATCGCGCGGGGCTGTGGGGCGCGTGGGTGTGCCACCTGGGCATACTGCTGCTGATACTGGGCTTCGGCCTGGGGCAGATGACCCAGCGGCAGTACACGGTCTACGGCGTGCCGGGGCAGACCCGGCCCATCGGGGACACGGGCTACCTCTTGACCATCGACGACTTCGAGGTCGGCCTGCGCCCGGACGACACCGTGGAGCAGTACACCGCCGACATCACCGTCCGGGACGTGGACGGCAGGGGCAGCCAGAGCGCCAGCGTCTCCGTCAACAACCCAGCCTCCCTGTACGGCATGAAGTTCTACCAGAACTCCACCGGCTGGGCGGCGAAGATCAACGTGCAGAAGGACGGCGCGCCCCTGCAGGACGATGTGGTCTGCGCCGGGGAGTACCTGGCCGTGAAGGACAAGCCCGAGCTGGTGGTGTTTTTCAGCGCCTTCTACCCGGACTACGTGATGACCCCCGGCGTGGGGCCGTCCACCGCCACCGGCGCGCTCAAAAACCCGGCGTACCTGTACCAGGTGTACTACAAGGAGCAGCTTCTGGGTATGAACGTGCTGATGCCGGAGGAGGAATTGACCATCGACGAGTACACGGTCACATTCACCGACCCGCAGAATTACACGCTGATACAGATCAAGGTGGACCATTTCACGTGGCTGGCGCTCATCGGCGGGCTTTTGACGATGCTCGGCCTGATACTGGCCTTCTACGTGCAGCCCGCGAGGGTGTGGGCCATGAAGGGCGACGCGGGCTGGACGATCCACGGTTTAAGCCGCAAGGGCGGCGCGCTGTTCAGGGATAGGCTGATCGCGGCCGCAAGGGAGGAGGATGCCGATGCTTCAAGTTGAAAACACGCTGTTCACCATCGTGATGCTGACTTACTTCGCGGCGATGATACTCTACTTCGCGTTCATCGCCGTCAAGCGGGACGGCCTGGCGAAGGCGGCGCTGATCCTCCAGGCGGCGGGCTTCATACTGCACACGGAGGCGCTCGTCTGCCGCGGCATCGGCGCGGGCCGCCTGCCCATGACCAATCAGTACGAGTTCGCCACGGCCTTCGCCTGGGGGCTGTGCCTGGTGAGCCTGATCTTCGTGGTGCGGTTCAAATTCCCCGTGCTGGGGGCCTTCGCCGCGCCGGTGATCTTCCTGATCATCGGCTACGCCGCCATGCAGAGCCGCGAGGTCAAGGCGCTGATGCCCGCCCTGCGCTCCAACTGGCTGGGCTTCCACGTCTCCACCGCCATCATCGCCTACGGAGCCTTCGGCGTGTCCTTCGTGCTGTCGGTCATATTCCTGATGCGGGACCGCATGAAGGCCCAGGGCTTCCTGGACCAGCACATCCCGAATAAGGAGAAGCTGGACCTCATAAGCTACCGCAGCGTGTCGCTGGGATTGCTGTTTCTGACCTTCACCATACTCACCGGCGCGATCTGGGCGGAGCGGGCCTGGGGCAGCTACTGGTCCTGGGACCCCAAGGAGACCTGGTCGCTGGTCACCTGGATCATCTACGCGATGTACCTGCACCTGCGCATCCGCCGGGGCTGGAACGGCCGGGCGGCGGCGATCTTCGCGGCGGTGGGCTTTGTGTGCGTGATGTTCACCTACATCGGCGTCAACGTGCTGCTGCCCGGCGTCCACAGCTACGCATAGGAGGGGGTGTGTCATGAGATCGTTCATGTATACCATCAAGGTGCCCGTGGGGCTGCACGCCCGCCACGCGGGGCTGCTGGTGAAAGCGGCCAGCCTGTACCAGTCCGCGGTGACCGTCTCCTGCGGCGATAAATCCGCCGACGGAAAGCGCATCCTCGGGCTGATGGGGCTCGGCGTCAGGCAGGGCGACATCATACGGGTCGATATCGACGGCCCGGACGAGGATGTCGCCGCACTGAGGATCAAGGCGTTTTTGTGGGAAAACTTTTAGAAATAACACAGGCGGCTGTCCCATGCCGGGACAGCCGCCTGTATGGTTTCATGGTCTCAGTTCAGCATCACCTGGCCGCCGGTGACGGGGATGGCCTGGCCGGTCTCGTACTTCTGCTCGACGCAGTAGAATATGGCCTTGGCGACGTCGGCGGGGAAGCAGCCGCGGTTCATGGGCACCTTGGCCATGTAGTATTTGCGCACGTCCTCCACGGTCTTTGCGCCGGGCACCTTGCCGGCGTGCAGGTACTGCACGAACAGGCCGCGCTCGGGGTCGGACCACAGCGGGCCGTCCAGGTAGTTGCCGGGGCAGATGGCGTTGACCTTGATGTTGAAGGGGCACAGCTCCAGCGCGAAGGACTGGGTCAGCCCGATGCCGCCGAACTTGGAGCCGGCGTAGGCGTAGTTGTTCTTGCTGCCCTCCAGGCCGGACTTGGAGTTGATGGTGATGATATCGCCGAACCAGCTGTTGTCCGCGGTGTACTGGGCCTCCATGATGGCCACGGCGTACTTGGCGCACAGGAAGTAGCCGGTGTAGTTGATATTGGTGACGAAGTCGAAGGCCTTCTTCTCCAGCTCCAGCAGGTTGCCCGCCTTGGCCACGCCCGCGTTGGACACCAGTATGTCCAGGCCGCCGAAGCGCTCGACGGTCTGCTGGACCATGCGCGCCACGCTCTCCTCGTCGGTCACGTTGACCTCCACCGCACAGGCGTTCGCGCCCAGCTCCTCGGCCACGGCCTGCGCCCCGGGCAGGTTCATGTCCGCGATGACCACCGCGCAGCCCTCCCGGTACATCTCCTCGGCGATGCCCTTGCCGAAGCCCTGGGCCGCGCCGGTCACGATGGCGATCTTGCCCGCCAGGCGGCCGCTGGTCGCGGGGCGCTTGTGGATGTTTTGCTTGGCGATCTCGATCCATTTGCTCATGTCAACCATGGGAATCAATCCTCCGATCCGTTATTTCTGCTTGATCTTCTTGGAATACTTGGAGAACAGGAAGCTCTGGAACTCCACGCCCGCCACGCCGTCGGGGCTCTGGTAGCCCATGGCCTTCTGGGCGCTGATGACGGCCTGCCGGGTGGCCTCGTTGTAGGTGCCGATGCTGCTCTGGATATCCTCGCGCTTTATGAGATTCAGCGAGAACAGCTGCTGCTGCAGGCGCGACACGGCGTCGCCAGTGCTGCCCAGGCTCAGCGGCTGGAAGGCCTGCGGCACGTTGTAGAAGCGCACGGTGGGGCCGGGGGCCGCCTTGCTGTAGATGTAGCGCTGCAGCGACGCGGACGCCTCGCCGGTGGGCGTGACGCCGATGGCCGACTGGAACGCCAGCACCGCCTGGCGGGTGGCCTCGTCATAGGTCTTGGTGGCGGTCAGGCTGTAGCCCAGCTTGATCAGCCGGTTCTGCAGGTCGCGCACGGCGTTGCCCGTGGCGCCCAGGGCCAGGTTGAAGTACAGCGCGTCGCCCTGCGGGGTGGGCTCCGGCGTGGGCTCCGCGGAGGCGATGGGCTGCAGGCCCTGGGTCTGGGCGTAGGTGAGGGCGGTGTTGCTGAACAGCGTGGCCTGCAGCCAGGCGGAGGCCAGGCCGTCCACGTCCATGCCGTTGGACTGCTGATACAGCTGTACGGCGCTGATGGTGGCGTTGCCGTACTGGCCGTTGGGGTTGCCGTTGGCGTAGCCCAGCTGCACCAGGCGGCGCTGGAGGTTCATGACCGCCTCGCCGCTGTCGCCGGGGCTCAGGTTCTGGTATTCGGTGTCCGCGATCTCCCCGCCGAAGCTGGGGGCGCTGTCGGAGAACAGGAAGGCCTGCATCTCCTCGTTCAGCGTGCCGCCGGGCTCGCGCCCGATGGCGGACAGGAAGCGGTTCACCGCCGCGACGGTGGCGTTGTCGAACACGCCGGTGTCGCCGCCCTCGGCCATGTAGCCCAGCGCGATCAGGCGCTGCTGTATGCGCACGACCTCCGGGTCGGTGTTGCCGATGGGCCGCTGTATGCCGCCGTCGTCGTCCCTGCGGCCGATGACGTCCTCCATGGTCTGTATGGAATCCTCGTCCACCTCCGACGGCTCGGGGGTGTTGGTGGGCAGGGGCTGCACGGAGGCGTCATAGTGCAGCGCGTCCTCGGAGTAGAGCTGCCGCTGCATGTTGACGTCCGCCACGTCGCTGGGCATGATGCCGTACATCTGGTAGAACAGCCGCACGCACAGTGCGGTCTGGTCGTCGTAGGCGCCGGTCAGGTCGGTGATGGGGTAGTCCAGGTTCTTGAGCCTCTGCTGCAGTGCGTACACGGAGCTGCCGACGGTGCCGGGGCGCAGCACGGCGTACTGGGACACCACGGCCTCGTTGTAGGCCGCGCTGCCGTACACCGGCGCGGTGGAGGCGAACAGCCGAAGCTGCAGCTTCTGGGTGGCGACGCCGGTCTGCATGGTGCCGTAGGTCTGCTCAAAGCGCCTGACGGCGGCCTCGGTGTCCACGTCGAACAGGCCGGTGATCTCCCCGCTGAAGTAGCCCAGCTCCTTCAAGCGGGATTGCAGCGCCTGTACGGCGATGCCGTTGGAGCCCAGGGTGAGGCTGCGGTACTCGGTCTGCTGCTCCGCGTCGCGGGCGGACTGGAAGCTGCCCTCGATGATGGAGGCGTCGTTGAGGGTCACGTTGCCGTCCTGGTCGATGACGATGGGATCCGGCACGTTCAGATATTCCGGCAGGGGCGTGGCCGTGGCGTAGGGCACGGAGATGTCCACGGTGTAGTTGGCCTCGGTGTCCAGGAAGCTCTCGTCCACCACGCCGCATCCGGGCAGCGCAAACACAGCGCCCGCCGTCAGCGCGCTCAGCACAGCGATCTTCCAGTTCCGCATGGCATTTCCTCCGCATTGAATCCTGTTACTATTCTATACCAACCGCGGGTAAAATACAATACCATTAATTATAAGTTTGGTGGTCGCGCTTGGGACAATATCTTGTCATTCGGCGCGCGCCAGGGCGTACACGTCCACGCCCCCGTCGGAGAACACCAGCGCGCAGTTTTGGGCAAACCAGTTCTCGTCCACGTCGAAGGCGGCGCGCTCGTGGCTGGAAATGTAGGCGTAATCCACGCCATATTCCTCAAACAGCGCCGCGCTCTCCGCGGGATGCTCCAGCATGCGCTGCTCGTCGTAGCGCTGGCGGCTGTAATCAAGGCCGTGGAAGTAGAGGTAGCTGCCGGTGCCGCACACGATGTCCCGCCCGGTCAGCGCGGCCACGGCGTTGTTGTGCTGGTCGCCGGTCAGGAACACCGCGTCGGCGGGGGTGTTCTGCTCGATGAACGCCGCGGCGCGCACCTCCGGGGCCATGAACAGCCCGTAGGCCGACACCCACTCCCGGGCGACGGTCAGCGCCCCGGACAGCGTCGAGACCAGCATGAACGCCGCCGCCAGCAGATACCGCCCCCGAAGCCCCCTGAGATGCCGGAAAATGCTCACCAGATACAGCCCCATGGCGGGCATCATGGCAATGTAGGCCACGTAGAACAGCTTGTTGTTGTCGTATTCGTTGGGCTGGAACTGTATGAATTCCGCCGTGACGTAGATCAAAAGCGCCCCCAGCCCCAGCGCCCGCCGGAGCGACCGCGTGTCGGGGTCGTCAAACAGCGCCGCGGGGACCATCAGAAGCCAGATCAGCCCCACGTTCTTCACCCAGAACCACACGTAGCCGTCGATCAGCCGCCCGTTGCCCGGGTTGTTGACCCAGTTGAAGCGGATGCGCAGGGACCCGCCCTGGACCGTCTGCGGCACCGACCAGGTGAGCAGCTGCGGCGCGGCCAGTATAACGGCGATCACCCCGTACACCGCGTAGCGCTTGAGCACGTCCAGCCGGTCCTCCCCGTGGATCAGCCCGTGGACCATCGCCCCCAGGCTCAGAAGCCCCAGCGCCAGGAAGGAATGGGTGTGGATCATGGGCAGCGCGCCCGCCCAGACGCCCAGCGCGACGCTCTCTGCCATATCGCGCTCCCGGATGACGTTCAAGAGCATCCACAGCGCCGGGATCAGCGCCATCCAGCCGCACAGCAGCGTCCGCTGGGGGATCATCATGTCGCAGATCACGTTCACCCAGCGCAGGTTGAGCGCCGGCTGGTTGGTGGGGGTCTTGTAAAAGCCGGTAAATATCTCGTGAAACGCGGTGGCGTCGCGCCCCACCCTGTCCAGCGGATAGATGAAACCCAGCCCGCCGTTTATGAACATCAGCGTCGTGGCGACGACCGTCGCGGCGGGGGAGCGGGTCAGCGACCAGGTGAATATCACAAAGCCCGTGAACACCAGGCACAGCATCAGCGTGCCCGTGACGACGAAGGCCGGGGCGAGGTCGGTGCCGAACAGCAGCATCGTGGTGACCATGCTGTCCGCCAGGAAGGGGTAGCCCAGCAGCGCCCCCGGCAGCAGCGAGTAGTGCGGGGGAAAGGCGGCGTTTCTTAAGGAGGTGGCGATGCCCAGGTGCAGGCACAGATCGCCGTAGGTGGACTGGCCCACCCACAGCGCGCCGTCGACGTTGCGCAGTATGTGGGTGTACTCCAGGTAGCCCGAGAGCGCCGTCAGTGGCACAACCAGCGCGATGAACAGCCACCAGGGCGCATCCGTCCAGCGCCTTTCGCGGGGCTTTTTGCGGGTCATGAGCTGAGCCCCCGCCGCCAGTATCGCCGCCGTCAAGAGGCCCATGAGCTGGGCTTTTTTGGTGAAACGCAGGGCAAAGGCGTACAGCGCCGGCAGCCACATCATCATGACCAGACCCGCGCACAGCCCCAGCCACAGCCGGGTCAGCCGGTCCCGCCGGTAAAACACGCCGTCTGTGAGTGCCACGCCGCAGCACAGGAAGAGCCCAAGTATCAGAAATCCCGTCATAAATGCCTCCGTCCGGCGCGCCCGCGCGCGCTTCGACTACCATTATAACATCCGCCGATTTTGCTGTAAAGGAAGCCCGGTGAATTATGACTTGAAAGTCATAATTCCGCACAATTATGTCAATCAACTGTCATAATGAAGTTATGTATATTTCGCGTATGTTGTGTTATATTACATATAAATTGCGACATATGTAAAAGAAAATACGATACTATGCCGATCAGCCGCGAAACTTGAAATGCAACAAACCATGCGATAAAATAATAACAGTTACGAATGAATATATGTGCTATTGGAGGAGTTCGGCGTGAAGATGCGTTTTGCAAGATTGTTTGCAATCGTTGTGATTGCGCTTTTGAGCATAAATGCCTGTGCCTTCGCCCAGAGCGCGATCGATACGACGGTGGTCATGCGGGTGTCCCACATGACGCAGAACGCCGTGGTGGACGCGGGGGAGGACCTGTCCATCGAGGTCAACATCGATGGCGTGACGCCGGAGGCCTACCAGTGGTACTTCAACGACGCGCCGATCCAGGGCGCGACCCAGAAGGTGCTCAACATCGTCGACGCCCAGCCGGAGGACGCGGGCGTGTACCGCCTGGACGCCTTTGACGATAGCGGCAACATGGCCGTCAGCATGGACATCGCCGCCCGCGTGGTGGAGAATACCGTGCCCCAGTCCGGGGACAGCTCCATGCCGGTGGGCTGTGCCTTCGCGGGCATGGCGCTGTGCGGCCTTGCGATGGTCGCCCTGCTGCGCCGCCGGGCGATGCTGTAATCCGTCAAGCGATTTAAGCGACCAGCGTTTTCGCCGGTCGCTGTTTTTTACGATGAAATATATACTGTGGAGGTCCGTCCATGTCCAGTCCCTTTGAATTTGAACTGCTGCACGTCTGCAAGCAGACCGGCGCGCGCCGCGGCCGCCTGCACACGCCCCACGGCGTGATCGAGACCCCGGTGTACATGCCCGTGGGCACGCAGGCCACCGTCAAGACCATGACGCCGGAGGAGCTCGTTGACTGCGGCGCGCAGATCATACTCTCGAACACCTACCATCTGCACCTGCGGCCCGGCGAGGAGCTGGTGCGGCGCGCGGGCGGCCTGCACACCTTCATGCACTGGAACAGGCCCATACTCACCGACAGCGGCGGGTTCCAGGTGTTCTCGCTGGCGGATCTCCGAAAGCTCGAGGAGCGCGGCGTGGAGTTTCGCAGCCACCTGGACGGCTCGAAGCAGTTCATCGGGCCGGAGGAATCCATCGCCATACAGCAGGCGCTGGGCGCGGACATCATGATGCAGTTCGACGAGTGCTCCCCCTATCCCTGCGATTTCGACCGCGCCAAGGGGGCCATGCACCGCACGCTCCGCTGGCTGGAGCGCTGCATGAAGGCGTGGACCAGCGAGAAGCAGGCGCTGTTCGGCATCGTGCAGGGGGCCTTCTACGCCGACCTGCGCGTCGAGTGCGCCAGGGAGATGGCGAAGCTGGACCTGCCCGGCTACGGCATCGGCGGCCTGTCCGTGGGCGAGCCCAAGGAGATCATGTACGACATGCTCGACCGCATGATGCCCTACATGCCCGAGCGGAAGCCCCGCTACCTGATGGGCGTGGGCTCGCCGGACTGCCTGATCGAGGGCGTGCTCCGGGGCGTGGACATGTTCGACTGCGTGCTGGCCACCCGCGTGGCGCGCAACGGCACCGTGTTCACCCACGACGGGCGGCTGGTGGTGCGCAACGCCAAGTACGCCGAGGACTTCACCCCGCTGGACCCCGACTGCGATTGCTACACCTGCCGAAACTACACCCGCGGCTACATCCGCCACCTGTTCAAGGCGGGGGAGATACTGGCGCTCCGGCTCAACAGCATCCACAACACCTACTTCCTCACGAAGATGATGGAGGAGATGCGCGCCGCCATCGAGCAGGACGCCCTGATGGACTGGGCCAACGCCTTCTACGCCCGCCACGGGCGGGGCAACTGGTGACCGGGGTGCGGTTGGAGGCAATCGCTGCCGCATGATATTATTCGACCCCTTGCGCCACTGATTCAAGCGCAAGGGGTCGAGTTGTTTTCCGCGGCAGCAAATGCCTTATGGCACCGCCCGCTCAGCCGGCCTTCTTGCGGGAGCGCAGGAAGTCGGTGTACACGGCCAGCAGTATGACCGCGCCCTTGATGATGTACTGCCAGTCGGAGTTGACGCCCATCAGGTTCAGGCCGTTGTTCAGTATGCCGATGATCAGCACTCCGATCAGCGTGCCGCCCAGCTTGCCGGAGCCGCCGGACATGGACGTGCCGCCGACGACCACGGCCGCGATGGCGTCCATCTCAGCGCCGTCGCCGGAGGTGCAGGTGCCGGAGTACAGGCGGGAGGCGATGGTGATGCCCGCCAGGCCGGCCATCAGGCCGCTGAAGCTGAACACCACGAACTTGACCTTGGAGGTGGAGATACCGGAGAACTTCGCCGCGGTGTCGTTGCCGCCCACGGCGTAGATGTGCCGCCCGATCCGCGTGCGGTTCAAGAACAGCACCGACACGATGAACACGATGGTCATGGTGATGACCGGGGTGGGGATGCCCGCCACGTAGCCGGCGCCCAGGAACTTCCAGGCATCGGTCATGCAGCGGATGGGCTTGCCGCCGGAGTACACGTAGGCGATGCCCTTGGCGATGTTCATGGAGGCCAGCGTGACGATGAACGGCGGGATCTGCGTCTTGGCGATCACGAGGCCGTTGAGCAGGCCGAATATGACGCCGGACATGATGGCGATCATGATGCCGACGATCTCCGGCATGCCGTGCCAGACCACGGCTGCCGCGCCCAGCACGCCGGACATGGCGATGATTGAGCCCACGGACAGGTCGATGCCGCCCAGTATGATGACCATGGTCATGCCGCAGGCCAGCATCAGGTTGGTGGAGCTCTGGCGGAGCACGTTGAAGATGTTGGTCTTGGTCAGAAACGTGGTGTGGGTCCTGGGAAACACATACAGGAAGAGGATCATGAAGGCCAGAGCCGCGATGATTCCCAGATTATCCTTGAAATAGCGCTTTACCTTGGTCATGCTGTTTTGCCTCCTGACTTCTGAGTGACGGTATTATCCTGTGCTTGGCCTTCCACGGTCGCCAAGTGCATGATGGCCTCCTGGCTGACGTCCTCGTAGTCGATGCAGCCGGTGATGCGCCCGTCGCACATGACGTAGACCCGGTCCGCCATGTTGATGATCTCGGGAAGCTCCGAGGAGATCATGATGATGGACATGCCCTGCTTGGTCAGCTCGTTCATGATTTCGTAGATCTCGGCCTTCGCGCCGACGTCCACGCCGCGGGTGGGTTCGTCCAGAATCAGTATCTTGGGCTTGGTGGCCAGCCAGCGGCCGATCATGACCTTCTGCTGGTTGCCGCCGGAGAGGTTGGTCACGGCCTGCTCGTGGGAGGGGGTCTTGGTGTTCATCTTGTCGATGAACTCCTGGGTGATCTCGTGCTCGCGCTTGGTGTTGACCACCAGGTGGTTGATGAACTCGTGCAGCACCTCGATGGTGGAGTTGAAGGCCACCGACTGCACGTGGTAAAGGCCCTCCACCTTGCGGTTCTCGGGCACCAGGGAGATGCCGTACTTCATGGCGTCCACGGGGGTCTTGATGTTCGCCGGCTTGCCGTCGATGGTCACCGTGCCCCTGGAGCCGGGCGTCAGGCCGAACACGCACTGCATGGTCTCGCTGCGGCCCGCGCCGACCAGTCCGGCGAAGCCCACGATCTCGCCCTTGCGCACCTCAAAGGTCACGTCGTTGACGCGCTTGTGGTGCTTCTTGGCGTCGTCGATATGCTCGCACCTGAACACGACCTCGGTGTTCTTCACGTGGTCGCGGGTGTAGTAGTTGGACAGCTCGCGGCCGACCATCATGGCGATCAGCTCGTCGCGCGGGGTGGTGGCCACCTCGCGGGTGCCCACGTAGGTGCCGTCGCGCAGCACCGTCACGCGGTCGCAGACCTCGTTCAGCTCCGACATCTTGTGGCTGATGTAGATGATGCCGACGCCCTGCTTGACCAGGTTGCGCATGATCTCGAACAGCTGCTCGACCTCGCGGTCGGAGATGGAGGAGGTGGGCTCGTCCATGACCAGTATGCGGCAGTTGAAGGAGATGGCCTTGACGATCTCCACCATCTGCTGCTGGGCGATGGACAGGTCGTACACCTCGGCGGCGGCGTCGATGCCCAGATCAAAGCGGTCCAGCATGGTCTGGGCCTCCTTGACCATCCTGCGGGTGTCCACGCCGAACTTGCCCATGGGCTCGCGCCCCAGGAAGATGTTCTCCGCCACGGTCATGTGGGGCACCTGCACCAGCTCCTGGTGGATGATGGAGATGCCGTTGTCGCGGGCGGCGTTGACGTTGTTGATCGCCACGGGCTTTCCGTCGATGAAGATCTCGCCCTCCTCGGCAATGTAGATGCCGCCGAGGACCTTGATCAGCGTGGATTTGCCCGCGCCGTTCTCGCCCAGCAGCGCGTGGATCTCGCCGGACTTGAGCTGGAAGTTCACGCCCTGCAGCGCCTTGACGCCTGGGAAGGACTTGCTGATGTTTTTCATTTCGAGCAGGTAATTGCTCACTGACTATCACCACCGTTATTCAATACTGTTGGAATAGGGGCGCCGATCCGACGCCTGCCGTTGTGGCCCGCCACGGGGCGGGCGGCGCATCGCCGCCCCTACGTGTGATGACGATGCCATCATTCGGAAAGGGGCTTTGCCCTCGGTGAGAACAAAGCCCCGTTGAATCAACACTGGGTCACAAACGAAGCGTACCCGTTGGCAAAGGCTTATTGCCAGCCGCCGTTGTTGTACTCCTCGATGTTGTCGCTGTTGATCATGAAGGTCGGGATCGGATAGCGCGCTTCGACGCTGGAGGGATCTTCCTTCCACTGATAGTACAGCTCGGCGATGGTCTTGCCGATGGTCATGGGGGACTGAGCGCCGGTGCCGGTGACCTTGCCCTCAGCGATCATGGCCTTGATGTCGGGGGAGCCGTCAACGCCGTAGATCAGGCAGCTGGAGCCGGCGGCGTCCGCAGCCGCGGCGGCGCCCAGAGCGGTGGGATCGTTGCCGCCGAAGATGGCGACGGCGTCGGGATGGGCGGTCAGGGCGTCGGTGCCGTTCAGGTTGCCCTGCTCCTGGTTGCCCATGCAGTCGATCTGGGAAACCACTTCGAAGCCGTGGCCTTCGATGGCATCCAGGAAGCCGTTGGTGCGGTCAACGACGGACTGCATCGTGGGGGAATCAAGCACGATGATGGGGCCGCCGTCGGGGCACTTGGCAACCAGGTCCTCGCCGCAGACCTTGCCGGCGTTGTAGTTATCGGAGCCCGCATAGGTCACCAGATAATCCATCTCGGCAACCTCGGTGTCAAAGCCGAACATCGGGATGCCGGCGTTCTTCAGCGCGTCCA
>JAFRFY010000177.1 GCA_017434085.1 Clostridia bacterium
CGGACTAGCCCACGCCGGGCTCGCCGATGAGCACCGGATTGTTCTTGCGGCGGCGGGAGAGTATCTGCACGATGCGCTCGATCTCCGTGGCGCGGCCCACCACCGGGTCCAGCTCCCCGGCCCTGGCCGCGGCGGTCAGATCGCGGGAGAACTGGTTGAGTATCGGGGTGTCGCCGCCCTCGCCCTCCTGCGCGGCGACCTGGGGATCGTCCGCGCCGGTGAGTATGCGCAAAAGCTCGTCCCGGGCCTTGGAGAGGTCCAGGCCCATCTTGATGAGCACGTGGGCCGCCACGCCCTCGCGCTCCCGCATCAGCGCCAGCAGTATGTGCTCGGTGGAGACGTAGTTCTGTTTGAGCTCCCGCGCCTCCCGCACGGACTGCTCCAGCACCTTCTTGGTGCGGGGGGTGTAGACCATCTGCTTGCCCTGCACGCTGTCCCCGCCCCGGCCGAGGATCTGCACGATCTCCGCGCGGGCGGCGTCCAGCGTGACGCCCTTCAACACGCCCGCCGCGCCGCCGGGCTCGGTCAGCACGCCCAGCAGCAAATGCTCCGTTCCCACGTAGGCGCGCCCCAGCTGGGCCGCCTCCTTCTGGGCCGCCAGCAGCGCGCGCTGTCCGCGTTCGGTGAATTTAGCGAAATAGGCCATTGGTTTCCTCCATAATATCCTTATTCTGCCACCAGCTTCTTGAGCTCCTCCCTGAGCGTCTTCGCGCGCAGTATCTCGGATTCCCTGGGGCTCATCAGCTTGCCCGCGCGCACGCCGATCGACCCGGGCTGCACGTCCATCATCAGGGCGTCCAGCGCCGGCAGCGGCGCGTGCAGGTAGCCCATGCTGGCGGCATAGCGTATGTCAGAATAGCGTTTCATGAATTCCCCCACGTTCATCAGCCGGGCGTACATCAATTCGCCCCAGCTGCGCATGAGGCCGTCCTGCAGTTGCAGCATATCCTTCTTTTCCGCCTGCTCGCGCATGTTGCGCTCGTGCTCCACCACCTGGCCGGTGGCGGCGGAGAGCGCGCGGATCACGTCCTCTTCGCTGCGGCCCAGCGTGGCCTGGTTGGACAGCTGGTACAGATTGCCCCGGGCCTCGCTGCCGTCGCCATACAGGCCGCGCACCGTGAGCCCCAGCTTGGCGATGGTCTGCATCACCGCGCCCATCTGTCCGGAGGCGGCCAGCGCGGGCAGGTGCAGTATCACGCTGGCCCGCATGCCGGTGCCGGTGTTGGCGGGGCTGGCGGCCAGAAAGCCCCACTGGTGGTCGAAGGCGAAGGGGTACTTCTCACCCACGGCCTCGTCCAGCTTCAGTGCCATCTCCGCCGAGCGCTCCAGCTGGAGCCCGGGCAGCAGGCCCTGGAAGCGTATGTGGTCCTCCTCGTTGAGCATCACCGTCACCGTGCCCGCCGACGAGATCATCGCCGCGGAACGGTTGACGAACTTGAGCAGGTCGTAGCTGATCAGATGGTGCTCCACCAGCCGGGAGCGGGCGTCCTCCTCCAGATCGGCCATGCGCAGGAAGGTGAACGCCGCGCCGTTTTCGGTGTTGAACACCGCCTCGGTGGTGCGCTCGATGACCTCCTCGGCGTACTCCTGCGTGAGCTTCGGGGAGAAGGGCAGGTCCTCGTAATTTCGGGAGAGGCGCACGCGGCTCGAGATCACCACGTCCTGCTCGGGCGCCATGACGTACTCATACATCGCCGTTTCCCTCCCCGCGTTCGGTCTTGAGCCGGGCCTGGGGCTGCACCTTGATGTCGCCCTCCCGGCGCTCCAGCTGGATCGACAGCGCCCGTATGGCGTCGCGCAGCTTGGCGGCCTGCTCGTACTCCTCGTCGGCCACGGCCTTTTGCAGCTTCTGCCTGAGCCGGTCGATGTTCATGCGTATGGAGGTGCCGCTGTGCACGCCGCCGGGCACCCGCCCCGCGTGCTGCGTGTTGCCGTGCACCCGCTGCAGAAGCGCCGTCAGGGGCGTCTTGAAGGCCTTGTAGCAGTTGGCGCAGCCCAGCATGCCGCCCTTCTGGAACTCGGCGTAGGTCATGCCGCACTGCTCGCAGGTGCACATCTCGTATTCGGCGTCCAGCTTCGCCTGTTCCTCCTCGTCCCGGTTGCCGGAGAGTATGCTGTTCAATATACCCGCCAGGTTTGAAAAATCGATGCCGGGCAGTTGCTTCTGATGCTTGGCCATGCAGGTCGGGCAGAGGTTGCGCTCCACCCTTTCCCCGTTAATGATCGTCACCAGGTGGAAATTCGCGGGCCGGATGCCGCACTCTTCACACATCATCGCGCTTTCCCTCCTCGATATTTCGGAATACCTGTATCAGCATATTGCGGAAAACCGCCGCCCGCAGCACGTCCTTGGCGCTCACCGGGAGCGCCAGCGCGTTGCGGGCCACGCCGGCCTTTAAAAGCAGCGCCTCGTTGCGGGTCACCATCTTGCGCTCGTAGAGGTTGGAGATGATGGCGTTGGCGGTGTCCTCGTCGATGGACGTGCCCACGCGCTCCAGAAGCGTCTCCAGGAAGTTCTTCTCCCCCCGGTTCTGCATCCTGACGATGCGCACGTACCCGCCGCCGCCCCGCCGGGATTCGATGATGTAGCCGTGGTCCACCGAAAAGCGTGTGGCCAGCACGTAGTTGATCTGCGACGGCGCGCACCCGAAGTGCTGCGCAAGCTCGTTGCGCCGAAGCTCTATGTGCGCGTCATCGCTCATCAGTTCCTTTATAAACTGCTCTATGCTGTCTGAGAGCTGAGCCATAATTTCACCTTCTTTTGACCTTCTTTGACTATTATAGCACGCCGCGACGCATATTGCAAGAGGTAATTTGAGGGATATGTATATAAATGCTGTAACTATCTCATGATCAAACACACCGCCTGGGACGATATGCCCAGCAGCTCCCCCTCGAAGCCCATGCGCTCCGTGGTGGTGGCCTTGACGTTCACGCAATCCGCCTTCACGCCCATGGCTTTGGCGAGGTTTTCGCGCATCTTAGGGATATACGCCGCCAGTTTGGGCTTTTGGGCGACGATGGTAACGTCGGCGTTGACGACGCGCCAGCCCTTTTGACGCACGAGCCCCATCACATGTTCCATAAGCTTCATGGACGATATGCCCGCGTAGGCCGGGTCGCTGTCCGGGAAATGCTGTCCGATGTCCCCCAGCGCCAGCGCCCCCAGCAGCGCGTCCATCAGCGCGTGCACGGCCACGTCCGCGTCGGAGTGACCGTCCAGGCCCCGGTCGTGGGGCACCTCCACGCCGCAGAGTATCAGCTTTCGCCCCTCCTTGAGCCGGTGGGCGTCGTAGCCCTGCCCCACCCGCATCATCGGCGCGGACTGCCGGTTCAGGGCGTCAAAATCTTCCTTCGTGGTCAATTTGCGGTTCCTCTCCGCGCCCTCCGCCGTCACCAGCCGAAGGTCGCCGTAGTAGTGCTCAAACAGCATGGCGTCGTCCGTGACGGCCAGCCCCTCCTCATGTGCGCGCTCGTGCGCCGCGAGCAGCTTTTTCACGTCGAAGCTCTGCGGCGTCTGCACCGCCCGGAGCGCGGCGCGGTCCGGGGTGGTCACGCTGCCGTCGGGCATCAGCTGCTTGACGGTGTCCACCACGGGTGTGGATATGACGCCGCTGCCGTACTGCCGCGCGGACTTTAACGTCGCGTCGATCACCTCCCGCGTCACGAAGGGCCGGGCGGCGTCGTGCACCGCCACCACGTCCGCGTCCTCCGGCAGCGCCAGCAGGCCGTTGCGCACGGAATCCCGCCGGGTCTCGCCGCCGTACACGACGCGCTTCACCAGCGGGTGCGGGCCCTCCCTTTCGGCCAGGGCATCATATGCGGCGCGGTCCCCCTCGGAGATCACCAGCGCGATGCCCGCCACCAGCCCGGAGGCCTCGAAGGCGTCCATGCACCGGGACAGCACGCTGCGCCCGTCGATTTCAAAAAACACCTTGTTTTGATGAAGCCCGGACCGCGCGCCGCGCCCCGCGGCGACGATCACCGCCCAGGCGCTCATCCTCTGGCGCGGTACATATCCGCGGCGTCCTGCTTGGCCGCGTGTTCCGCGATGGAGAGTATCTCGTATTCGGAGTACTTTTCGCCGAAGCGTATGCCCAGTATGTCGCCCACCTTGACGTCGGTGCCGGGCTTGGCCTCCCTGCCGTTGACGGTGACGTGCCCGGTGGCGCAGGCGTCGTTGGCGACGCTGCGGCGCTTGATGATGCGGGAAATCTTCAGGAATTTATCCAGCCGGATGGACGTCGCCGCCACGCGCTCCACCGGCTTGCGGGCCTCGATGGCCTTTCTGCTCATGGTCGTTACCTCCGTTATGTTTTTTATATAACAAACGACAGGGCCGCCTCACACGGAAGCCGCCCTGTCCTTGCGAAATCAAGGTCAATTAAAACTCGTCCTTGAAGCCCTTGCCGGCCTTGAAGGTGGGAATCTTCTTCGCGGCGATGTTGGTGGGTTCACCGGTAGCGGGATTGCGGCCAACGCGGGCGGCGCGCTCCTTGATCTCAAAGGTGCCGAAGCCCATCAGCTGGACCTTTTCACCGGCCTTGAGGGCCTCGGTGACGGACTCGATGAAGGCATTCAGCGCGGCCTCGGCCTGCTTCTTGTTCAGTTCGGACTTCTCGGCAATCTTCGCAATCAGAGTGGACTTATTCATGGACTATACACCTCCAGATATTATCAGCGCATTGAGCACATTTGTATTGGAATCAAGCTGTTCTCATTGAGCGCAACGTATTTTATATTCAATCCTGACCTCTGTGATTCCTGCATATTTTTGCGGAAAATCACAATTTTACCAAATACCAATATTCTCTCAACGTTTCGGGCGATATCGTTTCAAAAACGCGGCCTTCCGAGCGGATTTGATCCTCCAAATGCTCGAATTTTCCGATGAAACGGTCCGTCGCGGCGTTCAGCGCGAGCTCCGGGTCGATGCCCCGCCGCCGCGCCAGGTCGCAAAGCGCCATCATCATCTCGCCGAACCGGGCCTCGTCCTCCCCGGCGCCGGGCAGCAGCGCCGCGCAATCCGCCATCGCCTCCTCCGCGTCCCGGCGGCAGACGCCGGCCTCCGAGGCGCGCTTGAGCACCTTCACGGCCCTCAGCATGGCGGGCAGCGAGCGGTTGACGTCCCGCATGGCCGCCGTCCGGGTGGCCTGCCCGCGCTCCGCCATCTTGTTCTTGGTCCACAGGCCCAGCACCTCCCCGGCGTCGTCGGCGTGGTCTCGCCCGAAAACGTGGGTGTGGCGGTGGATCATCTTCTGGCAGATGGCGGTAGTGATGTCCCCGGAATCGAACTCCCCGTGCTTGCGGCCGATCTCGGCGTGCAGCGCGATCTGCAAAAGCATGTCGCCCAGCTCGTCGTAGAGGTGCTCCGGGCTATGCTCGTCGATGGCGTCGACGACCTCGTAGGCCTCCTCCAGCATGTTGGGCCGGAGGGATTCGTGGGTCTGCACGCGGTCCCACGGGCACCCCTGCGGGCTTACGAGGAAGCGTATGAGCTCGATCAGGTGCTCGTAGTCGTACCGCTCCAGCTTCATGATGTCCCGCTGGGCGGGAATCAGCGCGCAGACGCGGTGGTCGAGCCCCGAGGCGCGGTCCATCTCGTACAGTTTGATCTGCTCCGGCGCGCCCTCGCCCCGCAGAAGCCATATCTCGCTCTCCTCCGGGTAGACCTCCATCAGCTTGAGCTTCACCTCGCAGGCCAGCGCCTGGCCGTCGATCTCCCGGACGAAGCAGTTCTCCCGCGCGGTCAGGTGAAACGACTCCCAGTCCGACGCCTCCACGCAGCGCGTCTCCCCGGCGACCAGCGCCAGCAGCGCGCCCTCGGCGGGCGGCCCGGCGATCACCCGCACGTCACCCCCGGCGGCCAGCGCCACCGCGCTGCGGTCCCGCACGTCGAACACCACGTAGGCCACGTCGCCCTCCGCCGCGGCGTCCCGCACGGCCTTTGCGGCGGCCCGGGCGTGTTCGTCGAAGTCGTCGCAGGCCTCATACAGCCCGTCCAGCGTCTCAAAGGGAACGCCATGCTCCCTAAGCCATTCCGCGCACCCACAGCGCCCGGTGTGCAGCATCACCCGCGCGCCCGAGGTCAGCGCCTCCGCGGCCTCCAGCGTCAGCTGGCCCTTCGTCCAGCCCGCGCCCACAACCGTTATCGCACCCATACAATCATCCTCCCGGGAGCCTTCGCTCCACGGGAGGGATTATAGCACATCAATGTTAATACTATTATTGCTCCATCTGCCTGCCGATGATGCTGGCGGTGGTCTCGGCCACCTTTTGGTCGATGGTGGTCATCTGCTGGCCGGACTCCTTGCTCAGCAAGAACAGCCCGCCGATGATCTCCCCGTCGGCCAGTATCGGCGTGATCACCTGGGCGGAGTAGTTCTCCACCCGGTCGTCGGCGGTGATGGGCAGAAGCCTCGCCCCCGAGGACAGGTTCAGTATCATCTGCTGCCGCCCGGACAGCGCCTGGTCCGCCTCGGGGCTCAAACCCTTCTCCGCGTAGTCCCGCTTGCCCGCGCCGGAGCTGGACACGATGGCGTCCCGGTCGCTGATCAGGGCCACGTGCCCCAGCGTGCGGTACAGCGAATCGGTGTAATCCTTGGCGATCGCCGCGATCTCCCCGATGGGCGAATACTTCTTCAACACCACCTCGCCGTCGTGATCGGTAAATATCTCCAGCGGGTCCCCCTCGCGTATGCGCAGGGTGCGCCGTATTTCCTTGGGAATGACCACCCGTCCCAGCTCGTCTATCCGCCTGACAATGCCCGTTGCTCGCATAAAAAACGCCTCCGATTGCTCAAACTGCTTGCATCACTTCTCGTTGTGTGCGTAGTTTGCGCGAATCGTGGCGTTTTATGCGGGCGGACGACCCTGCCCGCGGCTGTGCGACGGCTTGCCGATTAACCCCTGCTGGCGCGGTCGAACAGCGCGAGCACTTCCTTCTCGGGCTTGCCGGACAGCTTGGAGAACAGCACGGTGGCGATCAGGCCCATCGCAAAGCCGGGGATGATCTCGTAGATGCCGGTGGAGCTCATGAAGGTCAGCCACATGATGTCCGTCGCCGCGCCGACGATGATGCCCGCGGTCGCGCCGACGAAGGTCAGGTCGCGCCAGAACAGGCTCAGCAGTATCGCCGGGCCGAAGGCCGCGCCGAACACGCCCCAGGCGTTCTCCACCAGGCCCATGATGGTGCCGCTGTTGGGATTGGAGGCGATGATCAGCGCGATGACGGCGATGCCGATGACCACCGCGCGCCCGGCCCACAGCATCTCCTTATCGGTGGCCTTGGGGCGGAACACGGGCTTGTACACGTCGGAGGCGAAGGCGGAGGACGCCGCCAGCAGCTGGGAGTCCGCCGTGCTCATGGAGGCGGCCAGTATGGCCGAGAGCAGTACGCCGGACACCAGCGGCGGGAAGATGCGCCGGGTCAGCTGGATGAACACGGTGGAGCTGTCGCTGATCTCGCCTAAGAACATGCGGCCCACGCAGGCGGACAGCACGGACATGACCAGTATGATCAGCGTCCAGGAGATGCCGATGACGCTGGACTTGCGCAGCTCCTCCTCAGAGCGCACCGACATGAAGCGTATGATGATGTGCGGCATGCCAAAGTAGCCAAGGCCCCAGCCCAGGCCGGAGAGGATGTCCCGCCAGTCGGCGGCGAAGCTCCAGAAGTGCTCCGGGAAGGCGGTGCTGGCCTGCACCTGGCCGGTCTTTATCAGGCTCCAGGCGAATATCGGCGCGATCAGCAGCGCGGCCAGCATCAGCATGCCCTGGAAAAAGTCGGTCCAGCACACCGCGGAGAAGCCGCCCAGGAAGGTGTAGCCGATGATGATGGCCGCCGCCAGGTACATGGCCACCGTGGCGTTCATGCCCAGCACCGTGTTGAACAGCGTGCCGCAGGCCTTGATGGAGGACGCCGCGTAGATGGTGTAGGCCACGATGAATATCACGGCGCACACGATCTGCAGCGCCTTGCTCTTGGACAGGAAGCGGTTGGTCAGGTACTGCGGGATGGTGATGGAGTCGTTGGCCACGATGGAGAACCGGCGAAGCCGCGGGGCCTCGATCACCCAGCTCAGCGCGTAGCCGATCATCAGGCCGATGGCGATCCACGCCTTGCCCAGGCCCGCCGCGTAGATGGACGCCGGCAGGCCCATCAGCACCCACGCCGACATGTCCGAGGCGCCCGCGGACAGCGCGGAAACCCACGCGCCCATCTGGCGGCCGCCGAGGAAGTAGTCCTTCTCATTGGCGCCCTTGGACCTCAGGAAGAAGTACAGCCCGATGCCGATCATGGCGACCAGGTACAGTATGAACACAAACAGCTCTGCGAAATTCATTCGACATTCCCCTTTTCATGAAGTACCTTCATGGTATGTATTCTGCATTATTATACAGTATCCGCGCGTGGATTTCAATTTTCGTCGGTAAAATGCGCTAATACTTTACCAGAGTTTAAACAACCGGCGCGTTTGTGAACAGAGGAACAAAAAAACAGCCCCGCCTTCCGGCGGGGCCTTGGGGTATGATCATTCGTAGATGAAATCGTAGAGCTTCACCGCGTTGGTGGCGTAATCGCAGTCCCACAGCAGGCTCTTCTCCTTGCGGACCTCCTCCTTGTAGGTGCCGTTGACGGGCAGGCGGAAGGTCTTTAAGTTGGAGATGCCGTTGTTCATGACGGTCCCGGCGATCTTGAGGATGAAGTCGAGGTCCATGTTGGTCCTGACCATGGGCAGCATCTCCGCGCCCAGCGTGGCCAGGTCGATCAGCGACAGCTTCTTGGCCTTCTCCAGCAGCTTGCTCAATACGATCTGCTGGCGCGTGGTGCGCATATAGTCGCCGCCGTCCAAATGGCGGATGCGGGCGTAGGCCAGGGTCTGGTTGCCGTTTAAGTGGGTGTTCGGGCCGTAGGTCTCCAGCTTGACCTGCTCGGGGTCGAAGTCGGTGATGCCCTCCCGGTAGGCCATCTTGAACTGGGCCACGATGTCCTTGTTGATGATCTTCATCTCGTCCTCGGTGATGTCCACCTCCACGCCGCCCAGGCGCTGGGCGATCTTGCCGAAGCCGAAGAAGTTGACCATCACGTAGTTCTGGATGTTCATGTCAAACAGCTCGTTGACGGTCTTCATGGCCAGCTTGGGGCCGCCGAAGAAGTTGGCGGCGTTGATGCCGTAGGTACCGTTGAACTCGCCGATGTTGTCGAAGGTCACGCCCAGATCGCGCATGATGGAGGTCAGCTTCACCTCGCCGGTGTTGGTGTTGATGGAGCAGATCATCATGGCGTCGGTGCGGCCGGACTCGGAGAGTATGCGCTCGTCGGTGCCCAGCAAGAGCACGTTCATCCACTCGGAGGGCAGTCCCTCCTTGATGCTCAGGCCCTCGACCTTGACCATCTTGTCGGCGGACAGGCCCTCGACCTGGTTGCCGGTGTCCGAGAGCATCTCGGAGATGCTGGCGTACTGGGTCTGCTGCTCCGGCTCGGCGTCCGGCTCGCTGTTAAAGCCGGTGTCAGCGGCCGCCATGGGCGTCGGCGTGGGCGTCACGGGGTTGTTGACCGGCAGATCGGGCTGCCTGCCGGGCCGCGTGACGAGCAGTATCACCGCCACCAGCACCACCGCGACCAGCGCGATGAAGGCGTAGAAGCGGCCCTGGGGCTTCCTGCGGCGCTGCGGCGGCCGGCGGTTGCCCGCGCGCTGGGGCGGGCGCTGCCCGACGAGCCCGAGGCCATGGTC
>JAFRFY010000019.1 GCA_017434085.1 Clostridia bacterium
AACAAGGAGATGTGAGGAATTATGAAATTAGGCGTCGTGGGCCTGCCAAACGTGGGCAAGAGCACGCTGTTCAACGCCATCACCTGCGCGGGCGCGCAGGCGGCGAACTATCCCTTCTGCACCATCGAGCCGAACACGGGCATCGTGGCGGTGCCGGACAAGCGGCTGGACGTGTTGGCGGAGATGTATCACCCGGAGAAGTACACCCCGGCCACACTGGAATTTGTGGACATCGCGGGCCTGGTGAAGGGCGCGAGCCACGGCGAGGGCCTGGGCAACAAGTTCCTCTCCCACATCCGCGAGGTGGACGCCATCGTGCACGTGGTGCGCTGCTTTGAGGACGAAAACGTCATTCACGTGGACGGCAGCGTGGACCCCGCCCGGGACATCGACGTGATCAACACCGAGCTCATACTCGCGGACATCGAGACCGTCACCAAGCGCGCCGAGAAGGCCGCCGTCATGCTCAAGAAGGGCGAGAAGAAGTACGCCGTGGAGGCCGAGGCCGGCAAGATCGTGCTGGAGCACTTGAACGCCGGAAAGCCCGCCCGCACCGCGCCGCTGGACGAGGACCAGCTTGCCGCCGTGCACGACTGGTTTTTGCTGACCATGAAGAAGGTCATCTACGCCGCCAACATCGGCGAGGCGGACCTCGGCAAGGACGAGGACAGCATCGAACTGGTCAGGCCGGTGAAGGAAATCGCCGCCGCCGAGGGCGCGGAGGTGCTGGTGATCTGCGCCCAGGTGGAGGAGGACATCTCCCAGATGGAGCCGGACGAGAAGCAGATGTTCCTGGACGACATGGGCATCGGCGAATCCGGCCTGGACCGGCTGGTGGTGCTGGGCTACCGCCTGCTGGGGCTCATCAGCTACCTCACCGCCGGGCCCAAGGAGGTGCGCGCCTGGACCATCGAAAACGGCACCAAGGCCCCCCAGGCCGCGGGCAAGATCCACTCCGACTTCGAGCGGGGCTTCATCCGCGCGGAGATCGTGCCCTACGACGACCTGGTCCGCGAGGGCAGCATGGCCGCCTGCAGGGAGAAGGGCCTGATCCGCTCCGAGGGCAAGGACTACGTGATGAAGGACGGCGACGTGACGCTGTTCCGGTTCAACGTATAGCCCATGGAGGATCGGCAAAACGCCCTGCGGACGCTCGTGGAACGCCCGCGCCCGACGATATTCGCCGCGACGGCCGTGGCGCTTCTGGCCACCGCGGGGCTGTGGATCGCCAGCCTGCTGGCCGCGCGACTGTCCTTTCCGGACCAGACCGGGCGGGAATTCCTGTTCGACGCGATATACTACCTGCCCTTCGTGGGGCTGCCCATCGCGCTGTACGGTATAAAGCGCCCGGGGCTGTCGGCGTCGCTGCGGCTCAACCCGATGCCGACGCTGTCCACGCTGGCGGTGATCCTCGCGGCGATGCTGAGCGTCTACCTCGCCAGCGCGCTGGACGGCGTGTGGGCGATGCTCTTGAACGCCGTCGGCCTGCGGGAGCCCCGGGTGTCCGTGGAGATCGGCTCCTCCCGGGCGCTCACGCTGGCCATACTCCACTCGGCGGCCATCCCCGCCATATTTGAGGAGCTGCTGTGCCGCGGGTTCGTGTTCTCCGCCTTTGAGAGCCGGGGCACGCGGCTGGCGATAGGGGTATCCTCGGCTATATTCGCGCTGATGCACGGCAATGTGTACGGCCTGCCCGCCTACCTGCTGGTGGGGGCGACCTCGGCGTTTCTGGTGTTCGCGCTGGATTCGCTCTACGCCGGCATCGCCTACCACACGGTGTACAACGCGCTGATACTGCTGTCACTGTACCTGTTGCCCGCCGCCGACAGCGACGCCGCCAGTTCCGCCCCCGACGCGGCGCTCCTGTCCTCCGTGGCCGTGAACGTGGCGCTGGCGGCGATGTTGATGTTCTTGCTGCTGCGTGCGCTGGACCGCCGCCGCCGGGCGCTGGGCGTCGTGACGGTGCCCCGCATCCGCGAGCCCCTGCGCAAGCGCGAGTGGGCGCTGCTGGCTATACTGGGCATGGTGTTCGCGGCGACCTGCACGCTGGTGCTGATGGGGGTGTGAGCGTGAACGGAACCATGCTCTGCGTGGGCAGGCTCAAAGAAAAGTGGCAGCAGCAGGGCTGCGAGGAATACCTGAAGCGCCTGTCCCGCTATGGCAAATACGATATCATACAGGTGGACGACCTGCCCGCCCCGGAGAAGGCCAGCGACGCCCAGATCAGGCAGGTCATGGACAAAGAGGGGCAGGCGCTTTTGAAGCACGTGCGCCCGGGCGACCGGGTGATCGCCCTGTGCATACGGGCCGACGCGCCGGATTCCGTGAAGCTTTCGCGGATGCTCGCCGCGCTCTCCGGCGACGGGCGGCGGAACGTGTTCGTCATCGGCGGCTCCAACGGCCTTTCGGACGCAGTGCTCCGCCGCGCCGACCTGCGGCTGTCCTTTTCCAACCTCACCTTTCCCCACGGTCTCATGCGCGTGATACTGCTGGAGCAGCTCTATCGCGCCGAGCGCATCCGCACCGGCGAGCCGTATCACAAGTGAAGGAGGGCCCGGCCCGTGAAGCTTACAGTATTGCCGCATTCGCTGACGGTGTGCAAGGCGGCCTCGGTTCAGGATATCGACCTGAACGCCGATTTTTGCTTTATCGGGAAGACCGACGAGGAGCTGTCGCTGGTGTGCAGGACGCAGGACGCGCCGGCGAACGCGCTCAGCCGCGACGACGGCTGGCGGGCCTTCCGCATACAGGGCCCGCTGGACTTCTCCCTGATCGGCATACTGTCAAAGCTGTCCGCCGTACTGGCGGAAAACGGCATCGGCATATTCGCCGTTTCGACCTATAATACCGATTACATCCTCGTGAAGGCGGAAAACCTCGACAGGGCGCTGGAAGCGCTTGAACGGGCGGGGTACGGGATCGAGGCGTGAGCTGTCAGTATTTGAAACATACATGTGCCATGCGGGCGATGGGGGCATCGCCCCATATGCACTAACTTAGTGTTGACTTCTTTGCGCCTGTATGATATACTCCAGACACAGATATCAGTGGAGGTACTGTGTAATGGAGATGATTGGTGTAGCAAGTTTACTCAGAGTAATGCCGACAGG
>JAFRFY010000178.1 GCA_017434085.1 Clostridia bacterium
GCCCAGGTGCGCCGCCACGCCGCGCCGCGCCGCCGCGCCGCGGGGATCGGGGTAGTATCTGGCGCGGTCGATGCCCCGCGCCATGGCCTCCCGCACCCATGCGGGCGGGCCGTCGGGGTTGAGATTGGCGGAGAAATCCAGCCATGCGTCGGGGCCCTGCCCCTGCCAGACGTTCCCGCCGTGTATGACCGTCATAAGAATAGCCTTTCCGCCAGCTCGGGCCGCTCGTAGAAGTGGATGTGGGGATAGCCCGCCAGCGTGTTTTTATAGACGTAGCCCTCGGGGTAGCGATCGCCACGCTTTTCCACCGTGAAGCGCCGGGGCAGCGCCGATTCGGTGACGGAGTGGTGGAACTCGTGGGCCGGGAAGGAATAGCCGTCCCCGTCGGTCACCGTGACGTAGCCGAAGCGCTGCAGGCGCTCGGTCATGTGCCACTTGACGGGGATGGCCCCGATCATCGACAGGTACAGCATGCCGCCGCACTCGGCATAGACCCGAAGCCCGGATTCCACGGCGCTTTTGATCGATTGGACCATGGGATCGTTGGCCCTGAGCGCGTCCTCGAACACCTCCGGGAAGCCCCCGGGCAGGTACAGCGCGTCGATAGGCTCCGGCAGGGCGCGGTCCGCCAGCGGGGAGAAGGGCAGGAGCTCCGCACCCATGGCCCGAAGCGCCATCAGGTTGGCCTCGTAGGTGAAGGTGAAGGCGGCGTCCTTCGCCAGCGCGACGCGCCTGCCCTTAAACAGCGGCGGGAGGTCCATCGGCGGAACGTCGATGGGCGCGGCGGCGCGGGCGACGGCGGCCAGGGCGTCGGTGTCGATGCGGATCTGCCCGGCGGCGCGGGCGATCTGGGCCTCCACATCCGGGCGCTCCTCCACGGGCACCAGCCCCAGGTGGCGGTCCGGCATGTGCAGCGCGCGGTCCTTGGGCATCCAGCCCACGCAGGGCAGGCCGATCGCGGCCACGGCCTCCCTCACCAGTTCGTAGTGGCGCTCGCCGGATGCGCGGTTGACGAACACCCCGGCGATGCCGCTGTCCTCCCGGTACTTCAAAAAGCCCAGCGCGGTGGCGGCGGCGCTGGCGGCGGACCCGGCGGCGTCCACCACCAGGATCACCGGCGTGCCGGTGTGCTTCGCAAGCGAGTACGCGGAGCAGCGGGAGCCCCCGCCCACGCCGTCGTACATGCCCATGGCGCCCTCGATCACGGCCAGGTCGGCGTCCGCCGAGCCGGCTTGGAGGATGCGCTTCACCGCGTCGGGGGAGCACAGCCACTCGTCCAGGTTGTGGCTCACCCGAGAGCAGGCCGCGCGATGAAAGCCGGGGTCGATGTAATCCGGCCCCGACTTGAACGGCGCGACGCGCAGCCCCCGGTCCCTCAGCGCCCGAAGCAGCGCCAGGGTCGCGGTGGTCTTGCCGCAGCCGCTGGACATTCCCGCAAGCATGATGCGCATGGCGGCCTCCTATATCTCTTCCGTCAGCAGGTCCGTGGACGGCGGGCAGCTGGAGCCGGAGGTGCGCAGCGTGCGCGCGGCCAGCTCGGTGCCCACGCGCACGGCCTGGGACAGCGGCATTTTGCGCATCAGCGCCGCCACGGTGCCGGAGAAGAAGGCGTCCCCCGCGCCGGTGGAATCCACCATGTCCACGGACTGGGCGGGGCAGCCGCCGAACTCGCCGGTGCGATGATCCACGTACACCGCGCCCTGGGCCCCCATGGTCAGCACCATGGCGGGCACCCCCAGGCTCCGGGATTCCTGCACCAGCACGGACAGCATCTCCTCCGGGTTCAGGTCCATGAGCGGGCGGTCGAAGAGCTTCTCCGCCTCGATCTCATTGCAGATGAAGCAGGTGGACTTGCGCAGGTACTCCGTGTGCCGCAGCAGCACGCCCATGTTGCCCACCAGCCCGTAGATCGGCTTGTCGAAGCGCTCCGCCAGCGCGATCATGCGGGAGGTGATGGCGGCGTTGGTGTCGTAGCCCAGCACGATGCCGTCGCAGGCGGCCACCATCGCCTCGCCCTCGCGCCCGATGTAATCCTCTAGCGCCGAAAAATCCGGCTGCCGGGAGATGGAGCCCCGCAGGTCCCCGTGCTCGTCCAGTATCGCCAGCCACATGCCCATGCCCTTGGGCGCGGCCACCACGTGGGCCGTGTCGATGCCCAGCGCCGACAGGCTGTCCTTCACGTCCCGGCCTAGGGCGGTGTCGTCCACCATGCTGACAAACTGCGCCTCAAAGCCCATGTGCGCCAGGTCCTCCGCCACGTTGCGGCACACCCCGCCGGGCACCACCTGAACGTCGCCGATGTTCGTGCCCTCCGGGTGGTAGGTCCCGAGGGAAAAGCCCTTGACATCCACAAAGATCGCGCCGATGACCAGCATGCGACAGACCTCCCTTTCGTATTCTGCCATAATAATTATAGCATAGCGAAAATGGGTTTTCAAGGGAGGGATTAATAACGCCCTTTTAACCCATTATTACGCGAAACAGGCTTACAGAAAGGGGGCGATTGGGATATCATATAACCAATCAGGGAGGTAGGATTTATGAAGAATACTTCCACGTTTCGCGTCGTACTGACCGCGCTGTTCGCCGCGCTGGTGTGCGTGGCGACGATGACCATACGCATCCCCTCGCCCACCGGCGGGTATCTCAACCTGGGGGACGGCATCGTGCTGCTGAGCGCGTTTCTGCTGGGACCGGTGTACGGCACACTGGCGGCGGGCGTCGGCTCGATGCTGGCGGACCTGCTCTCGGGCTATCCGGCCTACGCGCCGGGCACGCTGGCCGTCAAGGCGCTGACGGCGCTGCTCGCGGCACAGCTGTACCGCCGCGCCCTTGCCGGGCGGGGGCCGGTATTGCGCATCGCGGTCGCGGGCATCTGCGGGGAGCTTGTGATGGCGCTGGGCTATTTCGCCTACACCGGGGCGGTCCTGGGCTACGGCCTCGCCGCCGCGGCGGAGATCCCCGGCAACCTGGCGCAGGGCGCGGCGGGCGTCGTCGTGGCCGCGCTGCTCACCCCGGCCCTGCTGGGCAGCCGGGAGATCCGGGAGATGGTGGAAAAAATGTAAAGCAAAGCGTCCATGTCGAAAAACGGCATGGACGCTTTGTCATCCTCCCTAACTGATGGACTGCAAATCCACATACCCGGTGTAGCGCTTTCCGTTGGCGTCCGGGGAGGTGGTGACCTTGGCGCGGTTGTCCGTGGCGCCGATGAGCCACAGGTCGGTGCCCGCGGGCAGCGCGGTCACCACGGCGCTGGAGTGCTTGGTGCCCTCGCGGAGCACGGCGGCCTGGGAGGTGCGCACGCGCTTGTAGTCGCCGAGTCGCTTTTCGTGGCCGAGGTACACGTAGGGCGCGTAGTAATAATCGCCGTTGTAGAGCACCCTGGCCCAGAAATTGTTCTTGTCCACGGCCACCAGCGTCATCTCCGCGTTGACCTCCACGTTGCGGCGTCCGCTGATGTCGGTAGAGGAGGTGAACAGGTAGTTGCCGCTCACCTGGGTGTAGACGATCTGGTCCAGGCCGTTGGGGTCCTTGTCGGTGATGGCCTCCAGGTCGCAATAGCCGATCAGGCCCCGGGGGGAGCGTATCTTCGCCCGCGTGCCGGTCTTGTCCACCAGCCACAGCTTTTGCCCGAAGTACAGCGTGCCCAGCACGGAGTCCAGCTCCGGGTCGTAGTAGACCTTCGCCGATTCGCAGCCGATCCACGCCCGGGTGCCCTTCTTGTAGCGCTCGTAGTCCATGCGCTGGCGCTGCACGTAGCCGTAGTACTTGCCCTTTTTGAGCCGCATCCAGTCGCCCATGGGGGTCATGGATATCAGTTCTACCTTCTGGTTGCGCATCAGGTAGTCGATCAGCGGCGCGTCCACCGAGGGGCGCAGGTACACCGGCACGTCCTTCTGCTGGGAGTAGACGGGCGTGTGCAGGTTGTTCGGGTTGACGTCGGTCAGCTGCTTGGCGTTGCAGAAGCCCACCCGGTCGTTGATGGTCAGCACCTTGGCCCAGCCCAGCTTTTCCTCCAGCACGATGATCTCCTTGGCGTAGGGCACGATCTCGCGCACGTCGGACTCCTTGGTGGGCATGTCGTAGACCTTTATGCTGTAGGCATATACATATTTCAGCGTCGCCCGGGCCAGCTCGCTCTTTTTGATGTCCTTTTTCTCCAGAAAGTGCACCACGGCATTCGCCACGCCGCACGACATCGTCAGTACCATGACTGAAACCAGCGCGCACAAATACCGCAGGAGGCATTTCGGCATGGCGTCTCATTCCTTTCAGAGAGATGGGGCAATTATCCCTTTTAAACATACTATGCCATAAATTATAGCATAGGGACGGGTATAATTGTGATGCAATCCTCTGAAAAAAATGTGAAATTTAGTGTTTTTCGTCTTATTATGGTCAAAATTGGCAGAAAGGGCCGCGCTACGCCCAACCGGGGCAGGCGGAGAGCCGCCGCAGGGTTTCGCTGTCGGCCACGCCGGTGACGGGCAGCCCGGCGCGGGACTGATACCGCTTGAGCGCGTCGGCGGTCTGCTGGCCGAAGTAGCCGGTGGAGGGGCCCTCCATATCGAGGCAGCCCATGGCGCGCAGGGCGTTTTGCAGCCGGACCACGTTCCAGGCGTAGTCCCCCGGCTTGTGGGCGCGGTAGTCCTCCTCGTAGGGCCGGGGCCGGGGCATCTCTTGCTCGGTATAGGGGGAGAGGGCGTTGTCCTCAAAGCCCATGAGCCGGTTTAAGGTCACCAGCTTATAGCCCCGGGACACGGCGTAGGGGATGAATTCATAAAGCTTTTGGGTGTCGGCGTCGGTGCAGTGGAACAGGAATATGGCCCCGGGCTTGAGCGCTTCCCTGATCTGGTCCATTTTGGCGTCGGAGCCGGAGATCGACCAGGACGCGATGCCCCTGTAGCCCAGCTGGTCCAGGTAGTTGTGGGTGCGCAGGTCGGTCTCCCCGTCGCCGCCCATCAGCCGGAAGAAGTGCTGCTCGTAGTTCGCGCCGAGGATCTTGCACAGCGCCGCGCGCTGCTTCCAGATCTCCGCGGCCATCTCGTTTTCGGGCAGGCGAAACACGCGCTGGTGGCTCCAGGTGTGGTTCTCGACCTCGTCCCCCAGCTTGTACACGCAGCCGCGCAGCACCTCCGCCATGCCCGGCTTGGACAGGTTTTCGCCGATGGGGAACAGCGTGAGGTTGCCGCCGCTCCGGTGCGCCACGGTGAGTATTTTCTTGAGATTGTCCACCTGGTAGCAGTCGTCCACCGTGATGGCGATCACCTTCTCGTCGGTCTCGCCCCGGCGCACCACCGGCAGGTAGGCGGGGCTTGAGGCGGCGAGGTCCACCAGCTCCACCCGGGGCGTCACCTCCGGGTTCAGCGTGGGGTTTGCGACCATCGCCGCGCGGCTGTCCCAGGGCTGGATCAGCAGTATCGCCGCGATGCCCGAAAGCAGCAGCGCCAGCATCACCGCCGGTGTGCGCCAGTCCCGGCGCCTCTTCTTCCGCTTCATATGACGGCCTCCATGTTGACGATCATCCTCGCAGGATGGTATACTCATGATAACCATCAGACGGTTGATACCGCAACTTTGTTCCCGCAAAGAGGAGGGGTGCCCCATGAGACTGGACAGGGCGGCGGCGCTTTCGGGCCTCACGCGCGCCGAGGCGAAGCGGGCCGTCGCATCGGGCCGCGTGCGCGTGCAGGGCGCGGTGGTCCGGGACGCGGCCGCGCAGGTGGACCCCGCGGACGTCTCGGTGGACGGCGTGCGCGTGCAGGCGGGGGAGGTGTACGTGATGGTACACAAGCCCGCGGGGGTGCTGACCGCCACCGAGGATAAGCGGCTGCCCACCGTGGCGGACCTGCTGCCGGAGCCGATAAAGAAGCGGAACCCGGGCCCCGTGGGGCGGCTGGACCGGGACGTGACGGGGCTTGTGATCATGACCACCGACGGCCAGCTCGCCCACCGGCTCATATCGCCCAAATGGAAGGCGGAGAAGGTCTACCGCGCCTGGTGCGAGGGCCGGCTGACGGCGGCGGACGCGGCCCGGTTCGCCGGGGGCGTGGCGCTGTCCGACTTCACCGCCAGGCCCGCGGGGCTTGCGATCCTCGCCGCGGACGACGCGGGCTCCGTGGCGGACGTGACCCTCACCGAGGGCAAGTTTCACCAGGTCAAGCGCATGTTCGCCGCCGTGGGGCATCCGCTCACCCGGCTGCACCGCCTGCGCATCGGCTGCGTGACGCTGGACGACGCCCTCGCCCCGGGCGATTGCAGGCCTCTGACGGAAGAGGAGGTCGCGGGGCTTTACAGGCTGTGCGGCATGGACGGGCATTGACACGGACGGGAGGAAGGACGATGAAGGACTGGCTCAAAGACATCGACGCCGTCATCGGGGGCGGGCCCTACGGCGCGGACTGGGCGTCGCTGTCGCGCTACCGCGTGCCGGAGTGGTTCCGGCGGCAGAAGTTCGGCATATTCATCCACTGGGGCGTGTACAGCGTGCCGGCCTTCGGCAACGAGTGGTACCCCCGCAACATGTACATACAGGGCTCCCCGGAGTATGAGCATCATATCAAGACCTACGGGGAGCACCGCAGATTCGGCTACAAGGACTTCATCCCGCTGTTTAAGGCGGAGAAATTCGACCCGGACGCCTGGGCGGACCTGTTTGCCCGGGCGGGGGCGAAATACGTGGTACCGGTGGCGGAGCACCACGACGGCTTCCAGATGTACAAGAGCGCCCTGTCCCGCTTCAACGCCTGGGAGATGGGGCCGCGCCGCGACGTGCTGGGGGAGCTTGCGCTGGCGTGCCAGGCCCGGGGGATGACCGTGGGCTGCTCCTCCCACCGGGCGGAGCACTGGTTCTTCATGGGGCACGGCCGGGCGTTCGACAGCGACGTCCGCGAGCCGCTGCAAAGGGGCGATCTGTACTGGCCCGCCATGCCGGAGGGGGACTTCCAGGACCTGTTCAGCGCGCCCGCGCCCTCCCGGGAATTTCTGGAGGACTGGCTCATGCGCTGCTGCGAGCTGGTGGACCGCTACCGGCCCCGGATATTCTACTTTGACTGGTGGGTCCAGCACGGCGCCGTGCGGCCGTACCTGAAGAAGTTCGCCGCCTACTACTACAACCGGGCCGCGGAGTGGCAAACGGAGGTCGTGATCACCTACAAGCACGACGCCTTCCAGTTCGGCTGCGCCGTGCCGGACGTGGAGCGGGGGCAGTTCGCGGACGTGAAGCCCTACTGCTGGCAGACGGACACCGCCGTCGCGCTCAACTCCTGGTGCCACACGGTAAACAACGTCTATCGCCCCGCGGAGGACATCGTGTGCGACCTGGCGGACATCGTCAGCAAGAACGGTAACCTGCTGCTCAACGTGGGGCCGAGGGCGGACGGGACCTTCACGCCGGAGGACACGGCGGTGCTCGAGAAGATCGGCGACTGGCTGCGGGTCAACGGCGAGGCGATCTACGGCGCGCGTACCTGGCGAAAATACGGCGAGGGCCCCACGCAGATCGTGGAGGGGCAGTTTTCGGACGGCATCAAGAAGCGCTTCACGCCCGGGGACATACGCTTTACGACGGCGGGCGGGTATCTGTACGCCATCATACTCAAGTGCGCCGAAAACGGCGAATACCGCATCGCCTCCCTGGCCGAGCAGGACGCCTCCCGGCAGGCCCATTTCCACGGGATCATACGGGATGTGGAGGCGCTGGGCGCGACCACGCCCGTATCGTGGAAGCGCGACGAAACCGGCCTGCATATCCGGTGCGATATGAGGACGAATATGCCCGTCGTGATGAAGATCGGGGTAGAATGATTGAGTGTGGAGTGTGGAGAGTGGAGAGTGGAGTGTGGAGAGTGGAGAGTGGAGTGTGGAGAGTGGAGTGTGGAGAGTGGAGTGCTCAGCCGGATGTAGGGGCGATGCCCTCATCGCCCGGAACCCCGTTATTGTAGGGGCGATGCCCTCATCGCCCGGAGGAACCCACACCCGTCGTAGGTCCGGCTCTTCCTGTTCCCTCCCAGCTATTCCTATTGCCTATTGCCTATTCCCTATTGCCTGTCCCCCGCCAACTTCCCGCCTATGAGGGGGACAGCAACATCCGGCCAAAAATACGATTGGGACGGGGGTGCCACGGTGCGGGAAAATGCCGAAAACAGGACGTCGGACGACGCGGCGGCGGCCCTTTCGCGCCACCTTTTCGGGGCGGGGGCGCGGTATCCGTTTCTGCGGGAGACGCTGGAGAACATGGAACGCATCCCCGACGCCGCCGTATCGAGCCCGGCCACGGACGGACGGCGCGTCTTCTACAATCCGGATGTCGCGCCGGAGGCGGCGGACGTCCAGCAGCTGCTGATCCACTGCCTGTTTCGCCACCTCGTCCCGCCGCGGAGGGCCGTCCGGCCGCTGTGGGACCTGGCCTGCGACCTGTCCGCGGAGTACCTGCGGACCGAGCTGTTCCCGTCGAAGGAGGCCCGGGCGGCGCGGCGGCGCGTCACGGAGGCGCTGCCGGAGGATACAGACCCCCGCGTGACGGCGTCGGTGTACGACGCCCTGTTGGACGGCTCCGGGGGCGACCTCGACGCGCTGTATACCCGGTTTAAGCGGGACGACCACCGCTACTGGTACGCGCCCCCCGCCCGACATCTGCCTGACGGTCGCGCCCCTTCCGCCGAAGCGCCCGCAAGCCGGGGCGCCGGAGGGGGCCGTCCCGCCCGCGACGGGGCCTACGCCCGGCAGGTCGGCGAGGC
>JAFRFY010000179.1 GCA_017434085.1 Clostridia bacterium
CATCTTGGCGCAGCCCGCGAGCAGGGGGTCGATGGTGCGGTCGTCGAGGGAGCCGTCCTTCACCTTTTCGATGACGGGAAGGTTGTCCGGGCTGGGCGGCAGCACGCGCAGGGCGGCGGTCACGAAGTCCGGATTGGCCTTGTCGGCCTTGAGGTTGGTCAGCGCGGTCTTCTTGCGCTCCATGTTGCCGACGACCTTTTCGAACTCGGCAGTGCCCTTCTTGAGCGTGCGCTGGAAGCGGTCCTCCTCGAGTTTCAGCTGCTCCAGGATGTGCGCGGAATTGCGCTCCAGCTCGGGGTACACGTCCTTGTACTGGTCGATGATCACCTGGGCGATCTCGCAGGTTGCGCCCACGGGCAGGCCCAGCTTCATGCCGTGGCGGACGGCGCGGCGGATCAGGCGGCGCAGCACGTAGCCCTGGTCCACGTTGGACGGGGTGACGCCGCGGTCGTCGCCGATGATGAAGGTGGCGGTGCGCATGTGGTCGGAGATGATGCGTATGGCGCGGGTGATCTCCTCGCTCTCGCCGTACTTTTTGCCGGACAGCTCCTCGATCTTGCCGATGATGCGGGCGAATATCTCCGTCTCGTACACGGTGTTCGCGCCCATCAGCACGCAGTAGGTGCGCTCCAGGCCCATGCCGGTGTCCACGTTCTTCTGCTTGAGCGGTATGAACGTGCCGTCGGCCTGCTTTTCATACTGCATGAACACGTCGTTCCAGATCTCCAGGTAGCGGCCGCAGGAGCAGGCCGGGGAGCAATCGGGGCCGCAGGGGGGCTGGTCGCGGATGATGAACATCTCGGTGTCCGGGCCGCAGGGGCCGGTGATGCCGGCAGGGCCCCACCAGTTGTGCTTTTTGGGCAGGTAGAACAGGTTCTCGTCCTTCACGCCCTGCTGGCGCCACAGGTTCGCGGCCTCCTCGTCGCGGGGGCAGTCCTGGTCGCCCTCGAACACGGTGAAGGCCAGACGGTCGGGGTCCAGGCCGAGCCAGTCGGGGCTGGTCAGGAACTCCCAGCTCCAGGGGATCATTTCCTTCTTGAAATAGTCGCCCAGGGACCAGTTGCCCAGCATCTCAAAGAAGGTCAGGTGGCTGGGGTCGCCCACCTCGTCGATGTCGCCGGTGCGGATGCACTTCTGCACGTCCGTCAGGCGGTTGCCCATCGGGTGCTTCTCGCCCATCAGGTAGGGCACCAGCGGGTGCATGCCGGCGGTGGTGAACAGTACGGTGGGGTCGTTCTCGGGGATGACCGAGGCGGACGGAATGCGGGCGTGGCCCTTTTCCTCGAAGAATCTAAGGAACAGGCTGCGCAGCTCGTTGGCGGATTTGATGTTCATGGGAATGATCTCCTTTTGTTATCGGAAAATGGCATCGTCAAAATATCGGCAAAAATTATAGCATCCAACTGTGGCGGATGTCAACCTCAATTGTGTGAAAAAGTAGACGATTCCGCCGGTTTAATTGACACAAAAACGGGGCGATGGTATAATCATACATATAATGATGTATATTTGCTGTACCCTGATCAGGAGGCGATAACCGTGCCCTACAAGAAACCCACACTTTCCCGCGCGCGGTCGCGCGCGCGATTCAAGCGTCAGCTGCTCATCGGCGGCGGCGCGCTGGTGGCGCTGGTGCTGCTGAGCGTCGTCATTACATTGCTGGTCAGGGGAGGCGGCGGCGACAAGCCCGTGAACGCCCCCGCCGCCACGGCGATCCCCGTGCCCACCGCCCTGGCCGCGGACGATACCCCGGAGGATGCGTCCGACGACGACGACGAGGACGCCGCCACGCCGGAGCCCACCCGGGCCCCGACACCCAGCCCCGAGCCGGAGAGCGCATCCCAGCCCGTGGCCAACGCCGACCGCGCCGCCACACGGCCCAGCGCCGAGCCGGGCTTTCTGCCCGTGTTCTCCCGCGCGGAGAACACCGAGGAGAAGATCATCGCCATCACCGTGGACGACTGCTTTCAGGCGGAGAACCTCAAGAACATCGTGGACTGCGCCCTCGATAACGGCGGCAAGCTGACCATCTTCCCCATCGGCGAGAACGTCATCCGCTCGGAGCAATCCCAGGTGCTCAAGTACGCCTGGGAGAAGGGCATGGAGCTGGAGAACCACACCTACACCCACAGCGGCCTGTACAACAGCACGGACAAGCGGCTGGCGGAGCAGATCTACGAGCAGCAGATGACGCTGTGCCACATACTGGACAAGGAGTATCAGTGTCACTTCCTGCGCCCCCGCGGCGGCGACGCCCGCAACGACCAGCGCATGCACATGTACGCCAAGCAGATGGGCTACTACGGCATCGCCCACTGGTCGGTGGACGGCTCCAAGGGCACCGACAAGCAGCTCGCCAAGGGACTGAAGCCCGGCGCGATCTACCTGTTCCACACCACCGACAAGGACTGGGAGATCCTCCAGCGCTTCATCCCCTGGGTCGTCAAGAAGGGCTACAAGCTGGTGACCATGAACGAGATGTTCGGCTATCCCGCAAACGAGACGAGCGAACTGGCCACCCCCGCCAAGGGACGCCCCGTGCCCACGCTGGCCCCCTATGAGCGGGTGTACACCACCCTCAAAAAGACCACCTACTCCTGGTACGCCTACGAGCTCCAGCAAAAGCTGATCGAGCTGGGCTACCTGACCGGCGAGCCCGACGGCGTGTACGGCGAGACCTGCGCCGCCGCCGTCAGCGCCTATCAGAAGGACCACAACCTGGAGGTCACCGGCGAGGCCGACCCGGATCTGCTCGAGGAGCTGTTGGGGTAGGCATTTAGGGAGTAGGCAGTAGGCAGTAGGGAGTAGGGGTTACCCTCCTGCAAGATATAATAGGGGCACCGATGCGGCGCCCGCCCAATCAGAATCCATCGATTCTCTCGGGCGGGCGCCTCTACATCGTAGTGCGTCCTGACCGTAGGGACGCCATTTATGGCGTCCGCCCCGTGCGTTTCAGTGCCCGCGGACACCAATAATGGCGGTACTTCGCGTTTTCTTATGAGATAACGACCTCTCAGTCACCGACTTCGTCGGCGACAGCTCCCCTGGACAGCAGTCGCGCCACTGCCTACGGCAGGCGCGACCAGCCCGCGCGCATCCTTCGGATGCCAGCGCGGCGCTGCCGGCGGCCCGCTTGCGCGGACGC
>JAFRFY010000020.1 GCA_017434085.1 Clostridia bacterium
AATCCAAACTCAGTTTGGTTTCCGGTGACAATAGCCTGAGGGATCCACCTGTTCCCATCCCGAACACAGAAGTTAAGCCTCAGCACGCTGATAGTACTTGGCTGGAAACGGCCCGGTAGGGTAGGTCGTCGCCGGATCCCACGAGATCATCCATGTGGATGGTCTCTTTTTTTATGCGTGTTTTTATGCGAGCTGGGGGGAGGGGCTATATGATGATGCCGGAGAGGTGGTCGATCTCGTGCTGTATGATCTGGGCGGTGAAGCCTGCGAAGGTTTTGGTGCGGGGCTTCATATCGCGGGTCTGCCACTGGACCTTTATGGTCTTATAGCGGCGGGCGGGGCGGGTCCCGTCGAGGGAGAGGCAGCCTTCCTCGCAGTCGAAGGGGCCGTCCTTTTTTACGATAGTGGGGTTGAACATCTCCACATACCGGACGTTGTCGGAGAAGGCGATGATGCGCACGCTTTCGCCGATCATATTGGCCGCCATGCCCACGCAGCAGTCGGCATGGGCGCGGAGGGTGTCCATGAGGTCATCCGCGACGGGCACATCCGCGGCGGCAGCCGGGCGCGAGGGCAAACGGAGGAAGAATTGATCCCGGACGATATCGCGTATCATGCGCGCGCCTCCTCTCGCAATCTGAGATGACAGAATGATAGGGTGCTGGCGGCGGCAGCCGGGCGCGAGGGCAAACGGAGGAAGAATTGATCCCGGACGATATCGCGTATCATGCGCGCGGCTCCTCTCGCAATCTGAGCTGCCAGAACGCCACGGCGCTGGCGGCGGCGACGTTCAGCGAATCGACGCCGTGGGCCATGGGGATTTTTACGGTGTAGTCGCACCGGGCGATGGTGTCGAGGGCGAGGCCGTCGCCCTCGGTGCCCAGCACGACGGCGAGCCGGGGCTCCGCCATCAGCGCGGGGTCGTCGATGGGCACGGAATCGTCGGTCAGCGCCATGGCCGCGGTCCTGAAGCCCAGTGCGGTCAATGTATCGTCCGGCCAGGCGTCGAGGCGCGCCCAGGGCACCTGGAACACCGTGCCCATGCTCACACGCACCGCACGGCGGTTCAGCGGGTCGCAGCAGGCGGGGGTGAGCAGCACGGCGTCCATGCCCAGCGCCGCGGCGGAGCGGAATATCGCGCCGATGTTGGTGGTGTCCACGATGTTCTCCAGCACGGCCACGCGGCGGGCGCCGGCGCAGACCTCGTCCACGCGCCTCGGCGCGGGCCGACGCATGGCGCACAGCACGCCCCGGGTGAGGGGATAGCCGATGAGCCGCGCGAGCACGTCGTCCGCGGCGGTGTAGACGGGGATGTCCGGGCAGCGTTCGATCAGCGCGGCGGCCTTGCCGGTGATGTGCCTGCGCTCCGTCAGCATCGACACGGGGGCGCACCCCGCGTCCAGCGCGCAGGCGATGACCACGGGGCTCTCGGCGATGAACAGCGCCTCCTCCGGGCGCAGGCGGCTTTTGAGCTGGTTTTCCGTCAGGCGGCAGTAGACGTCCAGCTCCGGGGCGTTGAAGTCTGTGATTTCGACGATGTTCGGCATGGTCCCTCCCTATTGCGCGGTGGGCACGCGCAGCCTTTCGATGTGGGATTTGAGCAGTTCGACATATTGCCGTCCGAGCTCGCCCAGCGCGCGGCCGTTGCGGGTCAGCACGCCGATGAGTATCGGCTCCGGGTGGTCGGAAAAGGGTATGGCCACCATCTCGGTGTTGCGGCGCTTGAAGTAGATGTCCTGGTTGAAGTTGGGCAGATCGACGCCCACGGAGAAGGCGTCGCCGGAGCGGATCACGGACATCTTGGTGGCCCGGTCCGAGACGTGGATGTTCTTCATCATCGGCGCGAAGAACAGGCTCTCCTCGGAGTAGTAGTCCGGCGCCTGGTTCTGGTCGTAGGTCACGAAGGGGTAGGGGCGCAAATCGTCGAGCGTCAGGGCGTCGCGGTCCGCCAGCGGGTGCCGGCGGCGCATGAACACGTAGGTCTTGAGCCGCGCCAGCTCGTCGAAGCACAGGTCGTGGATGTAGAGCGACTTGTTGATCAGCACAAGCTGCCGCTCCGTCATGGCCACCACGCCCAGGGCGCTTCGGCCGGTGGAGACGTCGTGCAGTATGTGCATGGTCTCGGTCTCGCGGATGGCCACGTCGTAGCCCGCAGGGTCCATGCGCTCCAGAAGCTCGTCGAAGGCGCGCACGGCGAAGGGCAGGTGCTGGCTCGACACCGAGAAGTAGGTGCGCGCGCTGCCCCGGTTCTGGTAGCGCATGGAGAGGTAGTCGGCGCGCTCGATGATCTCCTTGCAGTACTTGAGGCAGTCCTCGCCGTCCGGCGTGATCTGCACGCCCCGGTTGGTGCGGCGGAATATGGTGATGCCCAGCTCGGCCTCCACGTCCCGTATGGCCGCGGACAGGGCGGACTGGGTCATGAACAGCGACTGGGCGGCCTTGGAGAAGGACTGGCTGTTGGCCACCTCCACCACGTATCTGAGGTTTTGAAGCGTCACGGGATCACCCCCGTATCCATTGTACACTCCGGTATCAAGAAAATCAATAGCAAGCGTGAAAAAAGGGGACAGCCGCGGGGGATTGAAACCCTTAAAACGGCGTGGTATAATGATGCCATCATACGGAAGCGAGGGATTGATATGAACAAAATCTATGACCAGGCGATGGACAAATTCACCCACTATGCCAACGCGGACGATCTCCGGGAGGCCGTCAGGCTGTTCAAGGAATCCGGCGAGGAGGCTGCTGAGAAGTACATCCAGAAGTGCGAGACGCTGATCGCGTACATGGTGGGCAACACCGTGACCTTCGGCAGCTTCGAGGGCAAGCCCATCCGCTGGCGGGTGCTGGATGAGCGCGGGCGCATGCGCATGCTGTTCGCGGAGGAGCCGGTGACCCGCAGGCCCTACCACGCCACGCCCACGGACACCTCCTGGCGCGAGTGCAGCCTGCGCCAGTGGCTGAACGGCCCCTTCCTGGAGGAGGCGTTCACCCCGGCGGAGCGCGCGAAGATCACCGCCGTGCGGGTGGAGAACCCCCGCAACGCCATGTACTACACCAACGCCGGCCTCAACACCATGGATAAGGCCTACGTGCTCAGCGTGCCCGAGGCGGAGAAGTATTTCCCCGATCAGAATGACCGCGCCCTGGGCGACTGGTGGTGGCTGCGCACCCCCGGCAGCAACCTGTTCTCCGCCGTGGCGGTGTACGACGACGGGTCGCTGTACGAGTTCGGCATCCACGTGCACTATGAAAACGGCGGCGTCCGGCCGGTGGTGTGGGTGCTGATAAAATAGTTTTCAAAAGAAAAGCGCGGCCATTTTGCAATTTCAGTTAATTCCTGCCCCGGCGCTGTCAAATTAACAGTGGGTGTGGTATACTAATATTGGTATGCTGTTGCTCAGCATGTTTGCGATTGATGCGTCCGCGGGGCGTCGCGGCGTGAATTATAGAAAGAAATTGTCAAAAAAGGAGGCTGCGCTTTGAGCAAAAAAAACAACAGGGAAGCGAAGCTGAAGATCATACCGCTGGGCGGTCTGGGAGAAATCGGCAAGAACATGACCGTACTGGAGTACGGCCCGGACATCATCGTGATCGACGTGGGCTCGATATTCCCCACGGAGGACCTGCCGGGCGTGGACCTGGTGATCCCGGACACCACCTACCTTCAGCAAAATCCTGAAAAAATCAGGGGCTACTTCATCACCCACGGGCACGAGGACCACATCGGCGCGGTGCCCTACGTGATGCGCAACGTGCCCGCCCCGATCTACGGCACCCGGCTGACGCTGGCGCTGTGCGAGCACAAGCTAAAGGAGCACCGCCTGACGGGCGTGGCCCCGCTGAACGTGGTCAAGGCGGGGGACGTGATACGGGCCGGGTGCTTCTCGGTGGAGTTCATACACGTCAACCACTCCATACCGGACGCCTGCGCGCTGGCGATACGCACCCCGGTGGGCACCATCGTGCATACCGGGGACTTCAAGGTGGACTACACCCCGCTGGCGGACACGCCCATCGACCTGGGCCGCCTGGCGACCATCGGCAACGAGGGCGTGCTGGCGCTTCTGTGCGACTCCACCAACGTGGAGCGCCAGGGCTACACCATGTCCGAGCAGAAGGTGGCCGACACCTTCAACCAGCAGATGGCCAAGGCCACGGGCCGGGTGATCATCGCCATGTTCGCCTCGAACGTCAACCGCATCCAGGCGGTGGTGGATTCCTCGGTGCGCTACGGCAGGAAGGTCTGCCTGATCGGCCGAAGCATGGTGAATGTGGCCAGGATCGCCTCCCAGCTGGGCTATCTGAAGATCCCCGAGGGCAAGCTGATCACCACCGACGATCTGGATCGCTACCCGGACGACCAGATCACCGTCATCACCACCGGCAGCCAGGGCGAGCCCATGAGCGGCCTGTCCCGCATGGCCTTCGCCGAGCACCGCAAGCTGGAGATCCGTGAAAGCGACATGGTGATCCTCTCCGCAAACCCCATTCCCGGCAACGAAAAATCCGTGTCCCGCGTCATCAACCAGCTGATACGCATCGGCGCGAACGTGATCTACGAGGCGCTGGCGGAGGTGCACGTCTCCGGCCACGCGCGGCAGGAGGAATTGAAGCTGATCCATTCGCTGGTGAAGCCCAGGTACTTCATCCCCGTGCACGGCGAATACCGGCACCTGCACCATCACGCCAACCTGGCCCGCGCGCTGGGCATGCGCGACGACGACATCATCATGGTGGAGATCGGCGACGTGATCGAGCTGGGGCCGAAGTCCATCGACGTCACCGGCGTCGCCCCCAGCGGCAACGTGTTGATCGACGGCCTGGGCATCGGCGACGTGGGCGCGGTGGTGCTCCGCGACCGCAAGCACCTGGCCGAGGACGGCCTGCTGATCGTCGTGATGGGCCTGGACCACGACCTGGGCACGGTGGTGTCCGGGCCGGACATCATCAGCCGCGGTTTCGTGTACGTGCGGGAGTCCGACGCGCTGGTGGAGGGCGCGCGGGAGGCCGCGCTGCGGGCCATCGAGGCCTTCGGGCCCGTCGATTCCACCGACTGGAACCGTCTCAAGAACGACGTGCGCGAGTCCGTGCAGCGCTACATCTTCGACGCCATCAAGCGCAACCCGATGATCCTGCCGATCATCGTGGACATCTGACGGAGGCATACGATGAATCCCTATGATCAGGCCCACGCCCTGGCCCGCGCCCTCAGGGAGAGCGACGAGTACCGGGAGTATATGCGCCTTAAAGAGACCGCCTACGACGACAGCACCAACAAGGCGCTGCTGGACGAATACAAGAAATTGCAGTTCCGCCTGCAGGCCAGGCTGGCGGCGGGGGAGAGCATGCCCCAGGAGGACATGCAGCGGCTGACGCAGATCGGGGCGCTTCTGCAGTTCAACCCGGACGTCAGCGCCTATCTGATGGCGGAGTTCCGCTTTCAGCGCATGCTGTCGGACATCTTCAAGATCCTGGCGGACGTGGCCGGGGTGGATCTGGATATGCTGGCGCAGTCGTAACGCAGCATTAAACCAAGGAGGTCAATCATGGCTAAACGTGTGAAGCGCAGGCGCCAGGGCGAACCGAAGCCGAAGCCGTCCTTCACCTCGGAGCGCTACAGCATCGAGGCGCTGCACGAGGACCGCGCCTACGGCATGTACTGGTACGCCTGGCTGTGGAAGCTGGGCAGGCCGGTGCTGATCTTCATGTGCAGCGTGCTGCTGGTGATCGGCATGGTGTCCATAGGCTATGAGAAGGTGTACGACACCTTCCTGGCCCCGGTCAGCGACAGCGCCGAGGTGGTCAACTTCCGCATCGAGCAGGGCGATTCCGTCACCGCCGTGGCCCGCAAGCTGGAGGACGCGAACCTCCTGCGCAACCGCAGCGTGTTTCGCTATCTGGTGCAGTTCCGGGGGCTGACCAACGACATCAGCTACGGCAATTTCCGGCTGTCGCCCAACATGAACGTCAACCAGATCATCGAGCAGCTCACCAACGGCAGCCAGACCAACGAGCGGGTGATCACCATCGTGCCCGGCTGGACCTGCGAGGACATCGCCGAGTACCTGGTCGGCATCGAGGCGCTGGAGAACACCGAAGAATTCCTCCGGCTGTGCAACAACGTGGACCTGTTCGTGGGCAATTCCTACGCGCTCCGGGACGCCCAGAGCCACTCCACCCTGAGCGGCAGGAAGTACGCCCTGGAGGGCTACCTGGCGCCGGACACCTACCGGGTGTTCGTGTCCGCCTCGGCGGAGAGCATCATCCGCACCATGCTCAACCAGGACAATACCGTCATCGACGACGTGTACTACGCCGACAACACCGAGTATTACACCGACGAAGAGGGCAATTATCACGAGGTGGAGAAGTACGAGACGAACCTGAGCATGGATCAGATCGTCACGCTGGCGTCCATGATCGAGAAGGAAGCCGCCCGCAAGGAGGACTACGGCCGCGTGGCCGCGGTGTTCTACAACCGCATGAAGCTGGGCATGAAGCTGGAGAGCGACCCCACCGCCACCTATATGAGCGGCGTGAAGAAGCTGGCCCTCACCGAGTCGGAGACCGGCGACCCCAACCCCTACAACACCTACTACGTGCCCGGGCTGCCGGTGGGACCCATCTGCAACCCCTCCGTGGCGGCGCTCCAGGCGGCCATGGCCCCGGACATGGAGTACATCAACGAAAACTACCTGTACTTCTGCGCCACAGAGCCCACCTCCGGCGTGCTGGCCTTCTCCAAGACCCGCGACGAGCACGAGGCCAACGTGGCCAAGTACCGCCCGCTGTGGGAGGAGTACGACCGGCAGAGGGCCGAGGAATTGAGAGTGAAGAGTGGAGAGTGAAGAGTGGAGAGATGAGTGTGGAGTGTGGAGAGTGGAGTGTGGAGTTACAGGGGAGGGAACAGGGAACAGGGAACAGGAATAGCCCGCCTGTAGGGGCGATGCCCTCATCGCCCGGGTCCGTCCCCGTCGTAGGGACGCCATTCATGGCGTCCGCGGATGCCACATCCTCCGTAGGGACGGCGATGCGCCGCCCGCCCGAACGGAACCTTGGATTCTGACTGGGCGGGCGATGAGGGCATCGCCCCTACGTGTGTTGGGAACGGCGGACGCCAAGAATGGCGTCCCTACGGTGAGGTCGGGCATTCTAAAAACTCCACTCTCCACACTCCACACTCCACTCTGACTGGCGCGCGGGCGCGCTTGCGCGCCCGCGCGCCAGTCACCCCTTCGACAAAAACCGAATAGAATGTAGGGCAGACTTCCAAAAAGGAGGGTGCCCTATGTTTTTGCCCGAATTACTGTTATGGCTTTTGCGGGGCGGGTGGCTGTTGCTTTTGCACCTGCGGGCCGGGTCGTCCTTTCCCAAGCCGCTGGACAAGGCCGAGGAGCAGCGGCTGATCGAGGCGATGTTCGCCGGGGACAGCGCCGCCCCGAACGCGCTGATCGAGCACAACCTGCGGCTGGTGGCGCACATCGCCAAGAAGTACGCCCAGGACGGCGTTGAGCAGGACGACCTGGTGTCCATCGGCACGCTGGGGCTCATCAAGGCGGTGCAGACCTTCCGCCCCGAGGCGGGCCGGCTGACCGCCTACGCCTCCCGCTGCATCGAAAACGAGATACTGATGTACTTCCGCGCCGGCCGCAAGCACCGCAACACGCTTCTGATGGGGGACAGCCTGGGGGTGGACAAGGACGGCAACGAGATCGAGTTGAGCGAGCTGTTGGGCACCGACCCCGACCTGGTGTCCGACGCCGCGGAGACCGCCATAGAGTCCGAGCGCGCCGCGCGCCTGATGGGCCGCGTGCTCACCCCGCGGGAGCGGGAGGTCCTGATAAGCCGCTACGGCCTGCTGGACGGCGAGCCCCGACCCCAGCACGAGGTCGCCGGGCGCATGGGCATCTCACGAAGCTATGTCTCCCGCATCGAGAAAAGGGCGCTTCAAAAGCTGAGGGAGGCCATGGAGCGGGGCCCGGCATTGTGATCAATGGGTAAAATTTGCATAATCCCTGAATATATGTTATAATATAATAGAGCACTATGGATCAGGAGGCCGGGCATGAACGACTGCGATACCACGATCAGCGCGCTGAAGGAACAGGTGCACCGGCTCTGCCTGCGCAAGGGCTGGGGCGTGGAGGGCGTGCAGGACCCGCAGCACGTCGCCATGGCCATGACAGTGGAGATGAGCGAGCTGCTGGAGCACTTCCAGTGGCTGGACCACGCGCACGTCGAGGCGCTGATGGCGGGCCGGGACCCGGAGCGGGTGGCGATGATCGCGGAGGAATTCGCCGACGTGATGATGTACGGCCTGCAGCTGACCCGCACGCTGGGCATCGACATCACCGAGCAGGTGATGCGCAAGATCGACATCGTGGACCATCGCCCGCCCAAGCCCTGCAACCCCAGGCGATGACCACTGGAGGCATACCCATGGACAACGATTTCATACTTGTGCTGGATTTAGGCGGCCCCGAGGCCATCGAGATGGCCCGGAAGCTGCGCAATCAGAGGTATTACACCGAGATCATGTCCCGAACGGCGAACATCGAGCTGTTCCGGCGCAAGTCGCCCCGGGGCATACTGGTGGTGGGGGGCGAGGGCACGGCCCATCCCTTCCCCGCGGGCGTGCTGGAGCTGGGCGTGCCGGTGCTCGCCCTGGGCAGCGCCGCGCGGATGATGCTGGAGGCCTGCGGGGCGCAGTCCGAGGGCGTGCTGCTCAAGGATCAGGCCACCCAGATCACCTTCCAGAGCTGCCCGCTGTTCGACACCCTCACCGAGTCGGACCGCTACCTGGCCCGCGTGGACGGCTTCGCGCTGCCCGCGGGGTTTGAGTCCATCGCCACCACGCTGGAGGGCTTTTCCCCCGCCTTCGCCAACCTGGAGCGCAGGCTGTACGGGCTCCAGTTCTACGCCGAGTCCAACGACCCCGACGGCGGCGTGATACTGTCCAACTTCGCCGAGAAGATCTGCGGCTGCACGCCCATATGGACGCTGCAGGGCTACATCGAGGAGGAGACCCGCTTCATCCGGGAGCGCGTCGGCGACGGCCGGGCGCTGATGGCCATCTCCGGCGGCGTGGATTCCGCCACCTGCGCCATGCTGATGCGCAAGGCCATCGGCAGCCGGCTGGAGTGCGTGTTCATCGACAACGGCCTGCTGCGCGAGGGCGAGGCGGAGCTGGTGTTGAACACCTATGAGTACGACCTGGGGCTGCCGCTGATCCACATCGACGCCCGGGAGCGCTTCCTGAAGCGGTTGAAGGGCGTCACCGACCCGGTGGAGAAGCACCGCGTGGTGTACGACGAGTACATGAACATCATGCGGCAGGTCAGCGCCCAGCACCCGGAGGCGGATTACTTCGTGCAGGGCACGATCTACTCCGACCTGCTGGTGGGCGGGTCGTCGGACGAGGTCTACGCCCGGCGCTTCGACGCAGGCAAGAGCCTCGAGCCCATCCGCATGCTGTTCAAGGACGAGGTGCGCCGCCTGGCGGAGGCGCTGGGGCTGCCCCAGGCGCTGGTCAACCGCCAGCCCTTCCCGGCGCCGGGCCTGGCGATACGCTGCTTAGGCGAGGTCACCGAGGCGCGGCTCAAGCTGCTCAGGCTGGCCGACGCCATCCTCCGGGAGGAGGTGCAGGCCGCCGGGCAGGACAAGCGGCTGGCCCAGTACTTCGCGCTGCTGGGCAACGCCCGCACCCTGGGCCGCAGGGACGGCGCCTACGTGTACGAGTACGTCTGCATGATCCGCGCCGTGTCCGAGCAGGGCATCACCGCCTATTCGGTGGGCAGGCTGCCCTACGATCTGCTGGACCGCGTGGCCGGGCGGATCGTCGCCGAGGTCCCCGGCATCAACCGCGTGACCTACGACGTTTCCGCCGGTTACAATACCGCCATCGAGTGGGAGTAAGGGGATACTTTTCCGCCGCGAAAGAGGTGAGCCGCCATGATGCTGAGAAATCCCAAGGGACCCGTGGACGGGCAGCCGGTCGAGAACTGCTTCGTGTGCATCGACGAACCCACGGGCAGGACCGTCGCCTCCTGCACCATCTACAGGGACGAGAACCCGGCGCTGTTCCCGGCGCGGCCCGTGCAGGTGCGCCTGCAGCTGGACGGCGACCCGCTGCCGGACGAGCTGCTGGGGGCCTCCATCGCCCGGGCGCGGGCCATCTGCGTGCAGTCCGGCAAGTTCGCGCGGCTCTACACCCGCTGCGAGCCCGACGACGACGCCCTGCTGGAGGCGCTGGCCCCCATGGGCTTCAAGGACAACGACGGCCTGGTGCGCATGCAGATCAAGCTGCCCTGCGACGCGGACTATCGCCTGCCCACCGGGTGCGTGGTGGTGAAGGACGACCTGAGCGACCCCATGGAGCAGAAGTTCTTTCTGGAGCGCTACAACGAGCTGTACAACACCGACCACGACTTCGAGTGGCTGCGCTCCTTCATCGACCGGCAGGGCTTTCAGCGCATACTCACCGTGTCGCCCACCGGCATGGCGGGGGAGATACTGATCTGGCGGGAGGAGTACGCCGGGGTGATCGGCTACATACAGACCGCCAAGCGCTGGCGCAGGATGGGCGTGGGCAGCTGCATGCTGGGCCTGGCCTGTGAGGAATTTGAAAAGGAGCGGCTTTTCGTGGCCGAGGCCAACGTCCGCGCCCGCATCCCCCACGTGCTGCGCATGATGGAGAAGATGGGCTTCAAGCAGAGCGAGCTGCTGATGCGCTATCCGGGGCTGGATATCAACCCGGCGTAGGCGACGGAAAAGCGCATCCCCCAACTATCCGTGAAGAACCAAAAAGAGACCCCTCCGCGGTATGACGGACACACTCGTCATAATCCTGCGGAGGGGCCTATGAATGTATGGCTTCTTATTCCGCTTAAGTGATGACCACCGGCGGGGTGAAGACCACGTCGGCCTTGGCGATGGTGGCGGTGAGGGTGGCGACGGTCTCGGTCGCGGCATCCTGATCCGCCTCTTGGGCGGGTTCCTCAGCCGCTTCTGGAGCGGGTTCCGCCACTTTGGTCATCTTATAATACACGGTATACTCCCCGGCGTCGATGCCCGTGGGAATGTCCGGGGCGATGTTCTCTCCGTCCAGCGAATAGAGCACGATTCCGTCAGTAGGACCGACCACCAGCGCCTGGGGTTCGCCGGTATACACCAGTCCCTCCACGGCTACCGGCGCGGCGGGTTCGTCCGTCAGCAGGTCCATGAGGGCGTCCGCTTCGGCGGCTTCCACCTCGGCGGGCGTTTCCGCGTCCTCGACGACGGGCGCATCCTCAGAAGATTCCTCGTCGGAAGATGTTCCCTTCCTCCTCACTTGACCGTCACCTTCACACCCACGCGCAGGCCGTTTTCCGCCACGGCGAACACCGTGCACTTGTTCTTCCACGCCCGCACATACGCCTTGTACGCGAAGCCCTTCTTGAGCCCCTTGATCTTGTGGCTCGTGCCGTTGACCGTGGCCACGAGATGGCAATCTTCACCGGTATGCGTCGAGGGGAGATCATCGGTCTGCGGTGGGGCGACATCGATCTGGAAGGAAACATCCTCCGCGTCCGGCGAAACGTGACTTACCCCAAGGGAACCAACGATTCCTACATCGGCACCACCAAGACGGAGAGCGGCGTTAGGGACATTCCCATCATAATCCTGCATCCTGCAAAACGCTTTTTCACAACTGTCTTGATTCATCTGGAAACTTGTGTTGGATTTGATTACGGGTGAAATTTACCGTTGAATTCCGGGTGAAATTCTGGTATAATGTTGATTAGGGAAACGGAACGTTTCCCGGGTCGTCGGCTCCCGCAGGGAAGACGACGACAATCGAATTGAGAGGAGATGATCTTCATGCCGAGCATTATACCGGTGTCCGATCTGAAAAACTATGGCGAGGTATTGGGCCATTGCGACGACGGCTCGCCGGTGTACCTCACCAAGAATGGCCGTGGGAAATATGTCGTCCAGAGCATCGCGGACTACGAAAAGCAGCTGGCGACGATCCGCCTGTTGACCGAGCTTTCCAGGGGCGTGGAATC
>JAFRFY010000021.1 GCA_017434085.1 Clostridia bacterium
GGCTTGCATAATCGAATCCACTCCAAGGTCTTCTGCCGAAAATGGGCCGCAACTGACGCCCCTTTTTTCCAACTCTGATCGAGGACTGATGATTATGGTGGAAGTATGGCCTTCTTCACCGGCGGCACTTTTCACAACCTCTTCCTTGAGGATGTCATAAAGCGCCCAGTCGATGCCCGTCAGGTTCTCCTGAGCGGAGAAGGCCGGCAGCTTCGGGGTCTTGCCGAGGGACTGGTCGATCATCCGCCGAACATAGGCGTCCAGCAGTGCGTCGTTGTCCGCGCCGCCGGCATAGGGCGCAACCGACATGGATTCCGACAGGATGATCGTCTCCCCGTCCTGCGCGTCATCGTCGCCCAGGTCCCATTCCTCCTCGACGATCTCGTCCCCGTCCAAATCCAGCTCCCCGGAATCGACGGCATCCTCCACCGGTTCAGCGGCGAAGAGGAGCTCCGTGTCGAGGGGCTCGGCGTAGATTTCCGCCTCGTCCTGGGTTTGCTGTGCCTCCCCCGGTGTCCCGGATTCAATCTCCGAAGCGGCTTCAACGCCCACCGGCGCGTCGTCCTCGGCCTGCACGGCAAAGCAGCCCGTCGCCATCATCATCGCGACCAGCAGCGCCAGCACCCTGTTCAGCTTTCTTTTCATGGTTCTACCTCCCATTGGGGTTCAACGTGAAAACAAGGGGCCGTCGAACCGACGGTCCCTGTCGTCAGTCAGCCTCTGCGTCCGCCGCCGGGACCACCCATCAGGCCGCCCTGACCGCCGCGACCGGTGCCGCCGGGCCGTCCGTTGCCGTGAGGACCGGGCGCGGGTCTCGGCGTCGCCACCGGGCCGGTGGGCGCGGGACGGCTCGGCGCGGGATGCACCGGCATGGGCCTGGAGCCCGCCACCGACCGGGCGGAGGGCTTGGGCGCCGGCCTCGGGATGGGCGGCGCGGCGTGGTGCACCGGCGGACGCACGGGGGCGACCCGCCGGACCGGCACGGCGCGCAGCCTGTTGTTCAGCCGATACACCGGCGGGCGCGTTCCCGTATAGCGATAGGGATAATCCATGCGGTGCATCATGTCGCGCGAGATGCGGTTGTTCAGGCTCATCAATCCCAGCGCGGAGGCGACGGTGGCGATCAGCGAACCAGCGTTGTCCCAAACGGAGTCGTTGTCGGACTCCCACTCGCGCCAGCCGTTCCTGTCGTATACGGCCACCTCCAGCCCGTACTCTGAGAACGCCTGGGCCAGATAGCGCGCCTGGGCGTCAGTCAGGCCGCGCGCCACCTTGATCGGCATGCTGTCGACGATCAACAGCGCCTCGTCCGGGGCGTAGCCGCAGAGCTGTTGCAGCAGGGCCGCGGCGGTGGTCCGCGCGCAGGTGCCCAGGGACAGCAGCATCAGCGTGTTCCCCTGGTTCACGTCGGTCGCGGCGACGGTCCTGGCGATGTCGTTCACCCGCGTGCCGCAGTTCGGGCAGAAGTTGACGCCCCCCGCGAGCTGCGTGCCGCAATTCGGACAAAACATGTGTGTCACCCCTCCTGTTCGGTGTCTTTGGGCAGATCCTTCCTTCGCGTTTCCGGCGGTATCATGGTTATACTTTACCGTATGTTTATATTATACATGCTTTTGAGCCGTTTGTCCACCCAAAAGAACGGCCTGTCACCGAAATCGAAGCGCGGCAATCACCGTCAGACATTCCGATATTGCTTCCAATTGAAATGTAGACGATCCTTCGCTTCGCTCAGGATGACACCGATAGACCTGTCATCCTGAGCGAAGCGAAGGATCTTTCCCATATCCTATTTGAGAACATTCTGAAACGCGAATATGAACACGGGGTTCTGCGCCGTCATCAGGCTGTGCCGCCCGGCCTCCCGCGCCCGCGAGACGCCGACCTGCACGATGTCTCGGCTGCTGAATTGCCCGGAGATCGCCGTCAGCTCCGCGGCGGTCTCCAGCGTCACCGCCGTGGCGACGATCCGCACGCCGGGGTTTTTCGCCAGCAGCGCATCGACGATCGCCCGCATGCCGCCGGTGCTGCCGCCGATGAAGGCGTGGGTCGGCGCGGGCAGGCCGTCAAGGGCCTCCGGGGCCCTGCCTGGAACGATCCCGAGGTTTGCAAGGCCGAACCGCTCCGCATTCGCCCGCGTCAGCGCGAGCGCCTCCGGCCTCTCCTCTACGGCGTAGACCCGGCCCTCCC
>JAFRFY010000180.1 GCA_017434085.1 Clostridia bacterium
ATAACAGCAGGGGGTGCGGACACCCCCTGCTGCGCGGACACATTCGATCAGAAGATCAGGTTCAGTATGAAGATCTCCACCATGGCAGCGATGCCGATCACCAGGGTCATGAGGGTCTGGGTCTTGTAGCCCTGCTCGGGAGTCATGTCACCGAAGTTGGTGACCACCCAGAAGTAGGAGTCGTTGGCGAGGGACACGGTCATCGCGCCCGCGCCGATGGCCATGACCACCAGGGAGATCTCAACCGGCGTGGCAAAGCCCAGCACCGGCAGAAGCGGGGCCACGATGCCCGCGGTGGTGGTGATGGCGACGGTGGAGGAGCCCTGCGCGCTCTTCAGTATCGCGGAGAGCAGGAACGGGAAGAATATGCCCATGGCCTGCAGTACCGTGGCGTGGGCCTTGATGAAGTTGACCATGTCGGAGGACGCGATCACCTTGCCCAGCACGCCGCCGGCGGCGGTGACGAACAGTATCGGGCCCACGGTCTTGAGGGTGTCGTTGGTCAGGTCGTAGAAGTCGTCCTTCTTGCCCGCACCCAGCAGCTGGATCACGGCCAGCACCGTGCCCACGGCCAGCGCCATGATGGGGGTGCCCAGGAAGGTGAAGAAGTCCGCGATGGCGCCCTTGCCGCCGGCCATGGCGACCACGGAGGAGATGGCCATCAGAATGATCGGCACCAGCAGCGGGGCGATGGCGTTCAGGCCGCCGGGCAGCACGCCGTACTCGGCCTTGAGCTCCTCATAGGTCTTGACGACCTCGCCGGTCTCGTTCAGCTCGTCGGCGGACTTGATCTTCTTGCCGACCATCTTGGCGTAGATCAAACCGGCGATCAGCGGGAATATGGAGCACAGCACGCCCATGCCCATGACCAGCAGCAGGTTGCTGCCCACGCCCAGCGTGTTCGCCGCGGCGATGGGGCCGGGCGTCGGCGGGATGAACACGTGCGCGATGTACAGGCCGCAGGACAGGCACACCGTCATGGCCACGCTGGACTTGCCGGTGCGCTTCACCAGCGCCTTGCGGATGGGGTTTAAGATGACGAAGCCGCTGTCGCAGAACACCGGTATGGACACCACCCAGCCCATCAGCTCGATGGCCAGCTCGGGGTTCTTCTCACCCACCAGGCCGATCACCATGTCCGCCAGCTTCAGCGCCGCGCCGGTCTTCTCCAGCACGGAGCCTATGAAGGCGCCCAGTATGATCACGATGCCGATGGAGGTGAATGTGCCGGAGAAGCCCGCGCCGATGACGTTGGCCAGACCGGAGATCTTCGTGCCGTCCTCCAGCACCTTGTCCACCAGCGGTATGCCGGCGATGATGCCCAGGACCAGCGAAATGCCCATGATGGACAGGAACGGATGAACCTTCAGCTTCGAGATCAGAAGGATCATCACCACGATTGCCACGATAAAGGCAATAATGAGCGGTACACCAGTCATGCGTATTTCCCCTTTCTTGTCGTGTCGATTGTACCCTTCGACTGTTATTATTTTAACACTCCTGACACAGGTTGTCAATAATGGGGGAAAGGGAATAGGGAATAGGGAATAGGGAAAAGGGAACAGGGAACAGGGAACAGGGAACAGGGAATAGGGAATAGGGAACAGGGAACAGGGAGTAGGGGTTATGTTCAGTCGAACAGGTCGTCATCCTCATCGTCCGCGTCGTCGAAGGTATAGGCGTCGTCGAAGCGGCGCTCCCATTTTTCGCGGCGGTCGCGGCGCACGGCCTCCTTTCGGGCGCGGGCGGCCTCGCGGCGGCGGCGGTTATAGGCGCGCTCGGCGTGGAGCTCCTCGCGGCGGCGGACCTGGTAGATTTGTGCCCGGCGGCGCTGTTTGCCCACGCGGCGCACGACGGCGGCGATGATGAGCAGCACCACCAGGCAGGCGAGCACGGCGATCAGCGCCCGCACCAGCGGGTCCTGCAGCCGCTTGAGGAAGGGGAAGTAGGCCATCGGGTCGAACACCGGCGGCTGGGCCTTGACGTCCCGGCCGGCGATGAGCAGCGCGGTGATCTCCTCGCCGCTCTGGGCCACGTAGCGCAGGCGGCCCATGATCTCGCCCTCGGAGACCGGCGCGGCCATACGGTGGGTGATGGTCATGGTGGTGCGGGTGACGAAGTCGGCCACGGCCTCGTCCATGGCGGTATCGCTGTCCAGGGAGATCATGCGGGTGTAGTCCGGATTGCTGATCTGGGCGATCTTCATGGCCATGTTGCCGTCCTCGGGGTCGTCGGCGCTGGCGTTGGAGATCTTCACCGTGGCGATCTTGTCGCTGGAGGCGGTGAAAAGCTGCTCCAGGGAGATGCCCTTGTAGCGGGTGTAGCCGTAGTCGAAGAGGCGGATGGTGTCCGTCCACTTCTGGTTGGACAGCGGGCATTTGAGCACCACGGACACCAGCCGCACGCCGTCGCGCTCCGCCGCGCCCACGAAGCAGTTGCCCGCCATGCTGTGGGTGCCGGTCTTGACGCCGATGCACTCCGGGTAGTAGTAGCGGGAGTCCTCCATCAGCAGCACGTTGCTGTTGGCGCGGGTGGGGGTGATGATCTCGCCGTCCCGGCGGATGGTCATGGTGTACCTGGGGCAGGATGAGATCTGGCGGAAGGTGTCGTTTTCCAGCGCCGCCTGGGTGATGCGCGCCAGGTCCATGGCGGTGGTGAAGTGGTCCGCGTCGTGATAGCCGTGGGCGTTGACGAAGTGGGTGTCATGGCAGCCCAGCGCCGCGGCCTTCTGGTTCATGCGCTCCACGAAGGCGTCCAGCGAGCCCGCCACCAGCGTGGCGATGGCGTTGGCGGCGTCGTTGCCCGAGGCCAGCATGAAGCCGTAGAGCAGATCGCCGAAGGTCATCTGGTCGCCGGGGAACACCGGCACCAGCGTGGAATCCTTGGGGATCTTGGCCGCTTGCTGGGGGATGACCACCGGGGTGTCCAGCGTGATGCCGCTCTCCAGGGCCAGCATCAGCGTCATGATCTTGGTGGTGCTGGCGGGGTACATGCGCGCCTGGGGGTTCTTCGTAAACAGCACCCGGCCGGAGATGGCGTCCATCAGCACCGCCGATTCGGCGTACAGATGGTCCTCCTCCAGCATCTGGGGCAGGTTTTTGTCGTAGTCCTCCGGGGTCACCGCGCAGGCGGGCAGCGCGAAAAACAGCGCCAGCAGCGCCGCCAGAAGCACAATGAGCCGTTTGCGGTCAAATCGCATGTTGTAACCTCGCATATTATAGACAGAACTGAACAGTATCATTATACCATGCTTTCCGGGCTTTGTACAGACGACGAAAAAACATCTAACACATTCGTTCGAGTTTGACGGGTTTCTTCGATGAAATGTTCAAAGTCGGAGGGCGGGCGATGAGGGCATCGCCCCTACGGAGGGCACGCGTCGTTTGACGGTTTATTCAGACCGGGGTCGGGCGATCAGGGGATCGCCCCTACGATTTCTGCATCTTTGTAGGGGCGATGCCCTCATCGCCCGCATGAGGCGCAGGCTGGGCTGAACGGCAGCGGGATTCGCAAAAAGGATCCCCGATTATTGATATATCGGGGACCGGTGGATCATCGCGGGTCGTCGCGCGGACGGCCGGCGGCGCGGCGGCGGGCGGCCTGGGCCCTTCTGCGCTGGGCGGCGCGGCGGCGCTGGAGCTCCCTGCGGCGGCGCTCCCGGCGGTTATGGGCGACGATCAGAAGCGCCGCGATGGTCAGAAGCGCCAGTATCACGATGACCAGCAGCACGCGGATGACCCCGGTGTTGTGGGGGTTGGGCGCGTGCGCGGCCTGCCCGGACGGGTCGGAGGCGGCCGCCTTATTCCCCTTCGGGGCTTCCTCTGGCGGAGCGATGGTGGGCGTGGGGGAGGGGGTGGGCTCCAGCTGCGCCGCCACGTCCCGGGTGGCGGTCAGATCGGCGGACACCGTGGAGCCGTCCGGGGCGGTGAAGCGCAGGGTGCCCAGCACCTCGCCCGCCGACACCGGGGCTGTGAGTTCCCGGTTCCACTGGATGTCCAGGGTCTTTCGGATGTCCTCCTGCGCCAGCTGCATGGCCTTTTCGGAGTTGCGCTGTATCATGCGCTGTATGTCGCCGCCGGTCAGATTCGTATAGCGCAGAAGCATGGTGTCGCCGTTGGGGTCGTCCTCGGCCACGTTGTCGAGCTTCACGGTGCAAAGCTCCGTCTGCATCTGGTTCAGAAGCTCCGCCATCGAGTACTGGGCGTACTGCGTGTAGCCGTAGTTGAACAGCTTCTTGGCGTCCTGCCACTTTTTGTCCTCGGTGGCGCAGTTGAGTATCACGGCCATGAGCCGAACGTCCGAGCGGGTGGCGGAGGCCACCACGCACCAGCCGGCCTGGTTGTGGTGGCCGGTCTTGATGCCGTTGGCGCCGGGGTAGTAATATTTTGACTCCGGTACGACCAAACTATTCCTGTTCTGGGCGTCGCCGGTCTTGCTTTTGCCGCCGCGGGTGATGGTGATGGTCTTGCGGGGCGCGGCCACGATCTGGCGGAAGGTCTCGTTCTGCATTGCGTAGAGGGACATCCGGGCCAGGTCCTGGGCGGTGGTGTAGTGGTTTTCGTCCTGATAGCCGTGGGCGTTGGTGAACTGGGTGCCCTCGCAGCCGAGCTCCGCCGCCTTCTGGTTCATGCGCTGCACGAAGGCGTCGATGCTGCCCGCCGTCAACACGGCGATGGCGTTGGAGCCGTCGTTTCCCGACATCAGCATAAAGCCGTAGAGCAGGTCGGACCAGGTCATCTGGTCGCCGGACTTGATGCCGATCACCGAGCTGCCCTTGGGCACGTTGTCGGTCTCCGGGGGCATGGTGACCACCTGGTCGAGCGGTATGCCGCTCTCCAGGCCCAATATCAGCGTCATGATCTTGGTGGTGCTGGCGGGGTACATGCGCACGCGGCTGTTCTTGTTGAGCAGTATCTCCCCCGTGTCCATGTCCACCAGGAACGCCGATTCGGCGTAGAGGTGGTCGTTTTCAAGCGCCCCGGGGTTTTCGTCGTTGTAGTCCGCCGGGGTGACCGCCAGCGCGGTGTTTATCATGGCGCATAGGGCGATCATGGCGATGAGCGCCGACAGCGCCCTGCGAAGTGTGGTCATGGCGTGATACTCCCTCGTCGTTTTTGCGGTGTCTGAAGTCTATATTACCATCATTCTATTAATTTGTACAGCATCGTTGCGAAAAACCCAATATTTAAAAAATATGACTTGAATTAATGTCATGAATCGTGTATAATAATAACAAAATCATGAAAATGTATCGTCACACTTTATCATATTTGCCTTAAATTTCGGAATATTTAGGAGGTTGCCGCTATGCCCAAGAAGATACTGATCGTTGACGACGAGCCTTTGATTGTAAAAGGTTTGAAATACTCTCTTGAGCAGGATAATTATGAGACCGATTCCGCCCAGGACGGCGAGGAGGCCATCAGCAAGTTCTTCGCCGGTCAGTACGATCTGGTGCTTCTGGACGTCATGCTCCCCAAGATCGACGGCATCGAGGTGTGCCAGCGCATCCGCGAGCGCAGCAACGTGCCCATCATCATGCTCACCGCCAAGGGCGACGACATGGACAAGATACTGGGCCTGGAGTACGGCGCGGACGACTACATGACGAAGCCCTTCAACATCCTGGAGGTCAAGACCCGCATCAAGACCATCTTCCGCCGCACCGCCATGATGCAGCGCGAGACCGGCCAGCGCATCATCACGGTGCGCGACATGCAGTTGAACGTCAACAACCGCTCCGTCACCGTGGCGGGCCGCGAGGTCAACCTGACCGCCAAGGAGTTCGACCTTCTGCAGCTCTTCGTCACCAACCGGGGCAAGGTGTTCTCCCGCGAAAACCTGCTGGAGACCATCTGGAAGTACGACTACCTGGGCGATCTGCGCACCGTGGACGTGCACATCCGCCGCCTGAGGGAAAAGATCGAAAAGGTCCCCAGCCAGCCTGAATACATCTTCACCAAGTGGGGAGTGGGCTACTATTTCACAGACAAGGATTAAAACCTTCATACACTCCATACGCTGGAAGATCACCATCGCCTATCTGCTGATCATCACCGCCGCCTTCATACTCATCGGCGTGTCGCTGATTCAGCTGGTGGGCGAATATCTGTTTACGCAGCGCACAAAGGACGACCAGAGAATCGCCGAGGCCCTGTCGGAGCAGTTCGGCGACGATATGGTCTATTTTGATGCGCCCAAAATCTACGCCGCCGCGCTGGAGACCGCGCGGGCCGAGCAGAGCCGCGTGCTGGTGCTGGACCCGCTGTGCGTGGTGCAGGTGGACACCGACTCCCGCATGAACGGCACGCGCTTCATCACCGCCGAGGTGGACCGCGTGATCCGTGAGGGCAGGAGCGACTACGGCTTTTACGACGTGGGCGACGCCGGCACCTACTGGCTCCGCGCGGCGCTCAGCGCCTTCTCGCCCGTGGACGCCATGACCGGCGTGTACGCCCACGGCATCTACTCCGGCGGGCAGCTGACGGGCGTGCTGGTGTACATCTCCCGGGTGCAGGAGATCTACGAGAGCCTGCGGGACATCCAGCTGCGCATACTGTTTTGGCTGGTGATCGTGGCCGCGGCGGTGATGGTGGTGAACATGTTCGTGCTGCGCACCATCACGCGGCCCATCAGCGAGTTGAACGAGGGCATCACCCGCATGAGCCGGGGCGACCTGTCCGCCCGCGTGAACGTGCGGGGCAAGAACGAGTTCGCCGGCCTGGCCTCGGCGTTCAACTCCATGTCTGAGCGGCTGGAGCAGCTGGACAAATCGAGGAACCAGTTCGTGTCCAACGCCTCCCACGAATTGAAGACGCCGCTTTCGACCATGAAGATACTGATCGAGACGCTCTTGTACCAGGACCCCATCGACCCCGGCATGACCAAGGAATTTTTAACCGACGTCAACAAGGAGATCGATCGGTTGAACCGCATCGTGTCCGACCTTTTGACGCTGGTGAACATCGACTCCGGCGCCATGAAGCTCAACCTCACGGACCTGGACATCTCGGGGCTCTTGCAGGAGCAGGTCAAGCGCCTTTCTCCGCTGGCCCGTGAAAACGGCATCGAGCTGGAGTGCGCCGCCGGGGGCGCGATCCTCGTGCCCGGCGACGCATTGAAGCTGCAGCAGGTGATCTACAACGTCATCGACAACGCCATCAAGTACACCCCCCGGGGCGGCGAGGTGCACTGCTCAGCGGCGCGCTCGGGCCGGATGGCCGTCATACGCATCGCCGACACCGGCGAGGGCATCCCCGAGGAGGACCTGCCCCACATCTTCGACCGCTTCTACCGCGTGGACAAGGCCCGCTCCCGCGAGACCGGCGGCACCGGGCTGGGGCTGTCCATCGTCAAACAGATCGTCATGTCCCACGGCGGCACCATCACCCCCGAGAGCACCCTGGGCAAGGGCACCACGTTCACCATACAGCTGCCGTTGGCGGGGAAGAAGAGTGAAGAGTGAAGAGTGGAGTTTGGAGAGTGGAGAGTGGAGTTTGGAGTGTGGAGTTGCGGTTCAAATCCCTTCGGGATTTGTTTGATTGAATAAGGCGACGGATCATATACCGTCGTAGGGGCGATGCCCTCATCGCCCCTACAATAACGGGGTTCCGGGCGATGAGGGCATCGCCCCTACATCCGGCTGAGCACTTTCAACTCCACTCTCCACTCTCCACACTCCACACTCACCAGAAGGGAGGTTCCGGCATGAACAAGCATCTCCGGCTTATGGCCCTGCTGTTGCTGCTCGCAATGCTGTCCGGCTGCGTGCCCCAGCAGCGCGACGGCGAGGCGGTGGGGGGCATCGCCATGCCCGAGCCCTCCGACGAGCCCGAGAACATGATCCTCGGCGAGCAGCAGCCCTCCCGGCTGTCCAACGTGTCGCTGTACTACGCCATGTCGGACGGCGCGGTGTTCTCCCGGGTGCCGGTGAGCATACAGGCCGACGCGGGCAAGAGCCTGCCGGAGGCCGCGGTGGAGGCGCTTCTGAATCCCTCCGGCAGCGAGGAGATGTACTTCTCCACCGGCGATACCCACATGCTGTCCTGCGAATACGCCTGCGGCATCGCCACGGTGAACCTGTCCATCGACGCGCTGAACGTGCAGAGCGAGCAGGAGGAGCTGGCGCTTCTGACCGCCATCGGCAACACCCTGCTGGGCATCGACGGCGTGCGGGGCGTGAACGTGCTGATCGGCGGGCAGTCCGAGAGCTTCGCCCGGCTGCCCCACGGGGTGCAGACCGAGGTCATCCCCAGCGTGACGGCCTCCTACGCCCAGCTGCTGGCCGAGCGCGACCACCTGATGACGGACCACGCCATGCCCGTCACCCGCACCGCCACGCTGTACTTTCCCACCGCGGTGGGCAGCTGGCTGGTGCCGGAGCTGCGCGAGGTGGTGTTCAACTCCGACGACTTCGCCGGGGCGCTGATCGAGGCGCTCAAGGCCGGGCCGCTGGAGCAGACCTGCTCCGTGGCCTCCATCCCCGCCGGGGCAGAGCTTTTGGACCCCGCGCCCAGGGTGGAGACGCTGTCCTCCGGTGAGCACGCCCTCACGCTCAACTTCTCCTCCACGCTGGCCAACTACCTGGCGTTCTCGGGGCTGGAGATCTGGGAGCTGGCCGGGTCGCTGGCGCTGACGGTGTGCTCCTTCCTGCCGGAGATCGACGCCGTGCGCATCCAGGTGGCGGGGGACCCCATCACCGTGTGCCAGATCGGGGACGGCGTGATGCGCTTCGAGGACGGGCTGATCCACCGGTCGGACTTCGCAAGCTACATCGGCAGCGTCGCCACGCTGTACCTGGCGGACAGCTTCGGCACCCTCCAGCCCGTGCAGCGGGCGGTGTCCACCCGCAGCGCGCTCTCCCCGCGCAACCTGCTGTCGGAGCTTTTCTACTATACCGACAAGGACGACAGCCAGCTGAGCTTCCCCGTCCCCGAGAACGTGTTCGCCGAGGACGTGCTGGGCATACAGATCGTCGGCAACATCGCCCGGGTCAACCTGTCGGCCAACTTCTACCGCTGCTGCCAGGCCCTCGACGCCAGCGCCGAGAGAAGCCTCGTGTACTGCATGGTCAACACGCTGTGCGCCATGGACAATATACGGGCCGTGCGCTTCTACGTGGAGGGCGTGTCCGCCGAGACCATGGCGGGCAGCATCTACCTCAGAAGCCCGCTGATGCCCAACCCCGGGATCGTGGTGGAGCCCGTGGCGGGGGAGCCGTAATTATTCACGAAATTTCCAATCCATGGAACCTCCCCGCGCGGCGGTGCGTCAAAGCGGTGACGAACTTAAACGCGAGGAGGTTATTTACATGAAGAAGCGTATCGTATTGGCGGTCGCGCTGCTGGTCATGGCGGCGCTGCTCTCGGGCTGCAGCGTGCTGCCCGTGCTGAAGGTGATGAGTTCCGTGCGCAGCACCAGCGCGCCCAGCGTGCCCAGCGTCGAGCTCCCCGAGGAGGACATCATGGTGGAGGACGTGGAGGAAGGCTACGCCGCGGAGTACGAGATGTACGACGGCGCGATGATGTCCAACAAGACCATGGCCATGGCCGCGATGCCCGCCCCCTATCCCATGCCCGACTTCAACACCGAGGAGTACGCGGAGATTCGTGAAAACGGCTTCCGCAACGTGCGCACCAGCCCGCTGAGCACCTTCTCCGCGGATGTGGACACCGCCTCGTACTGCAACCTGCGGCGCATGCTCAACAACGGCTGGGACGCGGGCGATATCCCCTCCGGCGCGGTGCGCGTGGAGGAGATGCTGAACTACTTCCGCTACGACTACGCCGCGCCCCAGGGCGACAGCCGGTTCGGCGTCACGGCGCAGATCGCGGACTGCCCCTGGAACCCCGCCTCCAAGCTGCTGATGCTGGGCGTCCGGGCGGCGGACGCGCCCAAGCGCGCCGACGCGGGCTCGAACCTGGTGTTCCTGGTGGACGTGTCCGGCTCCATGGGCGACTGGAACAAGCTGGACCTGGTCAAGCAGGCGCTGACCATGCTGACCGAGGAGCTGACCGACAAGGACACCGTGTCCATCTGCACCTACTCCGACGGCGAGCGCATACTGGTGGAGGGCGCGAACCCCGCGAAGGACCGCGCGAAGCTGCTCTCCGCCATCGACCGGCTCGAGGCCGCGGGCTACACCGACGGCCAGCGCGGTCTGGAGCAGGCCTACGACGTGGCCATGCGCTACTTCCGGCCCGACGGCAACAACCGCGTGATCATGTGCTCCGACGGCGATCTGAACGTGGGCATCACCTCGACCAGCGACCTGCACGACTACGTGTCCGAGAAGCGCAAGACCGGCGTGTACCTGTCGGTGCTGGGCTTCGGCGACGGCAACTACAAGGACACCAAGATGGAGACCCTGGCCGACGACGGCAACGGCAACTACTACTATATCGACTCCATCCTCGAGGCCCGCAAGGTGCTGGTGGAGGAGATGACCCAGACGCTCTACGCCGTGGCCGACGACGTGAAGTTCCAGATCGAGTTCAACCCGGCGAAGGTGTCCGCCTGGCGGCAGGTGGGCTACGAGAACCGGGCCCTGGCGGACGAGGACTTTGAAAACGACGCCAAGGATGCCGGCGAGGTGGGCGCGTGCGCGTGCGTGACGGTGCTCTACGAGCTCATCCCCGCGGGTGGCGAGGCCGAGGGCGACGACGGGCTGAAATACCAGACCGGCACGCTGACCGAGGCCGCCGGCGGCGACGAGTGGCTGACCCTGTCCGTGCGCTACAAGGAGCCCGGCGGGGATACGAGCAAGCTGGAGACGAGGACCGTCGGCGAGGCCGAGGTCACCGAGACCCCCTCCGAGGACTTCCTGTTCGCCTCCGCCGTGGCCGAGTTCGGCATGCTGCTGGGCAACAGCGAGTTCCGCGGCGACGTCACCTACTCGGACGTGCTGAACCTGCTCAAGCAGACCTCCCTGGGCGACGACTACCGCGAGGAGCTGTTCAGCCTCGTGAAGATCGCCCAGCGCGCGGAGCAGCTGAACAACTGAGATTGCCGGTAATTTTCTGACAACTGAATAATCCCCCCCTGCGCGATGAATAATCAATGCGTAAGGGGGGTTATCGTATGTGGAAAACAGGGTTTGAAAAGATGCGGGCGCTGCTGACGCGCGAGCGGCTTAAAAAGCTGGGCTGGTACGCGGCACTGGCGGCGCTTCTGACGATCCTCGGCATGGCCAGCTACGCCTACCGGAACGGGCGCATGCTCAAATACGACCGCAACGCGCCCGCGGGCCTTCAGGACGACGCGCCGCTGGCGGTAATTGCAGCGGAAGCTCCGCTGGCGGCGGGCACGCCCCAGCCGCTGTTTATACTGCCGTCGCCGACGCCGGAGCCCACGCCGGAGCCGGTGATGTTCGCCTGGCCGGTGGAGGGGGAGATCATCGGGGCATACAGCCCGGAGGCGCTGGTGTGGTCGGAGACGCTGGGCCAGTGGCAGAGCCACCCCGGCATCGACATCGCCGCCGCGGCGGGGGAGGCCGTCGCCGCCTGCGCGGAGGGCACGGTCAAGGAGGCCTGGGAGGACCCGCTGTGGGGCAATGTGATCGAGATCGAGCACCGCCTGGGCTATGTGTCCACCTACGCCAACCTGAGCACGCTCAACATGGTCGCGCCGGGGGACGCGGTGGCCGCGGGGCAGATCATCGGCGCCGTGGGCAACACCGCCGGGTGCGAATCGGAGATGCCCTGGCACCTGCATTTCAGCCTCACCCGGGACGGCGCGCCAGTGGACATCCAAAAACTGCTGCGATAGCGGTTGCGCGATCACCCGGGATCATGTATAATAGGGAATGATACAGCTTTCACGGAGGATAAGAGCATGCCGAGACTGTGGGCGAGGATCATCAAAAAGCACCGCATCGAGCGCCAGGCCACCTATGACTGCCGCTATGAGGACGTGGAGGAGGCGCTGACCGAGCTGTGCCGGGAGTTCGACATCCCGCGCCCCCTCTGGCTCGACAAGCATGCCCGGGAGTACGCGGAGTTCCGCCGCACGCGGTTCTTGCCGGAGCACTTCATGGAGGACGTGCCCTTCCAGCGGCTGGAGATCGAGTACCTGGACGACGACGATACGCCCCGGCGCTCCCGCGACCCGCGCAACCAGTTCGACGGCTATTGAGGGCGGGGGGATGAAGCATCGTTTGAAGCCAGTCTTGGCGCTTTTGCTGCTGCTCGCGCTGGCGCTGTGCCCCGCGGCGGCGGCGAAGCCGAAGGCGACCGAAGCGCCGGAGGAACAGAAGAAGGCCAGGCTCATCGCCCACCGCGGCGGCGCGCGCTGGCCGGAGAACAGCCTGGAGGCCTTCGAGAAATTTCCCTCCACCGGTGCGGACGCCGTGGAGCTGGACGTCCGGTCCACAAAGGACGGGGCGCAGGTCGTGCTCCATGACGAGGACATCACGGTCAAGGGCGAGGCATACGTGGTCGCGGAGCAGACGCTTACGGAGATCCGTGCGCTCGTCCCGAAGATGTGCACGCTGGACGAGGCCCTGGACGTGATCGCCCCGTCGGGCAAGGACATCTACCTGCACCTCAAGGAGACAGCGGACGGCGAAAAATGCGCCCGGGCGGTCATGGACCCCGGGCTCCAGTCGAGGGCGTTCTACTTTTCGCGCACAGAGCCGCAGCTTGAGCAGGTCTACGCCGCGGACCCGGAGGCGAAGCTGGGGCTGTCCTTCAAAAAGGAGGGCAAGGCCATCGGCAAGTCGGTGGAAAAGAAGGTCAAGAAGCTGCACCTGAGCTTTTTGGTGGTGCACAAGGATTCTGTATACACAAAGCTGGTCAAATACTGGCACAAGCGGGAGATCGAGGTCGTCACGTGGACCGTCAACGACCGCATGGATGCCAAGTGGCTGGGCAAAAAGGGCGTGGACGCCATGATCACGGACGACCCCGGGAAGATCAAGGGGGCGCTGTGACCGGGCGCGGGAAATCACAGATGACAAGGATGGAACGGATGAAGAGGTATCTGAGATGGGCCATGGCGCTTCTGACGCTGATGGCGATGACATTGGGCGCGGCGGCGGAAGGGCTGGAGGCGCTCTACGTGGAGGTCGACGGGGCGGCGCAGGGAGCGACGTCCCCGGAGGTCATGGCGGAGACGCCCGCCGAGGGCGTGGACCCGATGGCCGGGGAGACCGAGCTGACCCTCGGCGATGACGAGGACGGCGCGATCGCCTCGACGGAGGACGGGACGGCGCTGGAGATCGAGACAGAGCCGGTGGAGACGCCTGATGGCGCATCGGAGCCGAACGTGGCGCTGACCGACGATGCGGCGGAGCCGGGCGCGACGCAGACCGACGATGCGGCGGAGCCGACTGACGCGCAGGACGGAGAGAAAGCAGAAGAAAAGCCGGACGCGACGCAGGACGGGGAGAAGGCAGAGGAAAAGCCGGACGCCGCGCAGGACGGGGAGAAGGCAGAGGACAAGCCGGACGCCGCGCAGGACGGGGAGAAGGCAGAGGACAAGCCGGACGCCGCGCAGGACGGGGAAAAGGCAGAGGAAAAGCCGGACGCCGCGCAGGTCGGGGAGGCGTCCCAGGCCGCCTCGGAGGAATCCAGGGCGGCGGCCGCCGGAGAGGCGGGGGCAAGCGCCCCGGCGGAGGCGGCCCGGAGCGCCGCGGAGGCGCAGGCCGACGCCGCGCAGGGCGCCGCGGTGGAGGTCCAGGCCCCGGAGACGTCCGAAAAACAGG
>JAFRFY010000181.1 GCA_017434085.1 Clostridia bacterium
ACCGTCAGTGCCTTCCCCTTCAGGGGACGGTGGCCGAGCGTAGCGAGGTCGGATGAGGTCGTCCTCGTCCCCCGTCCCCATGCCTCCCCTTCAGGGGAAGATCGCCGGCGTTCCCCACAACTGCCGTCTTCGTTGGCCATGCCCCTGTTTTTTGTCGGCAAAAAACCCTCCCCGGGGTGCGGGGAGGGGACGGGCTTTATCAAAACGTCAATAGGCTTCGTGGATTTCGATGTTGGCATAGCGCTTAAGTCCCGTACCGGCGGGAATTTGCTTGCCGATGATGACGTTCTCCTTGAGGCCCAGAAGGGGATCGTTCTTGCCCTTGATGGCGGCCTCGGTGAGCACGCGGGTGGTCTCCTGGAAGGACGCGGCGGACAGGAAGGATTCCGTGGCCAGCGCGGCCTTGGTGATGCCCAGCAGGGTGCGCTTGGCGGTGGCGGGGCGGCCGCCGGCCTCGAGGGTCTTGCGATTGGCCTGGTCAAAGCGGAAAATATCCACCAGCGCGCCTGGCAGCAGGTCGGTGTCGTTGGCCTCCTCGACCTTGACCTTCCTGAGCATCTGGCGCACGATGACCTCGATGTGCTTGTCGGCGATTTCCACGCCCTGGCTGCGGTAGACGGACTGGACCTCCTTGACCAGGTAGTCCTGCACGGCCTTGACGCCCAGTATGCGCAGCAGGTCGTGGGGGTTGATGGAGCCCTCGATCAGCTCGTCGCCGGCGGAGACGGTGTCGCCGTCCTCGACATTGAGATTGGAGTTGTAGTTGATCGGATACTCCTTGGTCTCGGCGTCCTCTGTGGACTGTATGATCAGCTTACGGCGCTTCTTGGCGTCGGTGGTGATGTGCACCACGCCGCCGATGTCCGCCAGTGTCGCCTCGCGCTTGGGCTTGCGGGCCTCGAACAGCTCCTCGACGCGGGGCAGACCCTGCGTGATATCCTCGCCGGAGGCGACGCCGCCGGTGTGGAAGGTGCGCATGGTCAGCTGCGTGCCGGGCTCGCCGATGGACTGCGCCGCGATGATGCCCACGGCCTCGCCCACGTCCACGAGATTGCCGTTGGTCATGTTGGCGCCGTAGCACTTGGCGCACACGCCCACGTGGGACTGGCAGGTCAGCACGCTGCGGATGGAGACCTCCTCGATCCCGGCGTCGCAGATGCGGTTGGCGATGTCGTAGGTGATCAGCTCGTTGGTCTGCACGATGACCTCGCCGGTGGCGGGATCGATCACGTCCTCGGCGGCCACGCGGCCGCGGATGCGGTCGTTCAGGCTCTCGATGGCGTTGCCGTGAGCGTAGATGGCGCGCACCTTCATGCCGCGCACGCGCTCGCCGCGGGCGGCGAAGCAGTCCACCTCGCGCACGATGTTCTCCTGGCTGACGTCCACCAGGCGGCGGGTCATGTAGCCGGAGTCGGCGGTCTTCATGGCGGTGTCGGCCAGCGACTTGCGGCTGCCGTGGGAGGACAGGAAGAACTCCAGCACGCTCAGGCCCTCGCGGAAGTTGGCCTTGATGGGCAGCTCGATGATCTTGCCCGTGGGGGAAGCCATCAGGCCGCGCATGCCGGCCAGCTGGCGGATCTGGCTGGTGGAGCCGCGGGCGCCGGAGTCCGCCATCATGTTGATGGGGTTGAACTTCTCCAGGTTGGACATCACCTGCTTGGTGACGTCTTTGGTGGCATTCTCCCAGGTTTCGATGACATCCTTGTAGCGCTGCTGCTCGGACAAATCGCCGTGCATGTAGAACTGCTCGATCATGTGCACCCGATTCTCGGCGTCGGCCAGTATCTGCTTCTTGGATTCGGGCACGATGATGTCCGACACGGACACGGTCAGCGCCGCGCGGGTGGAGAACTTGTAGCCCAGGGCCTTGATGTCGTCCAGCATCTGGCTGGTGCGGGTGACGCCGTGGGTGCGGTAGCAGGTGTCGATGATCTTCTGCAGCTGGGACTTGCCCACGACCTCGTCGATCTCCAGCTTGAACATGTCCTCTATGGTGTCGCGCCGCTGCAGGCCCAGGTCCTGGGGGATGGCCTCGTTGAAGATCACGCGGCCGATGGTGGTCTCCACCAGGCGGCTGTACTTCACGCCGTCGACCTCACGGGTCATGCGGATCTTGCAGGGGGCCTCCAGCGCAAGATCGCCGGTGGCGTAGGCCATCAGGGCCTCGTCCACGTCGGTGAATATCTTGCCGGTGCCCTTGGTGTCCTCGTGGATCAGGGTCAGGTAGTAGCAGCCGAGCACCATGTCCTGCGTGGGGCAGATGACGGGCTTGCCGTCCTGGGGCTTCAAGATGTTGTTGGCCGCCAGCATCAGGAAGCGGGCCTCGGCCTGGGCCTCCATGGACAGCGGCACGTGCACGGCCATCTGGTCGCCGTCGAAGTCGGCGTTGAAGGCGGTGCAGCACAGCG
>JAFRFY010000182.1 GCA_017434085.1 Clostridia bacterium
AGATGCAGTTTCGAGCGGATTTGGCTGCATTTCAAGGCGATTTCCCGCAGGCTTAGTGGGGCTAAGTCAAGGGGAATCAACGCGGAAATGCAGTCAAAGACGCCGAAAATGCGCTTCAGGCATTTTAGAAACACACTCTAATTCCCAATTCCCAATTCTAACCGGAGGTGCCTATGGCTGGCAGAGTAATACTTATCCTCTTCATCCTGCTCATCATCGCGGGTCTTGCGTGGGTGATCAGGACGCTCATCGAGGAGCGTCAGCGGCAGGCCAGGATGATGCTGCGCATGCGCAAGGACGCCGAGCGGCAGGAGCGGGCCATCATACGCCTGACGGACGGCCTGAACGCCTCGATGCGGCAGGTGAATCACCTCTCGGCGGCCATGGAGGCCCGGCAGGACCGCATGCGCCGCACGCTGGACGAGCGCATGAGCCAGATGCAGCAGGCCAACGACCAGAGCCTGGAGAAGGTGCGGCAGACGGTGTCCGACAAGCTGGACGGGCGGCTGAACGAATCCTTCCGGCTGGTCAACGCCCAGCTGGCCAACGTGCACCGCGGCCTGGGCGAGATGCGGGAGATCACCACCGGCATGACCGATCTAAAGAAGATGCTGGGCGGGGTGAAGACCCGCGGCGTCTGGGGCGAGGTGCAGCTTCGGGCGCTGATGGCGGCGCTGTTCGCCCCCGGCCAGTACATTGAAAACGCCGCCATCCCCGAGGGCAGCCAGCAGCGGGTGGAGTTCGCCCTGCGCCTGCCCGTGGGCGACGGCGAGGAGCGGCTGCTGCCCATCGATTCCAAGTTCCCGCAGGAGGACTATCTGCGCCTTGTGGAGGCGGAGGAGTCCGGGGACCGCGAGGCCGTGCGCAGGTGCGCCGCCCAGCTGGAGCGCGCCGTGCTGGAGCAGGCCCGGCGCATCCACGACAAGTACATCCGCCCGCCCATGACCGCGGATTTCGGGGTGATGTTTTTGCCCACCGAGAGCCTCTACGCCGAGGTCGCCCGGCGGGAGGGGCTGATCGAGCGCACGCAGGAAAAGTACCGGGTGCTGATCTCCGGCCCCGCCACATTCTCCGCGCTGCTCACCAGCATGCAGATGGGCTTTCGCTCCCTCACCCTCGAGAAGCGCAGCGGCGAGGTGCTCAAGCTGCTCTCCGGCATGAAGCAGGACTTCGACCGCTTTGAGGAATCCATACAGCGCATGCGCCAGCGCCTCGCCCAGACCGGCAGCGAGCTCGATACCCTGGAGTCGCGGGCGAGGAGGGTGGTCAATGCGATCGAGCGTGTGGATAGTGAAGGCATGGAGGGGGAAGGTTAAATTCCTAACTCCTAATTCCTAACTCCTGATTACCATTCATCCTACGAACAAAGGAGTCTGACATGTTGTACGATACCGCCATCATCGGCACGGGGCCCGCGGGGGTCTCGGCGGCGCTGAATCTGAGGATTCACGACAAGCGCTTCATATGGATCGGGAATAAGACGCTGAGCGACAAGCTGGGCCGGGCGGAGCGCGTCTCCAACTACCCCGGGTTTACCGATGTGCCCGGCGCCGGGCTCAGCGCGGCGTTTCTTCACCAGGTGCAGGCCATGGGCATTGAGATCACCGAGGCCATGGTCAATTCAATCATGCCGATGGGGGACCGCTACGCGCTGATGGCCGGGCTGGACTTCTACGAGGCCCGGACGCTGATCCTCGCCACCGGCGTCAACCAGTCCGGCGGCATACAGGGCGAGGCGGACTACGTGGGCCGGGGGATAAGCTACTGCGCCACCTGCGACGGTGGGCTTTACCGGGGCCGCACGATCGCGGTGCTGTGCGGCAACGCGCGATTCGAGCACGAGGTGGCCTTCCTGGCCGGGCTGGCGGGGAAGCTGTACTTCTTCCCCTATTATAAAAACCCCGGCGTGGCCGGGGAGAACGTCGAAGCGCCCGCCGGACGCCCCGTGGCGGTGGAGGGCGACGCCCGGGTGACGGGCCTTAAGCTCAACACCGGCGAGACGCTGCCGGTGGACGGCGTGTTTTGCCTGCGGGACGCCATCGCGCTGTCGACCCTGCTGCCCGGCCTCGCCGTTGATGGCGGGCACATCGTCGTGGACCGCGCCATGGCCGCCAACCTGCCCGGGGTGTTCGCCGCCGGGGACTGCACCGGGCGGCCCTATCAGTACGCCAAGGCCGTGGGGGAGGGGAATGTCGCCGCCCACAGCGTCATCGATTACCTCGGGTGACGGGCGATGAGGGCATCGCCCCTGCAGCAATCGCTCCGACAGGCGATGAGGGCATCGCCCCTACACTCAGGCATCTACCGCGCGCTGTATGTACCGCGCGTGGTTCAGGCGGTGGATGAAGCCCGCGAACAGCATCAGCGCCGCGCCGCAGCACACGAGGTCCGCGATGGGCGTGGCCCACACGATGCCGTAGATTGGTATGGGTTTGAGCAGCATGAACATCAGCGGGATGTCAAAAAGCCCCTTGCGCAGTATCGCCAGCACGAAGGATTTGAGGCTCTCCCCGGTGGCCTGGAAGAAGGATATGAAGGCGTAGGCGCAGGCGGAGAAGGGTCCGCCGATGCACAGTATCCTCAAAAACGCCGCGCCGTAGTCCAACGACGGGGACTGATGCTGTATGAATATGCCGATCAGGTTTTGGCTGAACAGCAGCGATATCGCCATGCACGCCGCCGCCAGGCCGATGGATATGGACGCGGACAGCATCACCGCCCGCTTCATGCGGTGATGGTTGCCCGAGGAGAAGTTGTAGCCGATCAGCGGCAGCACGCCCTGCGACATGCCGCGCACCATGCAGTGCGACAGCATGTTCACCTTCTTGGCCACGCCGATGCCCGCCTGGGCCATCATGCCGAAGGAGGCCATCAGCCGGTCCAGCACGGCGTAGGAGATGTTCTCGCACAGCGTCATCAGGCACGCCGGCAGCCCGGTGGACAGCACGTCCGCGGGGATCTCGTAGTCGAACGCGCGGCGGGTGGGTTTAAGCGACAGCACCGACCGGGCCTTGTTGACCCGGATCACCGCCAGGAAGTACAGCGTGGCGCACAGGTTGGAGAGCATCGTGGCGATGCCCGCGCCCGCCACCTCGTTGCCCGGCTTCAGTATCACGAACATGAAAAGCGGGTCCAGCGCGATGTTCAAGACCCCGCCCAGCGCGATGCCGAAGCCCGCCTGCACGGAGCGGCCCTCCGAGCGCACCAGGTGCCCAAGCAGCGCGTTCAACGACGTGCCCACGCCGCCCACGATCACCGTCCAGCGCAGGTAGCGGCAGGCGTTGCCGTGCACCAGCACGTCCGCGCCGCCCAGCGCGTTCACGTAGGGATGGATGAGCAGTAGCGCCCCCAGCGAATACAGCGCCGTCACGCCCGCGCAGCCCCAGAACGCGAAGGCGGAGGTGTACTTCGCCTTCTTGATCTCCCCCGCGCCCAGCGAACGGGCGATCACGCTCGCGCCGCCCACGCCGAAGAGGTTCGATATCGCCGACAGGAACATGAACGCGGGCATGCACACCGTCACCGACGTCAGCATCGCGTCGGAGCCCGTCATGCCGATGAAGAAGGTGTCCGCCATGTTGTAGATCACCAGTATGATCTGGCTGATCACCGTGGGGATCGCCAGCGTCAGCACCGCCCGCAGTATCGGGTATTCCGCGAATATCCGCGTCTGTTTTTCGATGTCCCTCATGCGCCCCACTCCCTTCCCTGCTGGATATGAATGATTATAAACCCGTTAACTGATAATGTCAAATTATATTATTTTTCTTGTCAATCAGATATTATTATGGGCGCTGTTAAGAAACGCCCGCTTCGGTTTGCAATCCGTTCCATAATATGCTATACTCGGATGGTATCATGCGGCGAGGGGGGCGCGATATGGCGTCGAACTACGAAAAGATGGCGGAGGGCGCGCGGGCGTACTTCCTCAGGATGGACCAGGCGGCGATGATCGGGCGCTGGGGGCTTGAACACGATGCGGACCGGCTGTATGTGACCTACTTCGGCGAGCGTATGGCCGTCGACCGGCACACGGGAATGCTCATACCGCTGGAGCCGGAGGGCGTGTACCGCTCCCCGGACGGCGTGAACGAGACCATGGCGCTGTTCGACCTGCTGGCCTATCCGGCAAAACGTCCCCGCGCTGCGGGCCGCTGGGCGTCCATCAGCGCGCTGGGCGGCATCATCGGCGCGGGCCACGACCGCACGCTGAGCCACGAGGCCACCGCGGCGAAGTTCTCCGGCCGCGCGGACGCGCTGCGGGCCGCCTGCGAACGGCTGGGCGGCGTGCCACTGGGCAGGTCGGACGTGGGTTACGCCATACCCGTGTTCGAGGACTTCGGCATATGGTTCCAGTTCTGGGAGGGCGACGACGAGTTCCCGGCCAACATCAAGTACCTGTTCGACGAAAACGCCCTGCAATTCATGCACTACGAGACCCTGTGGTACGTGATGAACAGCTTGGCGAGCCGACTGGAATACTACTGCGGGAGGCTGGAATCATGAGGCTTGCGCGCCGCGTGACCGTGGGCGCGCCCCGGGCGGTGCTGCTGCACATCACCGGGGCGGGGGAGGACGACCTCCTGAGCGCGCTGCGGGAGAGGGCGGAGGCAGGGTTCGCCTACGCCGCGCTGGAGGTCGGGGACTGGGACCGGGACCTGTCCCCCTGGCCCGCGCCACCGGCGTTCGGGAAAATCCCCTTCGGCGGGCAGGCGCGTAAGACGCTGGATCAACTGCTTTCGGACGTGCTGCCCCGGTTCGACCCCGCGCTGCCCCGGGTCCTCGGCGGCTACTCCCTGGCGGGGCTGTTCGCGCTGTGGGCCCACTACGAGACCGACGCCTTCGACGCTGTGGTCGCCGCGTCGCCCTCGGTGTGGTATCCCGGCTGGGACGCCTATGCCGACGCCCACGTCCCCCGCGGCGCGGCGTACCTGAGCCTCGGCAGGCAGGAGCCCCGGACCCGCAACCGTCAGATGGCCGCCGTCGGCGACGCCATACGCCGCCAGGCCGACCGCTTCCGGAGCATCCCCTCCATTTTGGAGTGGAACGAGGGCAACCACTTCGCCGAGCCCGAGGTGCGGATGGCGAAGGGGTTTGGCTGGATACTGGAAAGCATGAAGAGTAAAGCATAAATGAGGTGTACCTACCATGAAAATATCCAAGCGCGACGCGCTACAGTGGTTTGAGTTTTTCGCCGGGCTGGAGGAGGGCGAGGGCCTGCCGCCGCGGCAGCAGGAGCTGGCCCTGGCCGTACTGTACCAGATCGAGGAGGCCGAGAACGCCCGGCTCGAGGCGCTGATGGCCGAGGTGCCGGGGCTCAAGACCCTCGAGGGGCGCACGTACTACGTGGGTCCCGACGACAGGTTCCCCAAGGGCTGCCGCTCCTGCCTGCTGGGCACGGGGCTGGGCGCCATCCGCAAGACCAACAAGTGCAACCTGCAATGTCCCTTCTGCTACGACTTCGGCGAGATGGACGGCCAGCCGCCAGTGGGCGAGGGCATGTGGGAGATCGGCGGCACCAAGTTCTACGAGCGCGACCTGGACCTGCTGCTGGCCGTGGACAAGCATCCCACCGGCGTGGCCTACGTGTACCTGGAGCCCTTCATGGAGATCGAAAAGTACTACGGCATCATCCGCAAGTTCCACGAGGCCGGCATCTACCAGCACATGTACACCAACGGCACGCTGGCCACAGAGGAGAACCTGCGGGCGCTTGGCGAGGCGGGGCTCGACGAGCTGCGCTTCAACCTGGGCGCGGCGCGGGTGGCCGACCGGGTGATCGACATGATCGGCGTCGCCAAGCAGTACATCCCCATGGCGGGCATCGAGACCCCCATGACCCCGGAGTTCTACGATCTTTTCCTTAAAAAGAAGGATCGCATACTCGCCACGGGGCTGGATTTCATGAACTGCGCGGAGCTTCACCTGAACCCCAACAATATCGAAAACTACTGGGGTGAGCCGCTGGTGATGTGCCGCCAGGGCTACCTGTCCCCGATATGGAGCCGGGAGCTGACGCTCAGGCTGATGCGCCGCGCCGCGGAGGAGCGCTGGCCCATCGCCGTGCACGACTGCTCCAACCGCACGAAGTTCGCCCGGGACCTCAACCTGCGCGCCAAGGAGGGCGGCTGGTTCGGCGCCAGCGGCTACGGCAACGAGTTCGGCGGCATCCCCTACGCCGCGTTTTTGCCCATACTGCGCGACGACGGCTTCCACTTCCTCGTGGAGGAGCCCCTGCCGGAGGGGTACAGGGTGGGGGATATCGTATTATAGGACATGAAAATGCCCGGCGCGCCGCGCCGGGCATTCTCACGTCATTTCGTCACCTTGATCTTGACCTTGGCCTTCTTCTTGTTGGCCGTGACCACGCCGACGGTGGCGGTGCCGGCCTTCTTCGCGGTGACGGTGCCGTCCTGGGACACCGAGGCGATCTTCTTCTTGGAGGACTTCCACTTGAGCGCGGTCTGGGCGCTCTCGGGGCTGAGGGTGGCGTTGAGCTTGAGGGTCTCACCCACCTTCATCTCCACGATGCCGGTCTTGTCCAGCGCCACGGCGGAGGGGGCGTTGGCGTCCACCACCCTGATCTTCACCTTGGCCTTCTTCTTGTTGGCGGTCATCACGCCGATGGTGGCGGTGCCGGCCTTCTTCGCGGTGACGGTGCCGTCCCCGGACACCGAGGCGACCTTCTTCTTGGAGGACTTCCACTTGAGCGCGGGGTTGGCCGTGGCGGGGCTGACGGTGGCGTTGAGCTTGAGGGTCTCGCCCACCTTCATCTCCACGACGCCGGTCTTGTCCAGCGACACCTTGCCCGCCTTGTTGCCCTTGACCACCTTGACCTTGACCTTGGCCTTCTTCTTGCTGGCGGTGACCACGGTGATGGTGGTGGTGCCGGTCTTCTTCGGGGTCACCAGGCCGGTCTTGGACACGGTGGCGACCTTCTTCTTGGAGGACTTCCACGCCACCGCCGGGTTGGCGTAGGCGGGGGCCACCGTGGCGTTGAGCTGCAGGGTTGAGCCCAGCTTCACGTACACGGTGCCGGTCTGGTCCAGGCTGACGCCCGTCGCCTTGAAGTCCTTGGGCACCACGGTCACCTCCGCCGAGGCGTTGATGCCGTTGGTGGTGGTGGCGGTGATGGTGGCTTTGCCGCTGCCCACGGTGACCAGGTTGCCGCTGTTGTCCATGTAGGCCACGAAGGGATCGCTGCTGGACCAGGTCAGGGACTTGTCCTCGGCGTTCTCCGGCATCACGGTGGCGTTGAGCGCGCAGGACTGCTCCGCCCGCACGGTCAGGCTGGTCTCGCTGAGCGAGACGCTCTCGGGCTTCACGCCGGAGTCCCGGCTCTTGTCAAATTCCGGGGCGTTGGGCCACTTGATGTACTTCACCATCTTGTACCTGGCCCAGTGCTTGGCGAAATTGTCGTAGGTATAGTAGCGGGTGGAATACTTGTGGTCGCCGCTGCCGGTCATGTTGTCCATGACCACGAAGCCGTCGTCGCCGATCTCGATCACCATCAGGCTGTGCTTTTCGTGCTTGGGGCAGCCGTCGGTGTTGATGTTGGAGCAGCTGCGCGGGCAGGAGCAGATGCGCAGCGTGCAGCCCGGCACCGACTGCTTCATGAAGCGCCTCAGGTTGTCGCCGGTGAGCTGGCGCTCGGCGTCCGTCAGGTTGCGGATCAGGCTGATGCCGGTGGCCGCCTCGCCCACGAAGTTGTGGTCGAACTTCACGCCCCATATGATCTTGTACAGCGCCCGCGCCCAGGTCCAGCAGTCGGAGTGGTCGCCCACCATGTTGGCGGTGATGGTCTTGCCCTGCACCACGTACTGCGTGTCGTTGCTCAGGCGCTGGAAGTCCGCCGCGGCCAGGAAATTGTTGCGGGCCTCGGGGGGCAGGGGCCAGTTAACGTCGTCCCGGTACAGCGCCAGGCTGTCGAAGCCCGCCAGCAGGTCCAGCAGGTTCTCGGTCTCCATGGCGTCCAGCTCCCGCAGGTCCGTCCGGGCGACATAGCCCTCCACCACGCCGTCCAGCGTGTTGAAGGCCACGAGGTCCACGCCCTCCAGCCGCTCCGCGACCAACACCGCCTCGCCGGAGGCCAGCGTGTAAATCACGTCCGTCATGCCTTCGTCGCGGCACACCTGCGTGCCCTCGTAGAGCGTCCAGGCGTAGGCGTAGGGCTCCCCGGGCAGATCCTCCAGGACCAGTTCCTCCCCGGCGTCGTCGGCGGTTTCGCCGGACTCTTCGGCCTCTTCTTCCTCCGTCACGAGCTCCATGTCCTCCGCCTCGAGGCACACGATCTCGTCCACCGGCATGGCGACGATCTCCTCCGCCGCGCCGTCGGCCTCGGGGGGCGCGTCGGCCTCGGCGGGGGCGTCGGCCTCGGCGGGGGTGTCGGGCGCTGCCGCTTCATTATTATCGTCGGGCGCGTCGGCCTCGGCATCCGCGGCGGGCTCGACCGCCTCTACAGGGGCGTCACCCTCGACAGGCTCGACGGCCTCGAAGGGTGCGACACCCTCGACGGGTTCGACCGCCTCGGAGGGCGCGTCGCCCGCGCCCTCCGGCAGCGCCGCGGGGCTCATCGCCAGCATCAGGCACGCCGTCAGTATCATCGCTATCCAACGCTTTACGGTATTGCTCATGGTATACTCCTCTGTGTGTCGTAGTGAAGGCCCCCGGACGCCGCCCGGAAGCACCCGATATCAATATTGTATTACAATTTCGTCATTTGTCAACCATTTTGTAATAATTTAAACTAAATTAAGCTTTTTCTGTCAAATATTTGACATATATTCCGTTTTCCGCCTCAATCGTCCCCGCCCCTCCCTTTAAAAGTTGGTAAGCAACGCGAAAAATCAACGCTTCGTTGGTTGCGAAAAGGTCTGCGATATGCTATATTATTCGAAGATTCACGATCGGAAGAGAATCTCTCATGCAGGCACGCGCATATTTCATCGAGGGATTTGCCTATATTTACCGGAGGTGTTATTGTGGGATTTGAGAGAATGACCGTTGCGCAGATCAAGGACAGCATTCAAAACAAGCTTCGCACGCAGTTCGCCTGCGAGGTCATGGACGCGACGCCGGAGCAGCTGTATCAGGCGCTGGCGCTGGTGGTGCGCGACGAGATCATGCAGCGCAGGAGCTATTCCCGCGACGCGCGCAAAAACCAGCAGGCCAAGAAGGTGTACTACCTAAGCGCCGAGTTCCTGGTGGGCCGCGCGCTTCACAACAACATGGTGAGCCTGGTCAACGAGAAAAACTACATGCAGGCGCTGGACGAGCTGGGCATCGACCGCTCGGTGGTGTTCGAGGAGGAGCCGGAGCCCGGCCTGGGCAACGGCGGCCTGGGACGCCTGGCGGCGTGCTTCCTGGACAGCCTGACCACGCTGAAGCTGCCCGCCATGGGCTGCACCATCCGCTATGAGTACGGCCTGTTCCGCCAGAAGCTGGTGGACGGCTATCAGGTGGAGGTGCCGGACAACTGGCTGGCCCAGGGCAACATCTGGGAGATCCCCCATCCCGAGGACACCGTGGAGGTGCACTTCGGCGGCCGCGTGGAGATGACCGAGGAGGGCGGGCGCATGATGTTCCGCCACCTGGACTACAAGACCGTGCAGGCCGTGCCCTACGACATCCCCGTGGTGGGCTACGATTCCACCAAGGTCAACTTCCTGCGCACCTGGTCCGCCAAGGCCGTGACGCAGATCGACATGCTGCACTTCAACCGCGGCGAGTACGCCAAGGCCATGGAGGAGCGGGAGCTGGCGGAGGTCATCTCCAAGATCCTCTATCCCAACGACGACAGCTACCAGGGCAAGGAGCTGCGCCTCAAGCAGCAGTACTTCTTCTCCAGCGCCTCCATACAGCACGCGGTGAAGGAGTTCATCGACACCTACGGCTACAACTGGTCCATCTTCCCCAACAAGGTGGCCATCCACATCAACGATACCCACCCCGCCGTGGCCATCCCGGAGCTGATGCGCATACTGATGGACGAGTACGGCGTGGACTGGGAGAAGGCGGAGACCATCTGCTACCGCACCTTCGCCTACACCAACCACACCGTGCTGGTGGAGGCGCTGGAGAAGTGGCCCGAGAGCCTGTTCCAGGAGCAGCTGCCCCGCATCTACATGATCCTGCAGGAGATGAACCGCCGCCTGTGCGCCAAGCTGTGGGACGCATTCCCCGGCCAGTGGGACCGCATCGGCCACATGGCCATACTGGGCTACGGCCAGGTGCACATGGCCAATCTGTGCGTGGCGGCCACCCACTCCGTCAACGGCGTGTCCGGCATCCACACCGATATCCTCAAGAAGAACACCTTCCACGACTACTACCTGATCGACCCGTCCAAGTTCGTCTCCATCACCAACGGCATCACCCATCGCCGCTGGCTGATGCAGTGCAACCCGGACCTGTCGAGCCTGATCGACGAGGCCATCGGCGACAAGTGGCGCAAGAACATGGACCTGATCGCCGAGCTGAAGCCCTTCGCGGACGACCCCGCCTTCCGGCAGCGGTTCGCCGAGGTCAAGTACAACAACAAGCTGCGCATGGCCGACGCGCTGTACCGGCACCAGGGCATCGAGGTCAACCCCGACAGCATATTCGACGCCCAGGCCAAGCGCCTGCACGAGTACAAGCGCCAGCTGATGAACGCCCTGCGCATACTGGCCATCTACAATGAGATCGTCGACGCGCCCGAGAAGCCCTGGCACCCCGAGACCTTCATATTCGGCGCCAAGGCGGCCCCCGGCTACTGGCGCGCCAAGCTGACCATCAAGCTCATCAACGCCATCGGCGACCTGGTGGCCCGGCACCCCGTGGCCAGCAAGCACATCAAGATCGTGTTCCTGGAGAACTACTGCGTGTCCCAGGCCGAGCTGCTGATGCCCGCCACCGACGTGTCCGAGCAGATCTCCACCGCCGGCAAGGAGGCCAGCGGCACCGGCAACATGAAGTTCATGATGAACGGCGCGGTCACCCTGGGCACCATGGACGGCGCCAACTGCGAGATATTCGACTGCGTGGGCAAGGACAACATCTACATCTTCGGCCTGACCGCCGAGGAGGTGGAGCGCGGCTACGCCAGCTATCGCGCCCACGAGATGTACGAGACCAACCCCCGCATCCGCCGCATCATGGAGCAGCTCATCGACGGCACGCTGTCCCCCGAGAACCCCCGCATGTTCCAGGAGATCTACCACGGCCTGCTGTTCGGCGAGGGCGGCGGCATGGCGGACCCGTACTTCGTGCTCAAGGACCTGCCGGATTACATCGCCACCCACAAGCGCCTGCTCGCTGATTACGACGACCGGGACGTGTGGCTCAAGAAGGCCGTTTTGAACACCGCCAGCTCCGCCATGTTCACCTCGGATCGCACCATCGCCGAGTACAACGACAAGATCTGGCACCTGAAGCCTCTGCAGCTGTAAGCATTCACCCCAACAGGGCGGCAGTACCTGCCGCCCTGTTTTCAACCAATAAAATACAGGAGCAATCCCCATGACGATCTACCACGATTCCCGCAATCCCTTCTACCGCCAGCCCCAGGGCGCGGTGACCTGCGGCGCGAAGCTGAAGCTGCGCGTCCACGCCCACGGCATGCAAAAGGTCTGGCTGAGGCTGTGGTGGAACAACGCCGAGTCCCGGCTGCAGATGCGCCGCCAGGAGGACGACATGTTCGAGTGCCGGGTGTCCGTGCCGTGCTCGCCGGGGCTTCTGTGGTATTTCTTCGTGGCGGAGGACGACTTCGGCGGCACCTGGTACTTCGGCAACGCGCCCGACGGCCTGGGCGGCGTGGGCGAGGTGACCGCATACGAGCCCGGCGGCTACCAGGTGACCGTGTACGACCCGGAGTACGACACCCCCGAGTGGCTGCGCGACGGCATGATGCTGCAAATCATGGTGGACCGCTACTTCCACTGGGGGCCGTGGGACGTGACCAAGCTGCCCCCGGCGTCCTACTATCACATCCACTGGGACGACACCCCGGCGCTGTGCATCAACGACGACAAGTACGGCGACAACGTCAACAACGACTACTTCGGCGGCAGCCTGCGGGGCGTGATGGAGAAGCTGGACTATATACAGTCCCTCGGGGTGACGGTGATCTACTTCAATCCCATCTTCAAGGCCCGCAGCAACCACAAGTACAATACCGGCGACTACCGCATGATCGACCCGGCCTTCGGCACCGAGGCGGACTTCAAGGCGCTGTGCGAGGCGGCGAAGCGGCGGGGCATACGGGTGATACTGGACGGCGTGTTCTCCCACACCGGCTCGGACAGCGTGTACTTCAACCGGGACGGCAATTACGGCGCGGGCGGGGCCTACAACGACCCCAAGTCCCCCTACGCCGGCTGGTACCGCTTCCGCCGCTGGCCCGACGACTACGAGTGCTGGTGGGGCTTTCGGACGCTGCCCAATGTGGACGAGGACAACCCCGGCTACCAGGATTTCATCATCGATTCGGAGGACAGCGTTACCGCCCACTGGCTGCGGGCGGGGGCGTCGGGCTGGCGGCTGGACGTGGCCGACGAGCTGCCCATGGCGTTCATACGCAAGGTCCGCGCCCGCATCCGGCGGGAAAAGCCCGACGCGGCGCTCATCGGCGAGGTGTGGGAGGACCCCACCAAGAAGGTCGCCTACGACGAGCTGCGCTGCTACTGCCTGGGCGACACGCTGGACTGCACCATGAACTACCCGCTGCGGGCGCTGATCATGGACTTTCTGCGCTGCCGCATCGGGGCCATGGACTTCGTGCGGCAGCTGGAGAGCCAGCAGGAGATCATGCCGAAGCCCTTCTTCTACTCCCAGATGAACCTGCTGGGCAGCCACGACACCCCGCGGGCCATCAACATACTCTCCGACATCGGCGATATGTCCCCCGACCGGGAGTACCGCAAGCCCTTCCGGCTGTCCAACGAGGACTACGAGCGGGGCCGCCGCCGCCTGCTGGCGGGCTGGGCGCTGATCAACATGCTGCCCGGCATCCCCTGCCTGTACTACGGCGACGAGGCCGGCATGACCGGCATGGCGGACCCCTACTGCCGCGCCGCCTACCCCTGGGGCGCGGAGGATGTCGGCCTGCGGGAGGCCTTCCGGGAGATCATGACCCGGCGCATGGGCAGCGTGGCCATGCGCACCGGCACGATGAAGCTGCACGCCGTGGGCGCGGACGTGGTCGTGGTGGAGCGCCGCGTGGACAACGGGCGGGACGCCTTCGACCGGCCCGCCAAAGACGAGGTGCGGGTGCTGGCCGTGAACCGCTCCGGCGAATTCCGCTGGGTGGAGTTCCAGGGCCGCGGCTATGAGATTCCCGGCGAGTCCGCCATACTGCTGGACCTCCCGGAGCCCCCGCCCGCCGCGCCCCGCCGCCGCGTGCGCATCAAGAACGTCAATCTTGGGGATTAAGACCATGCAAACCCCCGGCTCCTCGAAGCGGAGCCGGGGGTTTTTAATCGAAATTTCCTGTTATGACTTTACACAGACTTCATTTTATGCTATAATCATTGTCGGTCAAAGTCAATGATTCAAGGAGGTTTCGCTGCAATGAAAAAACTGGTATCCGTATTGATCGCGCTGGCCATGGCGCTGTCCCTTGTGACGGTGGCCGCGGTGGCCGAGGATTATTCCGACTACACCATCAAGATCTACTCCAACTCCAACTCCCCCGAGCGCGTGACCTGGCTGATCGACGCGGCCAAGAAGGCCGGCTTCAACGTGATGCTGGACGACAACTCCGTCATCTCCGGCGACACCGCCGCCGTACAGACCGCCAACGAGAACAAGGACGCCGACGTGATCTTCGGCCTGAACGAGGTCGTGTGGTCCCAGCTGGTGAAGGGCGCCTACGAGAACCTGTCCGTGATGGACTGGGAGCCCTCCTGGGCCGACAAGGTGGGCGACTACAAGTTTGACGGCAAGGCCTACGGCCTGGTCATACAGAACATACTGATGCTCTACCGCAACGACGAGCTGGGCACCAACGGCGAGGAAATCCACTTCCAGCACTGGGCCGACCTGGTCGACAGCGGCTACACCTGGTACCGTCAGAACAAGGTGGGCGGCACCACCAACAAGAACACCAACTACGCCATGCTGTACGCCTTCACCGATCCCGCGTCCCCGGCGGGCGGCATCTCCCTGGACGGCTGGAAGACCCTGTGGGCCTACTGCGCCAACGGCAAGGTGTTCCCGGACGACAAGTACGGCCTTGATCCGCTGATCCGCGGCGACGTGCAGGTGTCCACGTTCTACTCCTCCTCCCTGTACGGCAACATCGAGGCCGCCGAGGAAGCCGGCGCGGAGCCCAACCCGCTGCACGGCACGCTGGAGCCCGAGAACTGGAACCTGGTGGACATCGACGACGGCACCTACTACATCGCCGAGTACATCGGCGTGATCGACAACCCGAACCGCACCGAGGAACAGACCGAGGCCGTCAAGGCGTTCGCCGACTGGTTCGGCTCCGCCGAGACCCAGATCGAATGGTCCGACGAGTTCGACAGCTATCCCTGCAACACCGACGCCGCCGCCGAGCTGTTCGACGAGGTTCCCGCGATCTACGCCATACCGAACTTCAGCCTGAACACCGTCGAGGGCACCGACATGACCTACGCCGAGTACGTGGGCGCCCACTCCTCCGAGTGGACCAACATCATGACCAACCTGGGCTTCTTCTGGCCCGACAGCGCCAGCGCCGTCGCCGAGCCCGATTGGGACAACCTGGACTGGAGCACCCTGACCCAGGCCGCGCCCGAGGCGTAATATTGGGGATCAAAAGCGGGCCCGAACGGGCCCGCTTTTGAGTATTATGACAAAGGAGCGTCACACATGATACAGCTTACGGATATCGTGGTCAAATTCGGGGACTTCGAGGCGCTGCACAACATCAACGTGCACGTCAGGGAAGGGGAGTTCTTCACCTTCCTGGGGCCCTCGGGCTGCGGCAAGACCACCACGCTCAGGACCATCACCGGCTTCATCGAGCCCGCGAGCGGCACGGTGCGCATGCAGGGGCAGGACATCACCCACGTGCCCATCGAGAAGCGCAACATCGGCATCGTGTTCCAGAGCTACGCGCTGTTCCCGACGATGACCGTGCGGGACAACATCGCCTTCGGCCTGAAGATCAAGCGCCTGAGCAAGGAGGAGATCGAGCGGAAGGTCAACGCCATCGCCCGCAAGGTGGACCTTTCCGACGAGCAGCTGGCCAAGGCGGTCAGCCAGCTCTCCGGCGGCCAGCAGCAGCGCGTGGCCATCGCCCGCGCCCTGGTGATGGAGCCCGCCATCATCTGCATGGACGAGCCCCTGTCCAACCTGGACGCCAAGCTGAGGGTGCAGCTTCGCAACGAGCTTAAAAATATGCAGCGGGAGTTCGGCATCACCACCATCTACGTCACCCACGACCAGGAGGAGGCGCTGACCCTGTCGGACCGCATCGCCGTGTTCAACAAGGGCTACATCGAACAGATCGGCACCCCCAACGAGGTCTACAACCACTCCCAGACCGAGTTCGTGGCCAACTTCATCGGCGATATCAACCCGCTGGCGGGGGAGATCGTCGAGGGCCTGAGGCTCGCCCCGGAGAAGCACCACTTCATCCGGCTGGAGCGCGTGCGGGTGAACCGCCCGAAGGAGGACGGCGAGTACCAGGTGCAGGGCGTCATCGACAGCCGCGAATACTACGGGCTGTACATCAAGTATTACATCACAGCCGCCGGACAGACCGTCAAGGTGATCGAGAAGAACGACGGCATCAACATCTATGAGCCCGGCGACGGCGTCACCGTGGGCATCCACCCGCGGGACGTCATGTCCTACTGAGAAGGGGGGCGTCGAAATGCAGCGCACCGCGCAACGCAAGGGCGGCCTTGAGCTCTCCGCGATCTACAAGGTCTTCGGCGCAGTCCTGTTTCTCTACCTGTTCCTGGGCTTCATGGTGCTGCCCTGTATAAACACGCTGACCTCCATATTCACCACCCGGGACGCCGCGGGCCGCGTGGACCCGCTGGCGGTGATACGCTTTTTCTTCGCGGGCAACATGCCCGGCTACGTGCTCAACTCGCTGAAGCTGGCGGTCTGCCTGGTGATCACCGTCAACCTGGTGGGCATCTCCATCGTGCTGCTGACGGAATACTTCGACATCAAGGGCTCGAAGGTCCTGCGCCTGGGCTACATGACCACGCTGATCTACTCCGGCGTGGCGCTGGTCACCGGCTACCAGTTCCTCTACGATTCCAACGGCATGCTGACCCAGTGGCTGGTGAAGCTGTTCCCGACCATGAACAAGCAGTGGTTCTCCGGGTTCCAGGCGGTGCTGTTCACCATGACCTTCGCCTGCACCAGCAACCACGCGCTGTTTTTGAGAAACGCCATCCGCGGCATCGACTACAACACCGTGGAGGCCGCCCGCAACCTGGGCGCGAAGCCCTTCAAGGTGCTGATGAAGGTGGTCATGCCCACGCTGCTGCCCACGCTGTTTTCGCTCACGGTCATGACCTTTATCACCGGCCTGTGCGCCATGTCCGCGCCGACGCTGCTGGGCTACAACTCCATCAACCCGGAGATCGTGCGCCTGGCGGGCTCCTCCGTGGCGGACGAGGCCTTTCCCCAGGCCCGCGCGGCGCTGTTGTCGGTGATACTGGCGCTGTTCACCATCGTGCTTCTGACCACGCTCAACCACTACGAGAGCAAGGGGCACTACCTGTCCGTTTCCAAGACCAAGGCCAAGCTGGTCAAGCAGAAGATACAGAACCCGGTGAGCAACGTGCTGGCGCACATCTACGCCTACGTGCTGTTCATCATCTATATGACCCCCGTGGTGATGATCGTGCTGTTCGCGTTCCAGAACTGGCCCGCGATACGCGCCAAGAGCCTGAACCTCTCCGACTGGACGCTGATCAACTTCTTCGGCACGCAGGATTACAGCTACACCACCTCCCGCGGCAAGCAGAAGGTGCGCGAGGGCGTCATCTCCGGCGTGTTCTCCAACGCCGACACCGTGGGCGGCATCCGGCTGAGCTTCGTGCTGTCGGCGCTGGCGGCGGCGATGGCCTGCGTGATCGTGGTGATCGCCGTGAACTACATCTTCAAGCACAAGAAAAAGAAGCGCTCCAGGGTGGTGGAGGCCTGCCTGCTGTTCCCGTGGCTGCTGCCCACGATACTGATCTGCTACTCCTACCGCATATTCTTCAACAACGAGGTCTGGTACGTGCTGGGCAAAAACATGTACTACCGCGAGAACGTGCGCTTTTTGATCGTGATGGCCTACACGGTGGTCAAGCTGCCGTTCGCGCTGAGGATGGTGAAGGCCGCCTTCTACGCCATCGACGAGGAGCTGGAGGACGCCGCCCGCAACCTGGGGGCCAGCCAGCTGGTCACCTTCCTGCGGGTCAAGCTGCCCATCGTGCTGCCCAGCGTGCTGGCGGTGTTCGCGCTGAACTTTAACGCGCTGTTCACCGAGTACGATATGTCCGCCACCTTCCATTCCAGCTACGGCAAGTCCTACGCCATGGTCATACAGTCCATGACCGCCGAGGAGGGCCGCGACGGCTACAACATGAACGGCTCCGGCCGCCGGTGCGCCTCCACCGTGTTCATCATGCTGGTGTCCGGGCTGATACTCTACCTCGTCTACGGCGTCGGCGCGCGCGACCTGGGCGAGCGCCTGGAGCGCCGCAAGAAGCGCCGCGAGCGCTGGCGCAGGCTGACGGGGAAGGCGTGAGCGGCTTTTTGCAATGCGCTTCGCGCGGCGGAGCGCATTGCAAAATTGGATTATATTTTGCGCTTTTCATGAAAAAATAAACGCAATCTCCTTGTGGATATAACAGGCGTATCTTATCATGACCGCAGGGAGGCGATGATGATGTCCAAGTGCCCTTGCTGTCAGAAGCTCTACGACCCGTCCCGTGGCGCCAAGTGTCCGATTTGCAGCATGAAGCAGGCCCTCGAGGCGCTGGGCATGAGCCCGGACAAGGTCAACGCGATCATGGCCGAGGTGGCCCAGGCGCAACCCGTCGCCGGGTGACGCGCCCTCCGATTCAACCGTGCGCAGTGTGACGCCGCGAAGCTTTTTGGCTTTGCGGCGCTGTTTATTGGCGTGAAAAAACAGATGCAATCCTTCCCGGAATATGTTATAATCATAATGATATCATATACACGGGCATAGACGAAGGGAGAGAGAGGGATGATTAAGCGCAATCAGGCGTGGCTCAACCGGCTCAACGCCTTCATTGACTTCCTTCTCATCATCATAGCGTATCTGGTTTCATCCTGGTTCAGGCTGCGGGTGCTGACCAATGACTACGTGAACATGGCCATGACGCGCCAGATGATATTCGCCGCCACGATCTACGCGGCGGGGCTTCTGCTGGTGCTGGCGCTGCTGGGCTTTTACAGCGCCACGCGCATGCGCAGCCTGACCTGGAAGCTGGGCGTGCTGCTGGCGGCGACCACGGGCACGGTGCTGATCGCCTCCACGCTGCTGTTCGTGTTCCGACTGGAGGAATTCTCCCGCGGCGCGCTGCTGATCTTCTACGCGCTGACGCTCATACTGCTGGGCGGCAAGTACGTCGCCAGCCGCATGCTGCTGGACCGGCTCAGGATGCAGGGCTTCAACATCAAGCACGAGGTGGTCATCGGCGCGGGGGCGCTGGCGCGGCAGTACATCGAGGACGTGAACAGCGCCCCGGAGCTGGGCATACAGATCGACATCGCCATCGACCCCGACGACCCCGCCCTGGAGGCGCTGCTGGCGGAGCCCGCCATCGACGAGGTGGTCATCGCGCTGGAGGCGGAGGATTACCGGCACATCACCGGGCTGATCGCCGCCTGCGAAAAGAACGGCGTGCGCTACCTGGTGATCCCCTTCTACAACGACCTGATCCCCGCCCATCCCATCATCGAAAACGTGGGCCGCAGCAAGCTGATCAACATGCGCACCAACCGGCTGGAGGACATCGGCTGGGCGGTGCTCAAGCGGGCCTTCGACCTGGTGGTGAGCTTCGTGGGGCTCGTCATACTCAGCCCGCTTCTGCTGCTCATCGCCGCGGGGGTGAAGCTGTCCAGTCCCGGGCCGGTGCTGTTCAAGCAGGTGCGCGTGGGCTACAATCGCCGGGAGTTCAGCATGCTGAAGTTCCGCTCCATGCGCGTCAACGACGCCCAGGACACCGCCTGGTCCCGATCCTCCGACGACCGCCGGACCAAATTCGGCAGCCTGATCCGCAAGACCTCGCTGGACGAGCTGCCCCAGCTGTTCAACGTGCTGCGGGGGGACATGTCCCTGGTGGGTCCCCGGCCGGAGCTGCCGCACTTCGTGGAGCAGTTCAAGCAGGAGATCCCGCTGTACATGGTCAAGCACCAGGTCAAGCCCGGCATCACCGGCTGGGCACAGGTGAACGGCTACCGCGGCGACACCAGCATCTCCAAGCGCATCGAGCTGGACCTGTGGTACATCGACAACTGGAGCCCGTGGCTGGACCTGCGCATACTGTTCATGACCGCCACCGGCGGCATGTTGAACAACGAGCACATGGGCGCCACCGGCGAGACGGACGTTAAGATGGTGGTCGCCGCCCCCGTCAAGTGCTGGCTGCCGGGCGACCCGGTGTACCTGCCGATCCAGCCGGGCGCCGCCGTCCGGCCCGCCCTGGCCTACGCCCCCGACGACACCGGCGACAGCATCAGCGAAAAATACCCCGGCTACGGCTCGCTGACGGCGCTCTACTGGGCCTGGAAGCACTGCCACAACGAGTATATCGGCTTCGCCCCCCACAATTGCTTCTTCACGCTGCGGCGCCTCCGGCCCCAGCGCAAGCACATACTCACCGGGGACCAGCTTCGGCTGCTGGCCGAGGGCGAGGAGGTGCTGCTGCCCCGGCGGCGGCGGTACTTCATTGAATCGAACTACAGCCAGTACGTCCGGGTCCACAACGCCGCGGACCTGGACGGCCTGCGGGCGCTGCTGTCGAAGCGCTGGCCCGCGTACCTTCCGGCCTACGACCGGTCCATGCGGTGCACCTCCGGCCACCGTTTCAACCTGTTCATGATGCGCCGCGACATATTCAACCGCTACTGCGGATGGCTGTTCGACGTGCTGGGCGCGATGGAGGCCCAGACACCCTGGGAGCGCTTCGCCGCGAAGGACCCGCATATATTCTGCTACCTCGCCGAGCGCCTGCTGGACGTGTGGCTGGAGACCAACGGCGTGAAGACCCGCGAGGTCCCCTATGTGCTGCTGGAAAAGCGCAGCACCGTCGCCCGGGCTGCGCGTTTTATCAAGCAGAAGATGGAGAGCAGGGAGTAAAGCCATCACTCCCCGTGTCTGTAAGAAATAATCGTGTCGAAGCAGTCGGCGTCGGCGCGCAGGAGGGCCTCGTTGCCGGTCATGCAGGTGGCGGCGTTCTCGAGCACGCGGCCGATGTGCGCGGCGGCCTCGGAGAGCTGGTCGGGCTTGGCGTTTCGGATGTCGGACTTGATGGCCAGAGCCCTGTCGGCGTCCATGCCCAACAGGTCGTATTCCATGGCGACCATGACCTCGTTGATCATGCCCAGGGGCGCGGTGGCCCGCCCGTAGGCCTTGAGGATGTAGCCGTCGAGCATGTCCTCCGTCAGCTTCATGTCCTTCACCGCTTCGGGCATGGCATGCAGGGCGTCCAGCGTCTTTTTCACGTTGGGGTCGGCGTACACCATGGTGTCCAGGCACCCCTGTCCCCACTCATGGCGGGTGGCCGCGCTGTACGCGCCGAGCTGGAAGCGGAAGGTGGGCACGGTGTAGAGGTCGTTCAAGGCGTATACGAAGGGCAGGTAGCTGCCGACGAAGTCCGGGTCGGCCATGAAGTCGCCCACCTGATGGGTGTAGTTCATCGAGGATTCGATGCCGATGGCCAGCGATTGCGGCTGCTCCGGCAGGGCGTAAGCGCCGTCCGCGCCGGTCCCCTCGGGCAGGGCGTTCAGCCGCTTGACCATGCTGCCGACGATGCCGTCCATGGCGTCCGCGGGCGCGGCGACCATGACGATCAGGTTGTCCCGGGTGAAGGCCTTGCGGATCGCGTTTTCGTACTGATCGGCCAGCGCGTCGGCGTACTCCGGCGCTTCGGCCAGCCGTTTGGCAGCATCGGAGATGATGGCGTAGCAATCCTGCCCGTCCACGTCCAGGCAGAAGCGCTGGGTGTCCGCCATCAGGCCCGCCTTGGCGTGGGCCGCCATATTGGCGATGCTGTTGCCGTCCTGCCGGGACATATCCCAGCTCTCGGCGGAGGTGGCGGTCAGGTAGGCGAGCATGTCGGCGTCGCGGAAGCTGGTACGGGTGAAAAGCTCCAGCATGAGATCGAGGCCCGCCTCGAAGTCCTCGGTCAGGCTGCTCCAGTTGATTTTCAGCATGGGCCGGTGGTTGTCGCCCGTCGCCGCCACCGGGTAGACCAGGCTTCGGCCGATGCCGGAGGTGTATTCGCCCAGCATGAGGATCAGCTCCGGCACGGTGTGCGCGTCGGTGGCCATCTGCCCGATGTAGTTCGAGGTCAGCATCAGGTATTCCAGCTCCTCGCGGCTCAGGCCGGAGAGGTCGAAGTACACGTCGCAGCACGCCACGCCCTCCAGCGACGTCACGCCCTTATAGACGGTCACGCCGTCTATTTTTTCTACCGTGAAATCGGGCGCGGCGGGGTCGGGCAGCGCGTCGGGGGAGATCATGAAGTCGTTGTTGCGCTGCTCCTCGGCGTTCCAGGCGTTGAAGGCCGCGGTTTTCTCCGCCATGGCCGCCAGCTCGTCGGGCGTCATGGAGGCCTTCATGTCCGCCAGATACTGCGCGAGCGCCGCGTCGTGCGCCTCGGCCAGGCCCGGGGTGGGCACGCTGGTCACCAGCGCGCTGCGGCGGGGCGTCAGCAGGCTCAGCGCCATGCCGCGAAGCAGCTGCTGCTGGCCGTCCGCCGTCACGGCATTCAGCGCCTGCTCGGAGACGCGCACGGCGTTCAGGTCGCCGGAGCGCACCCATTCCGACAGGAATTCATCCGCGAGGCTCACGCCCACGTTGGTGGCGTTGCGCAGAAGCTTCGAGGAACGCTCCTGGGACTTGAGGACCATGCGCAGCATCTCGGGGTCGATGCCCTCCGACGCCACGCGGGTCAGGGCGTCCTCCGCGAGCGCCTTGAGCGCGTCCTTCTGCTCGGGATTGGCGTAGCTCATCGCAAAGATGAAGCAGGGCTTGGCGGTATCGGTGCGAAGCTGTACCGAGACCGGGTTCTCGATGCCCCGCTCCAGCCGGGCGTTGTACAGGGGCGAGCCGATGATGTTCATAAGCCCGGCCAGTATGTCGTACTGGATAAGCGCCGTCGGGGTGACGCCGTCCAGGTCGATGGCGTAGGCGATGGCGGAGGCGTTCTCCACGGCGTCACCCTCGTAGGCGGGCACGGGCCGCTGCACGTCCACGAAGCCCGCCGGGGTGAGGCCGTCCCGCCAGGCGCTCAGGTCGGTGCCCGCGGCGGGGTATTTGGACAAATACTCCGCGTCCAGGAAGCCCAGGAAGCGGTCGAGATCCAGATCGCCGTATAGGAACAGCAGGCTGTTGTCAAAGTGATAGCAGCGCTCGTAGGTGGCGATGGTGTTCTCATAGGTCAAATCGCCGTAGTGCTCATGGGCCCGGCCGATGGCGTTGGCGGCGATCTCCCCCGGATAGAGGGCCTTCAAGACCTGCGCGGCGTTCTCTTCGTCGACGTCGGTCAGACACCCGCTGTCCTCGGCGAACACCGTGCCGTTGACGGCGATGTCGCCCTCGGGGTCGTCCAGCTCGAAGCGGACGGCCTCGCGCCGGAAGATGCGCTCGTCGGTGAGTATGAGCGGCGCGACCATGCAGCTCATGTAGACGTCCGCCAGCTTCAAAAGCTGTTCCTCCGACATGCTGGACAGCGGGTACCAGGTGGCGGTCGGGCTGGTGTGCGCGTTGATGTAGGTCGAATAGCTCTGGTTCACCATGTCGAAGTAGATGTCCTTCGCGGGGTACTTCTCGGAGCTGGCGATGATGGCGTGCTCAAACACGTGGTTGGTGTCGGTCTCGTCCACATAGGGCGTGTGGTAGCCCACGCTGAAGGCCAGCTCGGGGTCGTCGTTCTTCACGTACACCAGCTTCGCGCCGCTTAAGTCGTGGTTGAAGGTGTATATGGTCGAGTTCAGCGAGGCGCTGTCGTACACCTCCAGCACCGTAAAGCCGTGCAGCGCGTCCCCCGGCTGAAGCGACAGCGCCGCTTCCGCCGCTTCCGCCGACGCCGCCGCGCCGGGCAGCGCCATCACAATGGCCAGTAACAGGCCGAGCCTTCGTAGCAATTTACGCATGGGTCATCCTCCCTGTAAACAGATGCTGTGCCTTCCGCGTTGGGTATGTTGTCGTCAGATCAGGTCCACGATGCCCGATTCCTTCACCAGGCGGGTGACGTCCTCGTACTTGTTGAGGGCGTAGAGGTGGATGCCGTCGATGCCGCAGGCGCGGTATTCGTCGATCAGGCGGACGGTGTAGGCCAGGCCCGCCTCCTTGAAGGCGGCCTTCTTGGCGGCGACGGATTCCTCGGATTCGCCGGGCGCGAAGGGATTCGGGAATATCCAGTGCTGAGAGATGATTTCCGAGAGCGCCCGCGGCATGACGCAGCCGTTTCTGGACAGCGCCATGTTGATGGTGGCGGCGATATCCAGCACGGGCATGATGCCCACGTCCACCGGCAGCCAGATGCCCGCGTCGCGTATGGCGTCCATCCACCAGCGGAACTGGTCCATATCCCAGCACAGCTGGGTCATGATGTAATCGGCGCCCTCGTCCTGCTTCTGCTTCAAAAAGGAGATGTCCGCCTCGATGGAGCGGCAGGCGATGTGGCCCTCGGGGGAGCCGGCCACCGCGATGGTGAACTTATCGCCGAACTCGCGGCGCACGAACTTCACCAGCTCGGTGGCGTAGCGCAGGTCGCCGCCGGTGCCGGTCCAGCCGAAGGGGATGTCGCCGCGCAGCGCCAGCATGTGGTCGATGCCGTGGTCCAGATAGGTCTGGAGCTGCTCCTTGATGCCTTCCTTGGTGTTGGCCACGCAGGTGAAGTGGGTCACGGGGATGGCCTTGCCGTCCTGTTTGATCTTGTCCAGCACCTCCAGGTTCTTGCCCACGTTGGTGCCGCCCGCGCCGTAGGTGCAGGAGATATAGTCCGGGTTCATCGCATACAGGTGGTCCAGCACGCCGTTTGCGCCGCACAGCTTCTGCATGCCGACGTCCGTCTTCGGCGGGAATACCTCAAATGAAAAAGCCATCCGTTCCTTCAGAATTTCCGCTACGTTCATGTTTTCACTCTCCGGTTCTTTTTTCATACCACGCCTTGACCTTGTCGTAGGTCTCGGCGCTGATGTCGTGTTCGATCCGGCAGGCGTCCGCCTCGGCGATTTCATCGGGCACGCCCAGGCGCACGAGCACGTCCGTGAGCAGCCGGTGCCGCCTGAGCACCGAGGCGGCGTATGCCATGCCCTTCTCGGTGAGCACCAGGTTGCCGTCGGCCAGCTTGCGGGCGTAGCCCAGCCGGGACAGGTTGGACACCGCCACGGACACGCTGGCCTTCGTGAAGCCCAGGTGGTTGGCGACGTCCACGGAGCGACAGTGTCCGCTTCTCTGCTGGACGACCAGTATGGCCTCCAGGTAGTCCTCGATGGACTGATTGGTGGTGGGTCTTGCCATGGGTAACCTCCTACTGTTTCTTGTCGATGACGGCGAGGGGCAGGTCGGGAAAGACAGGCGGGCAGGAAACAGAGGAGGTTGATCGTGTAAGGGCAGGGTTACCGCTCGGGCGGCTTGCGCCCGGCGTCCCGGGCCGCGCAGGCCTTGTCGCACCCGGCGCAGCCGCAGCCGCAGCCGCCGGACCGGCGGGTCCTCACGGCGTGGCGCACGGCGAAGAACACCGCCGCGGCGATGGCCAGTATCAGCAGGATGTCGATAATGTTCATGGATTCCTCCTTAGCCCAGCCCCAGGGCCAGGCCGATCACGCGCACGCACAGCGCCACGAACCAGGCGATGCCGCACTGCCAGAGCACCACGCCCACGGCCCAGCGGCGGCCCAGCTCCCGCCTTATGGCGGCCACGGCGGCCACGCAGGGGGTGTAGAGCAGGCTGAACGCCAGCATGCTGGCGGCGGACAGCGTGCTCATGGCCGCCGCCACGCCGGTTTCCCCGCGATAGAGCATCTGCATCACCGTGACCACGCTCTCCTTGGCCATGAAGCCGGTGATCAGCGAGGTGGCTACCCGCCAGTCGCCCAGGCCCAGGGGTTTAAGGATCGGGGCCAGCCAGCCGGAGAGCAGCGCGAGTATGCTGGTGCGCATGTCCTCGGTGAGGTTGAACTGGGTGTCAAAGTGGGACAAAAACCACACCACGATGGTCGCCACCAGTATCACCGAAAAGGCGCGCTGCAAAAAGTCCTTGGATTTCTCCCACAAAAGCTGCATGACGCTTCGGGGGCTGGGCAGCCGGTAGTTGGGCAACTCCAGCACCAGCGGCACGGCCTCGCCCTTGAACAGCGTGCTCTTGTAGAGCGCCGCCGCCGCGATGCCGGTGAGTATGCCCAGGGCGTACAGCGCCACCATCACCAGCCAGCCCCGCTTCGGGAAGAACGCCGCCACGAAGAAGCCGTAGATGGGCAGCTTCGCCGTGCAGGACATGAAGGGCGTCAGCAGTATGGTCATGCGGCGGTCGCGCTCGCTGGGCAGCGTGCGGGTGGACATCACCGCGGGCACCGTGCAGCCGAAGCCGATCAGCATGGGCACGATGCTGCGGCCCGAGAGCCCGATTTTGCGGAGCAGCTTGTCCATGAAGAACGCCACCCGGGCGATGTAGCCGGAGTCCTCCAGCATCGACAGGAAGAAGAACATCACCACGATGATGGGCAAAAAGCTCAGCACGCTGCCCACGCCCTCGAAGATGCCCCCGATGATCAGGTTGTGGATCACGGGGTTCACCCCCGCGGCGCCCAGCGCGCCGTCCGCGGCGTCGGTCAGCGCCGACACCCCCGCGGCCATCAGGTTTTGAAGCCACGCGCCCACCACGCTGAAGGTCAGGTAGAACACCAGGCCCATGATCAGTATGAACATCGGTATGGCGGTGAAGCGCCCGGTCAGCAGCCGGTCGATGCGCTCGCTGCGCAGGTGCTCCTTGCTCTCGTGGGGCCGGGTCACGCAGGCGTCGCACACCTTTTCGATGAAGGAAAACCGCATGTCCGCCATGGCCGCCGCCCGGTCCAGCCCGCGCTCGGACTCCATCTGCTTAACGATGTGGTCCAGCATCTCAAGCTCGTTAACATCCAGGTTCAGCCTGTCCAGTATGAGCTTGTCGCCCTCGACGATCTTGCTGGCCGCGAACCGAAGCGGCAGCCCGGCGCGCTGGGCGTGGTCCTCGATCAAATGGCACACCGCGTGCAGGCAGCGGTGCACCGCGCCGCCCTGATCGTCCTTACCGCAGAAATCCTGGCGAAGCGGCGGCTCCTGATAGCGGGCGATGTGCACGGCGTGGTCCTTGAGCTCCTCCACGCCCTCGTTCTTGGCCGCGGAGATGGGCACCACGGGCACGCCCAGCATGGCCTCCATGCGGTTGATGTCCACCGAGCCGCCGTTGCCGCGCAGCTCGTCCATCATGTTGAGCGCCACCACCGTGGGGATGCCGGTCTCCAGAAGCTGCATGGTCAGGTACAGGTTGCGCTCGATGTTGGTGGCGTCCACGATGTTGATGATGGCCCGGGGCTTTTCGTTCAGCACGAAGTCGCGGGACACCAGCTCCTCGCTGGAGTAGGGGGACATGGAATAGATGCCCGGCAGGTCGGTGATGCGGGTGTTGCGCGCGCCGATGATGGCGCCGTCCTTGCGGTCCACCGTGACGCCGGGGAAGTTGCCCACGTGCTGGTTCATGCCGGTGAGCTGGTTGAACAGCGTGGTCTTGCCGCAGTTCTGGTTGCCCACCAGCGCGAAGGTCAGTATCTCCGTGTCCGGCAGGGGATTGCCCGTGCCCGGGGGATGGAATATGCCCTCCTCGCCCAGGCCGAGGTGCCGGGATTTCTCCGCGCTCTCGGCGATATCGGGCTTCTGCGCGCGGCGGGGGATGGGGGTGACCTCGATCTTCTCCGCGTCCGACAGCCGAAGCGTCAGCTCGTAGCTGTGGATCCTGAGCTCCATCGGGTCGCCCAGCGGGGCGTATTTCACCAGCGTGACCTCCGCGCCCGGGATCACGCCCATGTCCAGGAAATGCTGGCGCAGCGCGCCGTCCCCGCCCACTGATATGATCCGCGCCGATTTGCCGATCTCAAGCTCCTTTAATGTCGTAGGAATCGCCTCCGGTTCATGCAAATAGCTTTCCTGTTCAGTCCGGGTATGCGTTTCACGCGGGCGATGAGGGCATCGCCCCTACAATGGCGTGATATCCGTAGGGGCGATGCCCTCATCGCCCGTCGGACTGAACAGTTGGCAAATACCTTTCCTTGAAAGAGATTGGGCCTTTAAAAAGGCGCCGCGCGCCCCGATCATTCCTCTTCCATGATCTCCACGATGTGTCGGGTCGTGTCCAGGAGCCGCTGCGCCTCCTCCGGGCTCAGACGGTCGATGATCCGGGTGTAGAACGCCACCGCCTGCAGGTTCTGCTCGCGGGCGGCCGCCTCGCCCGGCGGGGTCAGCGTCACCAGCACCCGCCGCTTGTCCGTGGCGTCGGGCGCGCGCCGCACCATGCCTGCCTCCTCCAATACTCTAAGGATATTCGCAACGCGACCCGTTGTCAAGCCCAATTTTTCCGTCAGCTCCCCGGGATACATGGGCCGGTTCATGTGGTACAGGTACAGCAGCACGCCGCTCTCGCCCCGGGTGTGGCTGCGCTCGACGATCTTGTCCAGCGCGCCGACGTGCTCAACGTGCACCTTCCACAGCGTCTCGCCCAGCTTCATAGCGTCCATGCCGCCATCGCCGCCCTTTCAGTAAATTGAACAGAGCTATTCCTGTTCCCCGTTCCCTGCTCCCTGTTCCCTCTCCGTTCGTCTCCACACTCCCAGCGCCTCCCGCACGGCCTCCGTCGCGCGCCGGGCCAGGGCGTGGTCGGTGCCGCTGGCGGTGATCCCCGCCACCAGGGGCCCGCTGACGGCTACGCCGGGGAAGAAGAAATCGCACAGGCCCTGGTCGCTTGCGACGTTCACCGGCACGCCCCGCTCTCGGCAGGCCGCGGCGATATCGGCGTTGAGCGCGTGATCGTCGGTGGCGGCCAGCACCAGGTCCATGCCGTCCAGGTCCGAGGGCTTAAAGGGCCGCCGGATCAGCGTCACGCCCGGCCCCTCGAGCCCGGGGTCGATCGCCGGGGCCACCACGGTGATGTCGTCGCAAAATACGGCGAGGGTCTTTACCCGCCGCGCGGCGATACTGCCCGCCCCGACCACCAGCGCGCGCTTATGGGACAGGTCCACGAACATCGGAAAATACGGCTTCACGGTTCACCGCCGCCCCCTCTTGACAAAGTAGTTCAATACGCCGCCCAGCACGATGATGACCAGCGAGATCAGCAGCACCGACTTCGCCGCCTCCTGGGGCACCTGCCGCACGTCGCCCACGGACTCGGCGTAGAAGGTGAGCTGGTAGCGTATCTCCACCGGCTCGCCCATGGCGGTGGTGTCGGCGACGACCTCCACCGGCGCGTCCATGGCGGGGATGGGGATCTCAAAGGTGGAATTGCCCCCGTCGTCGGCCAGGTTGTCGTAGCGCGCCCCGCCCAGCAGCATGTAGTCGTAGTAGGCGCTGGACCACAGAAGCCGCGCGTAAGCCCGGCCCTCCCGCACGAGCATCCGCGTGGGGGAGCTGACCGACGCCCGCCCGCTGCCGCCGGTGAGCGTGACCTCGATGGCGTAGTCCCCGTCGGGGAAATTGACCGCCACGGGCGCCACGGCCTCCGCCTCGACCGGTTCGGGCGCCTTCTCGGGGAGGTAGGCGTCCAGCGCCTTTTCAATCAGCGCGTAGTCCGGCAGGGGATAGGGGAGCGTGCCTTCCGGCAGCGAGGCGGCGTCGATGAGCAGCTGCCGGTCGTACCACTGATCGCGCTTGACGCTGTGGGCGGCGCAGTCGAAGGCCACGTTCAGCCCGGGCACGGGGATGTGAAACGCGGTGCGACCGTCCCGGACCGTTCCTGAAATCTCTTCGCCCACCCGCACGCGGTCGTAGCTTGTGCTACCGATCACGATGTCGGCGGACATCGTACCGCCCGACACCGTCAGCGTCGCCTCGACGACCCTGAAGTAGGGCGAGGAGGACTCCACCGCCACGCTGTACACGCCGTCGGGCACGTCGGTGACGGGCGTCATGCCGTAGCGGCCGACCGCCATGCCGTCCATGGCCGCCCGGGCCGTTTGAAGCCGCGCGGGCGTGTCGTCGGAGGCGGTCAGCACGGTCACCGCCCCTGCGGCGGGCATGAGCAGCATCAGGAGGCAGGCCATCAGGCAGATCATACGCTTCATGGGGCCGCCTCCTCACAGGTTTTTCTTCTTATAGATGAATATGACCGACACCGCGCCGAAGATGACCAGGTAGGCGCACAGCACGATGAAGCCGAACGCCCCCGGCGGATTGCCGTTGGCCACGGCGCGGATCATGGCGCTGGCCTGCGAAAGCGGCAGCAGCGATATCACCTGCCTAAAGCCCGCGGGCATCTGGTCGGTGGAGAAGAAGGTGTTGCACAGAAAGGACATGGGCATGATGATGTAGGAGGTGTAGCGGGGCGCGTCGGTGTAGCTCTTGGCCAGAAACGACAGCACCAGCGCGATGGTGGAAAACACCGTGCCGTTCAAAAACATGATCAGAAGCGACATGCCGTTGAAGATCAGGTCCGTGCGTATGGGCAGGGTCAGAAGCAGTATCACCCCGCCCGCGTACATGCCCCGCAGGCTGCCCCCGATCACCTGGCCCAGTATGAACTGCCACAGCGGGGTGGGGGAGACCATGATCTGGTCCAGCGCCTTTTCGTACAGCCGCTGCACGCTCATGTTCTGGGCGATGGCGGAGAAGGAGCCGGTCATGGTGGCCATCGCCACGATGCCGGGGATCAGAAAGTGCAGGTAGGGCTCCCCGTGGGAGGTGGTCTGTATGCCCATGCCGAATATGATGAGGTACATCAACGGGGAGATCATGGCCGCCACGGTGATCTTGTAGAAGTCCCGGCGGAACTCCACCCATTTTTCCCACAGTACGGTGATGATGCCCATTACAGCTTCCTCCCGGCGCAGTCCACGAACACGTCCTCGAGGGTGGTCGCCCGCAGCGCCGCGCCGTCCCCGGCCTTCGAGAGGTAGGCGATGGCGGCGTCCCGGTCGTGGAAGTAGCGGCTCTTGAGGGTCTCGTCGGCGGTCTCGTCCACGGCAAAGGGGCCCAGCTCGTTGATCAGCGCGGCGGGGGTGTCCAGCTTTTGGAGCCGCCCCCGGTTGATCAGCGCCACGCGGTTGCAGAGCGCCTGGGCCTCCTCGATGTAGTGGGTGGTCAGCACGATGGTCATTTTGTCGGAATTGACCCGCCTGAGCAGGTTCCACATCTGCCGGCGGGACAGCGCGTCCATGCCGGCGGTGGGCTCGTCCAGCAGCAGTATCTCCGGCTCGATCATCAGCGCCCGGCAGATCATCAGCTTGCGCTTCATGCCGCCGGACAGGTGCCTGACCGTGCGGCGGCGGTAGTCGATGAGCCCCGCGAAGCTGAGCAGCGCCTCGGTCTTTTCGCGGATGACCTTTTTGGGCAGGTAATATAATCGCCCCTGGTACTCCATGACCTCGTCCATGGTCATGTCCTGGCGCATGGAGTACTCCTGGGTGATCACGGCCAGCTTGCGCTTCTGGGCGGAAGCCCGGCGGTCCAGCCGCGCGCCGTCCACCCGGATCTCCCCCTCGGAGGGCAGGAGCACCGTGGACATCATGGAGATGGTGGTGGTCTTGCCCGCGCCGTTGGGGCCCAGCAGGCCGAAGAACTCCCCGGTTTCGACGGTGAGGCTCAGGTGATCCACCGCGGTGAAGTCGCCGAAGCGCTTGGTGAGGTCAATCAGCTCAATCATGTCTTTCCTTGGCGATGATCAGCGAGAAGTACCCCGCGTCGTCGGGAATCTCGTCCACGCTGTGGTAGACCTTTTCGTCCGCCATGGAGCAGTTCTCGACCATCATCACGTCGCGGCCGCTGTCCCTGAGCATGCGCTTCACGGCGGCCATCTGGCTGGCGGACTTCATCAGCACGTAGTTGCCGGGCTCGTTGAGCACCTTGTCCAGGCGGTGCACCGCGGGCACGATGTGTAATTGCTCGTCCCACTCGCAAAGCGGCACGTTCAGCCGCGACGCCGCCGCGCAGAAGGATGTGATGCCCGGCACAAGCGCGCTTGCGTAGCCGTCGGCCTCCAGATGGTGCTGGATGTAGGAGAAGGTGCAGTAGACGGTGGAATCCCCAAGGGTGAGGTACACCACGTTCTTGCCCTGATCCAGATAGTCCTCGATGAGCTTCGCCGCCTTGCGGTGCTCCAGGTCGATCAGCGCACGGTCCTTGACCATGGGCATGTAGACCGGCACCAGCTCCTTATCCGCAAGCTCCGGCACCACCGCCGCGGCGATCCTGTAGGCCACCGTCTCCTTCGGCTCCCGGCCCGGCAGCGCGATCACGTCGTTTTCCCTGATCAGTTTGACGGCCTTCAGCGTCATCAGCTCCGGGTCCCCCGGACCGACGCCCACGCCGTAAGCGATACCACGCATTGTGTTTATCTCCCTTCGGTCGTTTTTTGAATGGGGAATGGGGAATGGGGAATTGGGAATTATCCTGCGGCAGCAGATGACTATCATTCCTGATTCCTAACTCCTAATTCCTCATTTCCTCTGCCGCGTCCTTCACGCACTGCACCAGTGCCTCCAGCGTCGCGCGCTCGGCCACGCGCACGCGCATGCCGTGCTTCTGCGCGGCGTCGGCGGTCTGGCGGCCGATGCACACGGCGTTGACCTGTGTGAAATCGGCGCCCGGCACGCCCGATACGAAGCCCCGCACGGTGGAGGCGCTGGTGAACACGCAGAAGTCGATCTCCCCCGCGGCGAGCAGGGCGGCGACGTCGACGGTGCGGCTTTGGGCGTACTCGGTGTCGTAGGTGGGCAGGTCGGTGACGACGAAGCCCGCGCCCTTGTTGAGTGCGTCGATGAGCTCCGGGTTGCCGATGGCGGCGCGGGGGATGAGTATGCGCGAACCCGGCGCGCAGACGTCGCGCATCTCCCGGCCCAGGGTCTCCCCGTCGTACACCGAGGGCATGAAGTCCGTCCGCAGGCCGTGCTGTTTAAGCGCCTTGCGGCTGCCCTCGCCGATGGCCGCCAGCTTCACGCCCGAAAGCGCCCGCAGGTCGCTTAACTCGATCAGCCGGTCCATGAACACCCGCACGCCGCTGGGGCTGGTGAAGGCGAGCCAGTCGAAGCCGCCCCGTTCGAGCGCGCGGATGGCGTCGTCGATGCCGCTGTCCCGGATCGGCACGGTGCGTATGGCGGGCAGCTCCAGCACCTCGGCTCCCTCCCGGCGCAGCATGCCCGCCAGCCCGGAGGACAGCTCCCGGGGCCGCGTGACGATCACCCGGACGCCGGACAGGGGCTTCTTTTCAAACCACATAAAATCCTCCGCCAGCGCGCACACCCGGCCCACCACGATGATGGCCGGCGTCTGCACGTTCGCCGTGGCGCAGGCGTCCGCGAGCGTCGATATTGTGGCGGAGATCCGGCGCTGCCGGGCGGTGGTGCCCTTTTCCAGCACCGCGGCGGGCGTGTCCGGGGACATGCCTGCCCGCATGAGGCCCGCGGCGATGTCGTGAAGCGCCGCCACGCCCATCAAAAACACCAGCGTGCCGCCGGTTTTGACCAGGGCGTCGAAGTCGATGTCGTAATCCTGACCCTCCCGGCGGTGCCCGGTGATCACGTGCACGCTGGAGCAGCAGTCCCGGTGGGTGACGGGGATGCCGCAGTACGCCGGCACCGCGAAGGCGCTGGTCACTCCGGGCACCACCTCGAAGGGCACGCCGTTTTGGCAGAGCAATTCCAGCTCCTCGCCGCCGCGCCCGAACAGGCAGGGGTCGCCGCCCTTCAAGCGCACCACGTTGTTGCCCGCGAGGGCCTCCTCCAGCAGCACCCGGTTGGTGTCGGACTGCTTCATGTAGTGATGGCTGGAGCGCTTGCCGGCGAAGATCAGCCGGGCGGCGTCCGGGATCATGCCCAGCACGCCCGGGCTCACCAGGGCGTCGTAGACCACCACGTCGGCCTGTTCGAGGGCTTCGCGGGCTTTGAGGGTCAGAAGCCCCGGGTCGCCGGGGCCCGCGCCCACCAGCCAGACCTTGCCGGTCATGCTCGCACCTCCCCGCGCAGGCGGTTCGCCAGCCGGATGCCGATCTGCTCAGCCTCCGCCGCCGCGCCGCGGTCCGTGCCGGTGGCAGTCGCGCCGGTTTCAGGGTCCCAGTACAGCGCCCGCACGCTGAGGGCGTCGCCCTGCACCCGGGCGTGGGCGCACACCGGCGAGGTGC
>JAFRFY010000022.1 GCA_017434085.1 Clostridia bacterium
CCCGGCGTCGGCGCGGCGGAGGCCTGGGCCAGGGTGCGCGGGGCGGAAGGTCGGCGGGGCGGCGGTATCGACGCGCTGACCCCGGAGGATACGGAAATCCTCGACGGGTTTTTCGACCAGCTCGGGGAGACCGGGCGGGACCAGCAGGAGCTGTTGCTCGCGGGCGTGTGCGCCGCGCTGGAGCAAAACCTGGAGGCCGCCCGCAAGCGTGTGGGCGAGGCGGACCGGCTCTACATCTCCCTGGGCGCGCTGACCGGGCTCATGATCGCGCTGATACTGATATGAGGTGGCGTATGGACGTGGACTTTGTGTTCAAAATCGCGGGCATCGGGATCGTGGTGACGGTGATCGGGCAGGTGCTCTCCCGCGCGGGGCGGGACGACATCGCCATGCTGGCCACGCTGTCCGGCCTGGTGGTGGTGCTGACGATGGTGGTCAGCATGATCTCCGGCTTCTTTTCAGACATTCGCGGCATGTTCGCGCTATGAGGGCAATGGGCGATGGCGATTCAATGGATTGCGCTGTGCGTGGCGGCGGCGATGATCTGTGCGCTGTTGAGGACGGCGCGGCCGGAGCTGGCCACGGCGGTGTCGCTGGCGACGGGGGCGGCGGTGCTCGCCATGCTGTTTGCGCAGCTTCGCGCCGGCGAGCCCCGGCTGGCGGCGCTGGGGCGGGCCTTTCAGGGGATGGACGCGGACATCCGGGACGCGGTGCTTCGTGGCGCGGGCATATCCATCATCGCCGACCTGGGGGCGCAGCTGTGCCGCGACGCCGGGGAGACGGCGCTGGCGGGGCGGGTGACGCTGATCGCGCGGGCCGCCATACTGGCGCTGTGCCTGCCGCTACTGTCCGCGCTCATGGCGCTGTTGGGGCGGCTTGCGGGCTGATCATAGCGCTGGGGCTTATCTGCAATTCGGCGCGGGCGGAGGGGCTTAACGCCGTCGCGGAGGGGCTGGGCTTTGACGCCGCGGGATTCATGCAGAAGCTGATCTCCGGGGAGGCGCTGACGTCGCTTTTGCCGATCGACGCCATCCCCGGCATGATACGCGCCGGCGTGCTCCGGGGCCTGTCCGGCCTGACCGTGAACCTGGCGCTGCCCGTGCTGACCTGCGTGGTGCTCTCGATGATGACGGGCTCCCACGCGGGCTTCATGATGGATTTGCTGTGCGCGCTGTGCTGCGGCAAGGTGCTGGCGCAGACCTGGTTCGACGCCCAGGGCGAGGTGCGCGAACTCGTCGGGGGCATCCTTCGGTTGACCGAGCGCATGACACCGGTGCTGTCCTCCGCCGCCGCGCTGACCGGCGGCAGCTTCTGGGCCACGGCGGTGGGGCCGGCGTCGACCCTGTGTGCCGCCCTCATACAGCGCTTTGTGACGGACTGGGGGTTCAAGCTGTGCGCCGGGGCCGCGGTGGCGGCGCTGGCGGGGGCGGTGTCCGGCGGGTACGCGCTCAACCGGCTGTTCGACCTCATCAAGGGCGCGGTGCACTGGCTGCTGGGCGGCGCGATATTCCTGTTCGGCGCGCTGATATCGGTGCAGGGCGTATTAAGCGCCGCGAAGGACGGCGCGGCAGTGCAGACGGCGAAGGTCGCGCTGGAGAGCCTCATCCCCATCATCGGCGGCGGGGTGTCGGACGCGGCGGGGGCGCTGACTGTCTCGGCGTCGCTGGCGAAGAGCGCCGTGGGCATCACCGGCGTTGCGCTGATCGTGAAGCTGTGTTTAAAGCCTCTGATCCTGCTGGGCGGCAGGATGGTGGCGCTCAAGCTGCTCTCCGCCGTCATGGAGCCGCTCTCGGAGGGGTCGGCGGCGACGCTGATCGGCCGCTTCGGGGACATCCTCGAAATGCTGCTGGCCATCGCCGTCTGCTGCTGCGTGCTCGCGGCGATGATCCCCGGCGCGTGCGCGGCGCTCAGCGGCAATTTTCTCAAATAGGAGGTCGGTTGTGTGGGCATTCAGGCGTCGCTTGCGCAGGTGTTTGCGGTGTGCGCGCTGTCCGCGGCGGTACAGGCGCTCTCCGGGGAGCGCGGGGAGGGCGTCAGGGCGGTGTGCGGGCTGTCCGTCGTGCTGGCCGTGGCGCGGATGATGGTGGGCCTGCTGGGCCGCGAGCCGGTTTAGCGGATGAAATCGATCCTTGACAGCCTCCGCGCCGCGCGGCACATCGAGCTTTTGATACTCATCGTGCTGCTCGCGGCGCTGGCGCTTTTCATGCTGGGCGGCGCGCGGCGCGAACCGGCGACCGGCACGGCGCTGGAGGCCCGGCTGGAAAAGCTGCTCAAGCGCATCGAGGGCGCGGGGGACGTTCATGTGATGATCAGCCTGGACGGCGACGATCACCCCGTCGGCGCGGCGGTGGTGACGGACAGGCCGCTGACCGTGCGCGCGACACTGGAGATACAGTCGGCCATACAGGCGCTTCTGGACATCGACCTCGATCGCATTCGCGTGATCGGCAGGGGAGGTTTGTAAAAAATGGAAAGGTTAAAACGCCGCGCAGCGCTGTCCGTTCTGATCGTTGCGGCGCTCATGCTCACAGCGTCGGTGTGTCTCTATCTCAAAAGTGACGCGCCGCAGGCCATGGGGGCTTCGTCCGTCGTCATGACGTCGGAAAAGGAGGACCCCGTGACGCAGTTTCGCACGGAACGCGAACAGCTCAGGAGCCGTCAAACGGGGGAGCTCAACGACATCATCCACGACAATTCATCCGACGCGGAGACGGTCAACCTGGCGAAGCGGCAGCTCATGGACCTGATGAAGCGGCAGGAGGCGGAGCAGCGGCTGGAGGGCGTGCTCAAAATACGGGGCTTTGAGGACGCGCTTGTGACGGTCAGCGACGCCTCGGTCAACGTCATCCTGCGCGCGCAGGCCCTCACGCGCCAGGAAAGCGCCGTCATACTGGACCTCGTGCTGCGCGAAACGGGGGTCACGGCGGGAAATGTCAAAATCCTTACGATAAATCCTTGAAAAGTGTTTGCGCATCGAAGGGTTTTCTGCTATAATAGTGTTGGAAAAGGAGGTCTGCGACATGAGCGAAAATTATCCTTCCGATGTCAAGCTGAATGAAAACCAGGACGGTACCGTATCCTTTGCCACCGAAGTCGTTGCGACCATCGCCGGTCTCGCGGCCACCGAGGTGGACGGCGTCGCCAGCATGAGCTCTCCGTCCTCCGGCTTTGCCGATATGTTTACCCGTAAGAACACCCGCAATTTCACCAAGGGGGTGCGCATCGACCTCGACGGCAACAAGGTGACCGTGGACATCACCATCGTGGTGGATTACGGCTCTCCCGTGCCGGACGTGGCCCGCAGCATTCAGGAGAATGTCAAGAAGGCCATCGAGACCATGAGCGGGCTGGACGTGCGCAGCGTGGACGTGCACGTCTCCGGCATTAGCTTCGAGCGCGAGCAGCGCGCCAACGCCGAGCTGGACGAGCAGCACCGCAAGATGCTGGAAAAGACCGCCGAGAACACCGCGGAGGCGGGGGAAGCGCCCGCCGCCGAGGCCGATCAGGAGGCCGAGGAGATCGTATCGGCCGAGGAAGCGGCGGTTGAAGAAGCGCCCTGCGACGACGAAGAAGATACCGATGACGAGGAAGAAGAGGAGGACGAGGAAGACGTCCTCGAGGTACTGCGCGACGAAGAGAACATAGAGGCGGATTAACCTGCGCCGCCCGCCGCCGACGGGTCACGCCCGCCGGGGAAAGGGGACTATTATGAAACTGAATGCGGGAAAACGCATACTGATGTTTTTCCACTGGCTGTTTTCGCTGTTGATCTGCGCGGCGTTCGCCGCCTGGATCATCATACCTGACCGGGCGATGGCGCTGTACAACAGGGTGTTCGGCGGCCTGACCGCCACCCAGACGATGATCATAGGCATCGCGGTGCTGGCGATATACGTCCTTTTGACGGTGGTGCAGGCCTGCATCATATTCCATCGCGGCAAGCGCTATGACCGCGGGTTCATCACCGTGGATTCCAGCGATACCGGCCGGGTGCGCATCGCGGTGTCCGCCATCGAGCAGATGGTGCGCCAGTCGGTGATCAGCATCGACGGTTTGAGCGATATGAAGATCGGCATCGACAGCCGGGACGACGCCATCGCCATCAACATCAACGCGACGCTGCAAAACGGCTGCCACGTGCCCACCATCACCGTCAACATGCAGCGGGCCATCCGCCAGTTCGTCGAGATGAATTGCGGCGTGGCGGTGCGCTCGGTGTCCATCAGCATCAACGCCGTCACCGCCTCGCCCGACACCGGCAGGCGCTGGGGCCGCCGCAGGGACGATGTGAAGCCCGTCGGGACGCCCGCGCCCAGCTATACGCCCGTCGCTCCGGACTACGCGCCCGCCGCCGAACCGGCCGCGCCCGCGCCGGAGCCCGCGGCGGAGCCTGAGCCCGTCGCGGAGACCCTGGCAGAGCCCGAGGCTTTGAAGGAGGACGCCGAGCCGGTGATCATCCCCGATCCCGAGCCCATACGGCTGCACTTCGATCACCTGCCCGAGGCGGGCGCGGAGGACGCGGCGGAGGCGTGCGAAGCGCCTCAGACGCCCGACGACTGACAAATACACCTATTGCGGCGGCACGCCAGGCACGTGCCACCGCAATAATTGCGTTGAACGCGATACGGTCGGCAGAAACCGACAATCACTGAATAAAGGTTGGTAGACACATGGATAGAAAGACTGCGCGCGCCCAGGCGATGAAGCTCGTCTACGAATGGGAGATGGGCGGCGACGGCGGCGAGGACACGCGACTGGAGCTTCTCGAGGTCAAGCCCGGCGAGAGCGAGAGCGATTTCATGAACCGCCTGGTGGAGGGCGTTCAGCAGAACACCCCCCGCATCGACGAGGCGCTGAAGCCGTTTCTGCGCGGGTGGACGATCGAGCGCGTGACCCGCGTGGACCTGGCCATACTGCGGCTGGCGGCGTATGAGCTGCTGTTCGACAAGACCCCAGAGGGGGTCATCATCAACGAAGCCGTCGAGCTGGCCAACCAGTATTCCACCGACAAGGCCGGCGCCTTCATCAACGGCGTGCTGGGCAATCTCGCCAGGAGCGTTCGGGAGTAGTCGGGATTCATATTTGGCGCGGTCGGCATGACCGCGCTTTGTGTGTAGAAATTGGAGCGATACTATGATGATGAACCAGACCGTGCCGCTGTCCGTATCGGAGCTGAACGAGTACACCCGCAGGCTGATGGCGGGGGACCCGCTTTTGCGCAGCCTGGAGGTCACCGGGGAAATCACCGGCTACAAGCACTATGCCAACGGGCACCGGTACTTTGCGCTGAAGGACGAAAACGCCCGCGTGGATTGCGCGTTCTTCGTACAGCACTCCGGATCGCTGAAATTCCAGCCCGCCGACGGCATGCGGGTGATCGTGAAAGGGTCGGCGTCGCTGTTCGTCCGTGACGGCAAATTTCAGTTCTATGTGCATGAAATGCGCAGGACCGGGCAGGGGGAACTGTTTGAAAGGATAGAGGCGCTGAAGAAGAAGCTCTACGCCGAGGGGCTGTTCGACCCGGCCCGCAAGCGGTCGATCCCCCTGCTGCCGCGCACCATCGGCGTGGCGACCTCCAAGAGCGGCAAGGCGATCAGGGATATCGTACACGTTGCGCGGAAAAATAACCCCAACGTGGGCATCGTGCTGGCCCACTGCACGGTGGAGGGGCCGACGGCGCCGGAGGAGATCGTCCGGGCCATCGAGCGCCTGAACCGCTTCGGCGGGTGCGACGTGCTGTTGGTGGGCCGGGGCGGCGGGTCCTCGGACAGCCTGTGGGTATTCAACGACGAGCGCGTGGCCCGGGCCGTCGCCGCGTCAAAGGTGCCGGTCATCTCCTGCGTGGGGCATGAGACCGACATCACCATCACGGATCTGGTGGCGGATGTGTATGCGAACACGCCCTCCACCGCGGCGTCGCTGGCGGTGCCGAAGCGCGATGAGCTCAAATCACAGGTGAACGTGATGATGAACCGCGTGTGCCGCGCCCTGACGCATGCCCAGCAGCTTCGCAGGATGCGGCTGGAAAAGCTGTGCATGGCGTCGTCGATGGCCCGACCCGCGGAGGTTATGATCCTGCCGCGCAGGAGGCTGCTCGAACTCCTCTGCCGCCGCGCGGACGCCGCGCTGCCGCGTCGCCTTGAAAAGGCCCGGATGCGGCTTCAAAGCCTGGAGGCCAGCCTGCGGGCGCTCGACCCGGACGCCGTGTTGGACCGCGGCTACGCCATTGTGGAGGGCGAGGGCGGTATCATAGAGAATACGAAGGGCGTCCAAATCGGGGACGCCGTGACCGTCCGCCTGGCCGACGGCAGGCTGGGCGCGAACATCACTTCCATTAAAACAGAGGAGGCTGCTGTATGAATACGAGCAAGAGCTTTGAGGAGCGCATGCAGGAGCTGGAGGCGCTGGTGCAGGCGCTGGAGGCCGGCCAGATGTCCTTGGAGGATTCCTTCAAGAGCTATGAAAAGGCCATGGCCATAAAGGCAGAGCTGACCGCGTTGCTGGACGAGGGCGACCGGCGCATACGGCTGCTGACGGAGACCGGCGAACAGGAGATCCCGGAGGAGAGCTTGCAATGAGGGATTTACAGGAATACGCGAGCATCGTCAACGCGCGCCTGGAGGCGATTCCCGAGGTCGTCCCGGAGGGAAGGTATGTCATCGGGGAGATGCCCTGGCTGTTGAGCCGTTCCATGCGCTACAGCCTGTCGGCGGGCGGCAAGCGGCTTCGGCCCGCAATGCTGCTGGCCGCGGTTGAGCTGCTGGGCGGGCGCATTGAGGACGCGCTGGACTACGCCTGCGCGGTGGAGATGATCCACACCTATTCGCTGATACACGACGACCTGCCGGGCATGGATAACGACACCCTGCGCCGGGGCCGTCCCACGAACCACGTGGTGTTCGGCGAGGGGCAGGCGATCCTGGCGGGGGACGGGCTTCTGAACTGCGCCTTCGAGACGATGCTCCGCGCGGCCTCGGCGCATCCCGACCGCGCCCTCGACTACCTGCTGGCCATGCGGGAAATCGCCACCGGCGCGGGGGTGACGGGCATGATCGCGGGGCAGGTGATGGACCTTTACTGCGAGGCCAACAGTTTAAGCGACATAAACGCGCTTGAATACATCCAGCGCAACAAGACCGCCTGCATGTTCATCTATCCCCTCCGGGCCGCCGCGCGGTTGTGCGGGGCGGGGGATAAAGCGCTCGGGGCGCTGACCGACTACGGCCGGGCCTTCGGACTGCTGTTCCAGGCGACGGACGACCTGCTGGACGTCACCGGCGATCAGGCGAACATGGGCAAGACGCTGGGCAAGGACGCCGAGAGCGGCAAGCTGACCTGCATATCCGCTTACGGTCTCGAGGGTACCCGCGCGCTGGTGGAAAGGCTGCACCGGGAGGCGCTCCGGGCGCTTGCGCCCTTTGGCGAAAGGGCGGCGTTCTTCGCGGCGCTGGTGGATTCCATGGTCGACCGCACCAAATAACCTCAACGGGAGTACGGACAGATGTACCTGGAGAATATACACGATCCCTCCGACATAAAGAAACTGAACATCAAGCAGCTCAAGGCGCTGGCGGAGGAGCTTCGATCGGAGATCATCAATGTGGTCTCGGACCGGGGCGGCCATCTCGCGTCCAATCTGGGCATGGTGGAGCTGACGCTGGCCATGCACTACGTGTTCGACGCCCCCGCCGACAAGCTGATATTCGACGTGGGGCACCAGTGCTACGCCCACAAGCTGCTGACCGGGCGCTACGAGGCCTTCAAGAAGCTGCGGGGCAGGGGCGGCGTGAGCGGCTTTCCCCAGGCGGAGGAGAGCGAGTACGACGCCTTCACCGCCGGGCATGCCTCCACGGCCATCTCCGCGGCGCTGGGCATGGCCCGCACCCGGGACATCATGCACGGCGATTTCAACGTTGTGGCGCTGGTGGGGGACGGCGCGCTGACCGGCGGCATGTGCTACGAGGCGCTGAACGACGCCGGGCAGAGCGGCACGCGCATGATCGTCATACTGAACGACAACGCCATGTCCATCTCCCCGAACGTCGGGGCCATGAGCATCTACCTGACCCGCATGCGCCAGAGCGTCACCTACCGCGCCGTGAAGCGGGGCATCAAGCGGGGGCTTGAGAAGATACCGCACGTCGGCATGCCGCTGTTCCGGTTCCTGGAGAAGATCCGCGACTTTTTGAAGTCCCTGTTCGTGGACGGCAAGTTCTTCGACGCGCTGGGTTTCAGCTACATAGGGCCCATCGAGGGCCACGACATGAAGCACATGATCCGCATATTGAAGCGCTCCCGGGACGCCCAGGAGCCCGTGCTGATCCACGCGGTCACCCAGAAGGGCCGGGGCTACGCGCCCGCGGAGACGCATCCCGACCAATACCACGGCGTGGCGCCGTTCCTGGTGGAATCCGGAGAGGCCCGGGCCAGCGGGGGCATCTCCATGGGCAGGATCGCCGCGAAGGAGCTCTCGGCGCTGGCGGAAAACGATATACGCATCTGCACGGTGTCCGCGGCCATGACCGTCGGCACCGGCATGGACGTGTTCAAGGAGGCCCACCCGGAGCGCTTCTTCGACGTGGGCATCGCCGAGGAGCACGCCGTCACCATGGCGGCGGGCATGGCGTCCCAGGGCATGAAGCCCTACGTGGCCATCTACTCCACGTTCCTGCAGCGCGCCTACGACCAGATCGCCATGGACGTCTGCCGCAACAGCCTGCCGGTCACCTTTTTGATCGACCGCGCCGGGCTGGTGGGCGGGGACGGCGCCACACACCAGGGCGTGTTCGACCTGTCCTTCCTGCGCAACCTCCCCAACCTGGTGATCGCCTCGCCCCGGGACGTGCGCGACCTCAAGAAGCTCATCGCTTTAAGCGCAGGCTTCGACGGCCCCATGGCCATACGCTATCCCAAGAGCGGCGAGGATTTGGGGCCCGGCATACAGGCCCAGGCGGACTTCAAAATCGGCGAATGGGAGCTTCTGAGCGCGGGCAGCGACGTGATGGTATTCGCCGTGGGACGGATGGTGCAGCACGCCATGCAGGCCTCCATCGAGCTGATGGGCAAGGGCTTGAGCGTCGGCGTGGTGGACGCCCGCTTTGTAAAACCCATGGATGAAAAGCTGCTCACCGAGCAGGCCGGGAAGGCGAAGATGGTCGTCACCGTGGAGGAAAACGTGCTCGCCGGCGGGTTCGGCGAGGGCGTATTGGACATCCTCGAAAACGCCGGGTTCGAGCGCCCCGTGATGACCCTGGGCGTGCCGGACCGCTTCATCGGCCACGCCAGCGTCCGGGAGCAGCTGGACGCCTGCGGGCTGAGCGCCGGGAAGCTGTCGGAGCGCATCCTCAATCGCTACAACGCGCTGTTCGGGGGCAAATCATGAAGAAGCGGCGCGCCGACCAGGCGCTCTGCGAGGATATGAACCTGGAATCCATCGCCCTCGCCCGGGCGCTGATCATGGAGGGCCGGGTGATGGCGGGGGACCGCAAGATCATGAGCGCCAGCGAGACCCTGCGCGAGGGCGACGTCCTCCGAGTGCGCGGCGCGCTGGACGCCTACGTCAGTCGGGGCGCGCACAAGCTGAAAAAGGCGCTGGAGGTCTTTCAAATCGACCTAAGCGACCGCGTGTGCGTCGACGTGGGGGCCTCCACCGGCGGCTTCACCGACGTGATGCTGAGGCGCGGCGCGCGGCAGGTCTACGCCGTAGACGTGGGCTACAACCTACTGGACTACAAGCTTCGAAGCGACCCGCGGGTTATATGCATGGAGCGCACCAACGCCCGGTTTTTGAAGCCGGAGGACTTCGACCCCCGGCCCTCCTTCGGCGCGACGGACGTGTCCTTCATATCATTGAAGGCCGTGCTGCCCGCGGCGCTTACGGTGCTGGAGGGGGATGACCGGCAGTTCGTCGCGCTGGTGAAGCCGCAGTTCGAGGCGGACAAGTCCGACGTGGGCGAGAAGGGCGTGGTGCGCGAGCGCCGCGTGCACGCGCAGGTGCTCCGGGATATTACGGCGTTCGTGCCCACGCTGGGCTGGCGTGTGGCGGGGCTGGATTATTCGCCCATCCGCGGGCCGGAGGGGAACATCGAGTTTTTGATGCTGCTGTCCTGTGGCCAACACAATATCGCCACGAATGTTAATAATTGGTCTGTGGATGTCACAATCGACCGCGCTTATGACAATTTTTTTAAATCGATCAAAGGGGGCTTGTAACGCGGGCCCCCTTTGGTATATTGTATATTAAGAGGTATTAAGAAGGCTTCGTAGAAGCGCGGAGCATATCGTCAGGCAAAGTCAAAATACACATTTTGACTTTGTTTCATTCACTCAATCCCCGCATTATTGGCAAAGGAAGGTACGCAAAATGTCCGTTCGCTGCGTTGGAATCCACTGGAATTCGACAAAAAGCTCGGGCTATGAGGTCGCCCTTCGCCTGATCGGCATGCTCGAAAAGCGCGGCATACGGATCTGCGTCAACAGCGAGCTGGCGGACCAGCTCAATGTGCGCGATATGCGCGTGGAAGCCTTTGAGGAATGCGAAGTGATGTTCGTACTGGGCGGGGACGGCACGATCCTCTCCGCGCTGGACCGGGCGATACCCTACGACATTCCGATCCTGGGGATCAACCTCGGTCGTCTCGGCTTTTTGACGGAGCTTGAGATCAACGACCTGAACGACGCGACCATGGATCGCGTGCTCGCCGGCGATTACCAGATCGACGCCCGCATGACCATGCGGGTGGAGGGGCAGGACGAGCTTAAGATGTTCGCGTTGAACGACATCGTGTTCACCCGCGCCACGCCCTCGGTGCGCATACTGTCGCTGGAATACGAGGCGGACGGCACGCTGGTGGACTGCATCAGCGGCGACGGCCTGATCATCGCCACGGCGACGGGCTCCACCGCGTACTCCCTGTCCTCCGGCGGACCCATCGTGTTGCCGGGCTTGGATTGCTTCGTGCTGACACCGGTGTGCCCCCATACGCTCAACGCCCGGCCGGTGGTGGTGTCCTCCGTGCACCGCATCACCGTGCGCATGCGGGACGATCGGGGCGGCGCGCAGGCGGTGCTGGACGGGCGGCGGGTCATCCCCATGAACGATTCATGCCGCGAGATCACGATATGCCGTTCCAGCCGACAGGCGCGGTTCATCCGCCTGACCAGCCGGAACAACTTCGGCTTGCTGCGCAGCAAGCTGTCGGAATGGACGCATTGATATTTGCAGGATAACGCTTGATTATATACAGACCGGGGGGCTGCTACGCATGAAGAGCGCACGCCATAATCTCATATTGGAAATCATCGAAACCATGGACATCGAAACCCAGGAGGAGCTGGCCGAGGAGCTGAAGCGGCGGGGCGTCCGGGTGACCCAGGCCACGGTGTCCCGCGATATCAAGGAGCTTCGGCTGCTCAAGGTGCTCTCGGAGAACGGCGGCTACAAGTACGCCACCGTGGAGCGCGCCGAGAAGGGCATGAACGACCGCTTTGCCCGCATACTGGCGGAATCCATCGTCAATATCGAATCTGTGAACAACCTTGTGGTCATCAACACCCTCAGCGCCAGCGCCAACGCGGCGGGGGAGGCCATCGATTCCATGAAGTGGAGCGAGGTGCTGGGCACCATCGCCGGGGACAACACCCTCCTGATCATCGCCCGCTCCAACGAGGCGGTGGATACGCTGGTGGATCGGCTCAGGGCGCTTTTGAACGCCTGATGGGAGACGGATGAATGCTTCTGGAACTGAATGTTGAGAATATCGCCCTCATTGAATCCCTGCGGATCGAATTTGCCGCGGGGTTTAATGTGTTGACGGGCGAGACCGGCGCGGGCAAGTCCATCGTGGTAGACAGCGTCAACCTGGCGCTGGGCGGGCGCGCGGACCGGGACATCATACGCACCGGCGCCGAGAAGGGCAGCGTGCAGGCGCTGTTTGACATCTCCGGCAACGAAGCCGCCCTTTCCTATGCCCGGGAGCAGGGCATCGACGCGGAGGACGGCATGATAGCCGTGCGCCGGGAATTAAGCCGCGGCGGGCGCAACATCTGCCGCGTGTCCGGGGTGATCGTGCCGCTGAACGTGCTCAAAAACCTGACCGCCATGCTGATGGACGTGCACGGGCAGCACGAGCACCAGACGCTTCTGAACCCCGCGCGGCACCTGGACTTCCTGGACGATTTCGGCGGCAAGCCTGTGGCGGCGGCCCGGGATAACGTGGCGGCGCTGTATGCCGCCCGGGGAAAGATCGGCGCGGAGCTCAAAAAGCTGATGAGCGACGTCTCCGAAAAGGAGCGCCTTTTTGACGTGCTCAGCTTTCAGGTGCAGGAGATCGAGGCCGCGAAGCTCAGGCCCGGCGAGGAGGACAAGCTCAAGCAGAAGCTGTCGCTCCTGGAGAACGCCGAAAAGATACGAAGCGGCGTGGAGACCGCCTACGGGCTGGTCTATCAGGGCGCGGGACGGGGCCCCAGCGCGCAGGAGGCGCTGCAGCAATCCATGGAGGCCATGGAGCGCATCGCCGGTCTGGACGCCAAATACGGCGCCCTGGCGGGCAAGCTGCGGGAGCTCTACTACGCCGCACAGGACGTGGGCTACGAGCTGCAGGCGCTGGTGGATGACTTGGATTTCGACCCGGAGCTGATCGACCGCGTGGCTGCGCGGCTGGACGCCATCGACCGCCTGGAGCGCAAGTACGGACCGACGGTGGAGGCGGTGATCGCCTTCGGGAAGGATGCCGCAAAGCGCCTGGAGGAGTTGAAGTCCGGCGACGAGTCCGTCGCGGCGCTCAAAAAGCGCTACAAGGAGGCCGACAGGCAGCTTCGTGAGGCCTGTGGCAATCTGACCGCGCTGAGAAAGGCCGCCGCCGAGTGCCTGGGCGGGGAGATCTGTCGGCAGCTCGCGGACCTGGGGATGGCCAGGACCCGCTTTGAGGTGCGGCTGGAGCCCGAGCCGAAGCCGCTCTCGACCGGCATGGACCGGGTGGAATTCATGATATCGCCCAACCCCGGCGAACCCCTGCGGCCGCTGGCGAACATCGCCTCCGGCGGCGAGATCAGCCGCGTGATGCTGGCGCTCAAGGCCATCTCCATGGACGGCAGCGGCGTGGATTCCATGGTGTTCGACGAGATCGATACCGGCGTCTCCGGCCGCATGGCGCAGGTGGTGGGCGAGAAGATGTGCCTGATCGCCAAGAGCCGTCAGGTGCTGTGCATTACCCATCTGCCGCAGATCGCCGCGCTGGGCGACGCGCACTTCCTGGTGGAGAAGCAGTCCACCGACGATCACACCGAGACCCACGTGCGAAGGCTCGACCGCAAGGGCCGGGTGCGGGAGCTCTCCCGGCTGGTGGGCGGCGCGAACGACAGTGAGAGCAGCCTGTCCCACGCGGGCCACATGCTGGACGACGCCGCGGCGCGGAAGAGCGAACTGTGACATCATGGCATCCCCGGATCGAACGGGGATGCTTTTTTCAGGCTCTTCACGGAAACTTGTGGGATAACGACCTCTCAGTCACAGCCTGCGGCTGTGCCAGTTCCCCTGGGAGGGGAGCCGAGGCTGCCGCGCTTATGCCGTAACCCCCTTGCCTCCCCTTTCAGGGGAGGTGCCGAGCGAAGCGAGGCGGAGAAGTCGTTCTCCGGAGTGATGGAGAAGAGCATCCCACAAGTTTCCGCGAAGAACCCTTTCATTCCCTCGCAGGATTTCACCCCGCTCATTTCATTTTCATCACACATCGTACCCAGCGCGCACATTTCAATATATGACTTCACTCTTCATTTATTATGCCGAATCCGCGGTTTATCGCGCCAAAAATGCGCAATTTACGAAAGATTCATGCAATTAACTTGCAAATCGTTCTGCGATATGGTATGTTGGTAATACACTATCCCGAGGACGCCTCCCGCCGGTTTTTGCAGGATTGACGATCAGAAAATACATATTTCCGCATCCGATGGGCGCGCCGTCCGCGCTTCCCGTGTGAAGAGAAAGGACTGACCATGAAGCCGTATGTTGAAATGACCGTGGATGAGCTCAATCAGGAGCTTGCGTCGCTGAAGGCGCAGTACAAAAAGGTACAGGCGCTGGGCATCAATCTGGATATGCGACGGGGCATACCCTGCCAGGAGCAGCTGGACCTGTCCATGGGCATGATGGACGTGCTGAGCTCCGCCTCCGACCTGACCTGCGACGACGGCACCGACTGCCGCAACTACGGCCAGCTGACCGGCATTGAGGAGGCCCGCGAGCTGCTGGGCGACATGATGGAGAACAACCCCAAGGACATCATCATCTACGGCAACTCCTCGCTGAACGTGATGTTCGACGCCGTCAGCCGCGCCTGGAGCCACGGCGTGATGGGGAATACCCCCTGGTGCAAGCTGCCCGAGGTGAAGTTCCTGTGTCCCGTGCCCGGCTACGACCGCCACTTCGCCATCACGGAGTTCTTCGGCATCGACATGATCCCCGTGCCCATGACGCCCACCGGCCCGGATATGGACATGGTGGAAAAGCTGGTGCGCGAGGACGAGGCCATCAAGGGCATCTGGTGCGTGCCGAAGTATTCCAACCCCCAGGGCATTTCCTATTCCGACGAGACCGTCCGCCGCTTCGCCCGGCTGGAGCCCGCGGCCCAGGATTTCCGCATCTTCTGGGACAATGCCTACGGCCTGCACCACCTCTACGACCACCGTCAGGACTACCTGATCGAGATCCTCGCCGAGTGCAAGCGCGCCGGGAACCCCGATCTGGTCTACAAATTCTCCTCCACCTCCAAGATCACCTTTCCGGGCAGCGGCATCGCGGCCATGGCCACCAGCCCCAACAACATGGAGGACATCGTGACCTTCCTGCGCCATCAGACCATCGGCCACGACAAGGTGAACCAGCTGCGCCACGTGCGCTTCTTCAAGGACATTCACGGCATGGTGGAGCACATGCGCAAGCACGCCGACATCATCCGCCCCAAGTTCGAGGCGGTGACCAGCGCGCTGGAGCGGGACCTGGGCGAATTGGACATCGGCACCTGGACCACGCCGCTGGGCGGGTACTTCATCATGTTCGACTCCCTGCCCGGCTGCGCCAAGAACATCGTGGCGCTGTGCAAAAAGGCCGGCGTCAAGATGACCCCCGCCGGGGCGACCTGGCCCTACGGCAAGGACCCCAACGACTCCAACATCCGCATCGCGCCGACCTACCCGAGCCTCGCCGACCTCAAGACGGCCGTGGACATATTCACGCTCTGTGTGCGCATCGCCAGCGCAAAGCATCTGATCGAGCAGAAGCAGGCGCAGTAAAACCCATACGTTGATCACAGGCCACCGTCCTCCGGGCGGTGGTTTTATTTGCAGACTTCGGTCTGTATTTTCAGGCTTCGGTCGGATTCGGATATCATGAAATATTATCGGAATCGAAATATAATATTATACATATTTTATTTTTTGACTTTGCGACAGGTTTATAGATTTTTTCGGGAATTGACGCTGTGTTTACATTGATGCACTATAATAGTAGGCGGAATGCGGAGGTGGCGAACGTGTTTGGGTACATCACAGCAAGCGCAGATAACCTGCCCAAGGCGCGGCAGGAGCGCTTCCGCGAGTTCTACTGCGGGCTGTGCCGGACGCTGAGGCATCGGCACGGTATGATGAGCGGACTGACGCTGAGCTACGACATGACCTTCCTGGCGGTACTGTTGAACGCGCTCTACGAGCCGGGCGAGCGCCGGTTGGCGGAGCGCTGCGCCGCGCATCCGCTGAAACAGCATCACTATATCGACACGCCGGTGCTTGAATACTGCGCGGATATCAACATCGCGCTTTCGTACCACAAGTGCCGGGACAACTGGCTGGACGACAAGAGCCCCGCCGCTGCGGCGGAGGCCAAGCTGCTTCAAGGCGCGTACCGGCGGGTGTCCGACGCCTGGCCGGAGCAGTGCGCCTGCATCGAGGAATGGCTTTCCGAGGTCCACCGCATCGAATCGGCGGACCTTTGCGAAATCGACCCGCCGGTGAATGCCACGGGGCGCATGCTGGGCAGGCTTTTTCAGTACAGGGCGGGGGATATCTGGAACGACGCGCTCTATGCTGTCGGCGACGGCCTGGGGCGGTTCATCTACCTGATGGACGCCTACGACGACCTGCCCCGGGATATGAAGCGCGGCAGCTACAACCCGCTGAAGGCCAGCCGCGACCGCGCCGACTACGAGGCATTCTGCCGCGACGCGCTGATGATGGCCGTGGCCGACGCGACCCGCGCGTTTGAGCTGCTGCCCATCGTGCAGGACGCGGACATACTGCGCAATATACTGTACTCCGGCATCTGGAGCAAGTACGTGCTGATCCGGAACAAACGCGATCCGAAGAAAAAAGAGGAGAGAGATCATGCAGGATCCCTATAGCGTGCTGGGCGTCTCGCCCTCCGCCAGCGAGGACGAGATCAAGAAGGCCTACCGCGCGCTCGCCAAGAAGTATCACCCGGACGTCAACCAGGGCTCCGCGGAGGCCGAGCGCCACATGAAGGAGGTCAACGAGGCCTACTCCGCCGTCATGAAGATGCGGCGGGAGGGGACCTCCTACGGCGGCGGCTACGGCGCGTCCCAGGGCGGCCACGCCGGCGGCTTCGGCGGCGACTGGGGCGGCTACGGCGCCTCCGGCCGCGCCGACGATCCCTACGCCGGCAACACCCACCTGCAGGCGGCCCGGAATTACATCCTGTCGGGGCATTACGCGGAAGCGCTGCGGCTGCTGGAGGACATGCAGGAGCGCGGGGCGGAGTGGTATTTCCTGTCCGCGCAGGCCAATCTGGGCGTGGGCAACCGCATCGCCGCGCTGAATTACGCCCGGCAGGCCGTCAGCATGAATCCGTACAGTCTGGAATACCGGGCCCTGCTGAACCGCATCGAGGGCAACGCCCGGTACTATCAGGCCAACGGGCAGAGCGAGGGCTTCGCCATGCCCACCGCCATCTGCTCCAATCCGCTGTTGTCCTGCTGCGCCATCAATATGCTGTGCAACTGCTGCTGCGGCGGGCGCTTCCTGTTCTGCTAAAGGAGGAAAAACATGTCATTTCTGGATAAATTGAAGGCGGGCATACAGCGCCTGATGGCCGGGCGCCACGGCGCGGACGAGTTTTCGCTGGCGCTGTTGATCGCGGGGCTGGCGCTGTCCATCATCGGCAGCCTGACGCGCCTGGGCCTGCTGGGGCTTGTGAGCATGGCGCTCTACATTTACGCCATATTCCGCATGTTCTCGCGCGACCATGAAAAGCGCTACGCGGAGAATCAGAAATACCTGTCCGTGTTCCACGGCAGCTCCGGCAGCGTGAAACAGTTTATCGTGCGGATGAAGAATATCCGGAAGTACAAGTACTTCAAATGCCCCCAGTGCCACTCCAGGCTCCGCCTGCCGCGCAAGGTGGGCGAGGTCACCGTGACCTGCGGCAAGTGCCACCACGCCTTCAAGCAGAAGGCCTGACCGGAGGGATCGCCATGAAGCTGCACATCGATACCGCGCCGGTCTGGGAGGTCTACCGCCAGGATCACGAATGCCCGCTGTGCGCCATCAACGACCGCGTGGAGGCCGCCAGCGTGGAGTATTTCCTGGGGGATTCCGTCATGGAGCCCAGCCAGCGCATCGAGGTGAACGAAAAGGGCTTTTGCGCCCGGCATTTCAAGCTGATGTTCGACGCGGGCAACCGCCTGGGGCTGGCGCTGATGACGCACACCTACATGAAGAACACCCTCAAGTGGCTTAAAGAGAACGCCGAGAGCGCCGTGGCCGCGGCGACGGCGGAGGCCGGAAAGCCCGTGTTCAAGCGGATGCTCGGCAAAAAGGGCGAGGGGCTCGCGGCCTGCGGCGCGGAGGTATTAAAGCTGGAGGACAAGTGCGTGATGTGCGAGCGCATCCGCGACAACATGCAGCGCTATATCTATACCATATTATATATGTACAAACACGAGCCGGAGTTCCCGAAGCTGCTGGAGGGGTCGAAGGGCATGTGCCTCAAGCACTACGCCGAGACCCTGAAAATGGCGCCCGAACACCTGTCCGGCGAGGCATTAAAACGCTTCGTTCAGACGCTGACCGGCTTGGAGACCGACAATTTGCAGCGCGTGGCGGACGAGCTGGAGTGGTTCACCCGCAAATTCGACTATCGCAACGAGGACAAGCCCTGGGGCAACAGCCGGGACGCGGTGGAGCGGTCCCTGAACAAGCTGAGGGGACACATCGTCAACTGACAGGGGGAGACCGTGACGTGACGAAGTATTGTGTGCTGGACGAGACAAAGCTCTGCGACGACTGCGGCGAGTGCAATGTGTGCGATCTCGATCCCAACAAGATCTGCGACAACTGCATGAAGTGTTTGCAGACCGGCGCGGACTACAACGCCATCGAAATCGACGAGATCATTGAGGACGGCGCGTATGCCGACGTGTATCGGCAGCTTCGGGAGGACCTGGCGGAGGCGGGCGACGATCAGCCGGTCATCAAGCCCTTCGAGCCCAAGCAGTACACGCCGAAGCCCAAGAAATAATGATTCAGCCGGGTGCGGGGGAACCCGATCCGGTTTGTCCGTGGATTCCATAACTATGCGCAAAAGACAGCTTTTGCGAAAAGATAGGGCGCAAAAAGCTGCCCAGGGAGGCCCTATGCCCGAAACCTACGCCCAACAGCGCGCCAAGGAGCTTCAAATCCTCACGCGCGACACGCTGCGCGAACTGCCCGGCGTGTGCTATGATTTCATCATGGCCATCGATTCCACCACGCAGCCCCTGACGCGCTACGCCTACGTTTCCGATTTAAAGCTGTTCTTCGCGTTCCTGTGCGACGAGCTGCCGAAGTTCGCCGGACGCAAGCCCGCCGATTTTGAAGCCGAAGACCTCGCCCGCGTCACCTCCCGCGACATCCACATGTATCTGGACTACCTCGGCCTGTACGTCAAGGACGATGTCGAATTTTCCAACGATAATTTGGGCAAAATGCGCAAACTCGCGTCTTTACGCAGTTTTTACAAATTTCTGTATAAAAATGGCTATATTGAGGCCGACCCCGCCGCGTTGGTGGACATGCCCAAGCGCAAAAAAAAGCCGATCATCCGCCTGGAGATCGACGAGGTGGCCCGCATGCTGGATTACGTGGAGTCCGGCGAGATGTTGAGCGAGCAGCAGAAGAAGTACAACGAGCACACCCGCACCCGCGATCTGGCGATACTGACGCTGTTTTTGGGCACCGGCATCCGCGTCAGCGAGCTGGTGGGCATCAACATCGGCGACATCGACTTCTCCATCAACGGCTTCATGGTCACCCGCAAGGGCGGCAATCAGGCCATACTGTACTTCCCGGACGAGGTCGCCGACGTATTGAAGCGCTACCTCAAGCTGCGCCAAACGCTCACGCCCCAGCCCGGCCACGAGGAAGCCCTGTTTCTATCGCTCCAGAACCGGCGCATATCGGTGCGCGCCGTGCAGGTCATGGTCAAAAAGTACGCCTCCCAGGCCGCGCCGCTGAAAAAGCATTTAAGCCCCCACAAGCTGCGCAGCACCTTCGGCACCAACCTGTACCGCGAGACCGGCGACATCTACCTGGTGGCGGACGTGCTGGGCCACAGCGACGTCAACACTACCCGCAAGCACTACGCCGCCATGACCGACGACCGGCGCCGCCTGGCGGCCAAATCGGTGCACCTGCGCGACGACGGCAACGATTAGATCCTGATATAGTGCTGCTTGATCTCGCCGGTGGCCAGCTCGTCGCAGCGGTTGTTGTAGACGTTGTCCGCGTGGCCCTTGACCTTGATCCACTCGACCTTATGTATGCTTGTATACTCAAGCAGCTGCTTCCACAGATCCTGGTTCTCCACGGGCTTTTTGTCGCTCTTCAACCAGTTGCGCTTCTGCCAGTTGACCAGCCAGCGCTGGTTGAAGGCGTTGACCAGGTAGGCGCTGTCGGAATACACCCGGACCGCGCAGGGCTCCTTGAGCCGGGAAAGCGCCTGGATCGGGGCCATCAGCTCCATGCGGTTGTTGGTGGTCCGGGCCTCGTAGCCGGACAGCTCCAGCTTCTTATCCTTGTACATCAGTATCGCGCCCCAGCCGCCCGGCCCCGGATTGCCGGAGCACGCGCCGTCGGTGTAGATCACGACCTCTTTCATGCGCCATCCTCCCCGTCAAACGCCCGCCTTACGGCCCGGGCGTTGTTTAATTGCGCCTCGATGTAGCCCCCGAAGCCCTCGTCCTCCCGGTGTGTGGACAGGTTATCGATCCGCGCCACCAGATAGCCCGCCGCCTCCAGCGCCCGTATGAGCGCCGCCGGAGCCTGCTTTTCGATCAGCACGACCCTGGAAGCAAAGGCTTTGAGCGCCTCCAGGCACGCGGCCAGATCGTCACCATAGAGCGCCGCGCCGGGCTCCCGGTCGAACTGGCCCGCGACCTCGAGGCCGTAGTCCTTCGCCACGTAGATCAGCGCCTCGCTCATCAGTATGACCTTTTTCCCGGACAGGTCGCCGGTGATCTCCCGAGCCTGGCTTTGCAGTTCATCCAGCCTGCCGACAGCCGCCGCCGCGTTGTCGATGTAGGTCTGATCGTAGCCGGGGTCGAGGGTCTGCAGCGTCGCGGCGATGCTCTCCACGATCCGCTTCGCGCCCTCGACGGACATGTACAGGTGCGGGTTCGGGCCGTCCAGGTGGGATTCCGCCTCCGCGCCGCCGTGGGTTTGGCGGGTGTTTATAAGCTCCAGATTGTACAGCACCGCCGACACCGCCGGGCCCTTTTCGCCCATCGCAAACAGCCCGCTCTCGAAGGCCTCCAGCCCCCTGCCGCCCGCGATCACCGCGTCGGCGGTCGAGAGCAGGTAGATGTCCCAGTCGGACAGCGCGTAGCTTCTCAGGCAGCCGTCCTGGGGCTGTGTGAGGCAGTGTAGCGTCATGTCCGGCACGCCCCGAGCGACGGCGTCCGTCAGCGCGTAGATCGGGTAGAACGTGGCGTAGACCGTCAGCGGCTTCGGCGCGTCCGACACCAGAGGCCGACAGCCGGACAGCATGAGCGCCAGCAAAAGCAGCGCGGCAACCCAGCCCTTCCTGCGCATGACGACCGCCTCCCCCAATCTTTGCCTGCCAGACTTTGTTCAGTCCACACTTGCTTTCATAAGGGCGATGAGGGCATCGCCCCTACAACCGCGTGGCTTCCGTAGGGGCGATCCCCTGATCGCCCGCAGGACTGAACGTATCCCCATTATTATAGCAAGCGAACGTAAAGAATGCCACCCGTGAAGGCGGCATTGTGTTTTACCACAGCTTGACGATGTCGATATCCTGGAAGTAGTGGCGTATGATGTCCTCCGCGCTCTGTCCCTGCTCCGCCATGGCGTATGCGCCCCACTGGGACAGGCCCACGCCGTGGCCGAAGCCCCTGCCGGTGAAGGTCACGTGGCCGTCGTCCACCTCAATGTCGTCGATCAGCGTGCTCTTCAGACGGTTCGCGCCGATGGCGATGCGAAACGAGGGCGCGGAGACCGCCTGGCCGTTGACCCTCAGCGTCTTTACCCGGCCGGATTGTCCCTTCTCGCCGATCTCCACCGATTCGACGGATTTGACCTTCGTCCCCGCCTCCTTACAGGCTTCGGCGACCTGCTTCACAGTGAAGCGCGCCGTCCACGCCTTCACGCTCTCCGGCGCATTGTTGGATTCCCGCGATTCCACGGGCTTGAGGTAGGCCGGGTCTTCCTTGCCGTAGTCCAGCGCCACCGTGGGCAGCTCGGTCATGCCCCCGGCGTGGGCGTGGAACCAGGCGTAGGGGTAGTCGCCCCCGTAGGCCATGGCCATGCCGCGGGTCTCGCGGACGGCCTGGCGGATACTGTCATTGACGCTCTTCGCGTCGTAGGCCTGGGCCTCCGTCACGTCGGTGGAGATGTCCGCGCCCTTGTACTTCGAGGACTTGTCCGCGCAGAAGCGCAGCGTGAAGGTCCGCGCCAGTATCGCCTGGGCCTTGAGCGCCTCCAGGGGCCAGTCGTTCTTCATCTCGCCGGCCACGACGCCCTCCACATAGGTCTCGATGTCCATGTCGGACACCGCCTCTCGAGCGGTATCGTACACCGACAGCGACGGCACGCCCCCGCTCTCCGCCCGCTCGAGCTTTCGGGGGATTTCGGGCACGTCCTCCGCGGGCGTCCAGCGCTCAGGCTTTCCCCGGTTCATGCAGCCGCCCAGCGCCACCGCCAGCATCATCAGCGCCGCAAGGCATCTCATGGGTCTCATATCATCACCTCGCCGCTATTGTGCGCACGATACATGTGAAGTATGCGCCGTTAAAATCATGTTGCAATTATCCCTTTCTTATAGTAATATAGAAACACGAGGTGATCGACGTTGAAGATACTGATATGCAACGCGGGCAGCACGTCGCTGAAATTCAAGCTGTGGGAGATGCCCGGGCACGCGGTGCTGGCCGACGGCAAGGTGGAGCGCGTGGGGTCGAAGGACGCCATATTCCACTACAACTCCGCCGCGCGGCACATAAAGGAGGACGGCCTGGACATCCCGGACTACACCCGCGGCATAAGGCGCTTCCTGGACGCGCTGGCGGACACCGTGGAGAACCTGGACGCCATCGAGGCCGTGGGCTTCAAGACGGTGCTTTCAAAGGACCACTACGGCGTGCACTTTTTGACGGAGGACGTGCTGGACGGCATGCGGGCCTACTTCCCGGTGGCCCCGGCGCACAACGGGCCGTACCTGGAGGCCATCGGCGTGTTTGAAAAGCTGCTGCCGGATGTGCCGCGGGTGGGCGTGTTCGAGACCGCCTTCCACCGCACCATCCCGCTGGAGCGCCGGGTGTTCCCGGTGCCCTACGAGTGGTACGAGAAGTACGGCTGCATGCGCATGGGCTACCACGGCGCGAGCCACGGCTATATCGCCCGAAAGCTCGGCAGCAAGCGGCGGGTGATCTCCTGCCACCTGGGCGGCAGCGGGTCGATCTGCGCGATCCTGGACGGCAAGAGCGTGGACAACAGCTTCGGCTTCTCGCTTCAAATGGGCATCCCCCACGCAAGCCGCACCGGGGACGTGGACGTCTACCTGATCCCCTACCTGATGAAGCAGGGCCTGACGCTTGACGAGATCTTCGACGGCCTGGGCAAAAACGGCGGCATGAAGGGCCTGTCCGGCACCAGCGGCGACCTCAGGGACGTGGACGCCGCCATGCGCGCGGGCAGTTCCCGGGCAAAGCTGGCCATGGACGTGTACGCCACCGCCATACTGCGCTACATCGGCGCGTACACCATGGAGCTGGGCGGGCTGGACGCGCTGGCCTTCACCGGCGGCATCGGCGAAAACTACGCCCCGCTGCGGGGACGGATCATGGCGGCCATGGCGCACATGGGCGTGATCCCGGACGAGGAGCGCAATCTCAACGGTTCAGGCGAGCGTCTGATCTCCGCGCCGGGGTCCAGTATCAGCGTCCACGTGATCCCCGCGGACGAGGAATACATGGTCGTCAACGAGACCTATCGGCTGTGCGCGCAAAAAAATTGACAAAAACATGCGATTTGGACTGGATTTTTTGCAGATTTTGTTGTATACTAATATTATGATTTGGTAACGGGCACAATAATTGTCCTTCCAACTACATCATGAAAGCAGGGATTGAACTTGAAGAGCAAAAAGTGTATCGCCATGCTGCTGGCAGGCGGCCAGGGCAGCCGTCTCGGTTTGCTGACCAAGGTGATGGCCAAGCCAGCCGTACCCTTCGGCGGAAAGTATCGCATCATCGACTTCCCGCTGTCCAACTGCACGAACTCCAACATCGACACCGTGGGCGTGCTGACCCAGTACCAGCCGCTGGAGCTCAACAGCTACATCGGCTCCGGCCAGCCCTGGGACCTGGACTTGTCCTACGGCGGTGTCTACGTGCTGCCCCCGTACATGACCGCCAAGAGCGGCGAGTGGTACAGCGGCACCGCCAACGCCATCTATCAGAACATCGGGTTCATCGAGCAGTATGACCCCGAGTACGTGCTGATACTCTCCGGCGACCACATCTACAAGATGGACTACAACCGCATGCTGTCCGCCCACATCGAGCGCGGCGCCGACATCACCATCGCCGTGCGCCCCGTGCCGTGGGAGGTCGCCCCGTCGTTTGGCATCATGAACACCGACGCCGATCACAACATCATCGAGTTCGAGGAGAAGCCGAAGCATCCCAAGTCCAATCTGGCCTCCATGGGCGTGTACATCTTCACCTGGAAGATCCTCAAGGAGTACCTTGAGAACGACAACGCCGATCCCAACTCCAAGAACGACTTCGGCAAGAACATCATCCCGAAGCTGCTTGAGGACAAGAAGAGCATGCTGGCCTACGAGTTTGCCGACTATTGGAAGGACGTCGGCACCATCGCCAGCCTGTGGGAGGCGAACATGGACCTGCTCGAGGAGAACCCCGAGTTCGACCTCACCGATCCCCGCTGGAAGATCTACTCCCGCTCCCCCGTCATGCCGCCCCAGTTCCTGGGCGCGAAGGCCGTGGTGGAGAACAGCATGCTCACCGAGGGCTGCGAGGTCTATGGCACCGCCAGGCACAGCGTGTTGTTTGAGGGCGTGATTGTGGAGGAAGGCGCCGTGGTCGAAAACAGCGTCATCATGCCCGGCACCCGCATCAAGTCCGGCGCGGTGGTGAACCGCACCATCGTGGCGGAGAACTGCGTCATCAACGCCAACGCCCGCGTCGGCGAGGCCGAGGGCGACATCGCCCTGATCGGCCAGGCGACCATCATGCCCGAGGGCTATGTGGTGAAGGCCGGCGAACAGGTCGATATGGAAGCAATCAAGAGGGAGGCTTAAGCAGAAGATGAAAAATGATGTCATGGGTATCGTCTATACCTCAAAGGACGATCTTAACCTGCGTGAGCTGACCAGCCAGCGCGCGGTCGCCGCGATTCCGGTGGCCGGTCGCTACCGCCTTATCGATTTCACACTGTCCAACATGGTCAATTCCGGCATCCACAACGTGGGCATCATCGCGCAGAAGAACTACTCCTCGCTGATGGACCACCTGGGATCAGGCAAGGACTGGGACCTGCACACCCGCAACAACGGCCTGTTCATACTGCCCCCGTTCATGACCCGCGACAACAGTGGCGAGTACAACGGCCTGCTGGACGCCCTGCGCTCCAACTTCGACTATCTGCGCCGCTCCAAGCAGGATTTCGTGATACTGACCGACAGCGACTACATCATGACCACGTCCTTCGAGCCGATGATCGATCAGCACATCAAGTCGCGCGCGGACATCACCATGATGTACAAGAAGGTCACCCCGGAGATCACCGAGTTCTCCTCCTCCTCCAAGAACAACCACGTCTACATGGACATCGACAGCGACAACGCCGTCACCAACCTGGAGATCAACCCCAACGCCGCCAGCTTCGGAAACCTCTTCCTGAGCGTGATGATGGTCAAGCGCACGCTTTTGATCTACTTGGTGGACCAGGCGCTCTCCCGCGGCTCCCACGACATGTACGCGGACGTGCTGCTGCCCGCCATACAGGCCGGCAGCCTGAAGATCATGGGCTACGAGGAGGAGAGCTATTACCGCAGGGTCGAGACCATCCGCGGCTACTTCAACCTGAGCCTCGATCTGTTGAAGCCCGAGGTGCGCGACGCCCTGTTCGGCAAAAACCCCGTGTTCACCAAGACCCGCGATTCCGTGCCCACCATCTATCGCGCCGGCGCGAAGGTCACCAATTCCCTGGTGGCGGACGGCTGCGTGATCGACGGCACGGTGGAGAACTGCGTGCTGTTCCGCGGCGTGCGCGTCGGCAAGGGCGCGAAGCTCAAGAACTGCGTGATCATGCAGGACAGCTACATCGAGGACGACGTGGAGCTGGAGAACGTGATCTTCGACAAGGAAGTGACCATTCGCAGCCACGGCAGACTGATCGGCCAGAGCCAGTATCCGATCGTCATTGGCAAGAACATCACCCTTTAATGGCTTGCCCGCGCGCCCGGCGGCGCATCATAATACCGCCGGGCGGCGACGGGCGCATCAAATCGAAACCGGGAGGAATGAGCGATGAAGATACTTTTTGCTGCGTCTGAATGTGTGCCGTTTGTCAAGACAGGCGGCTTGGCGGACGTCGTCAGCGCGCTGCCCAAGGAGATACTCAAGGCGGGCGAAGATATTCGCGTCATCCTGCCCCTGTACAAGGCCATTGACCAGTCCTGGCGCGACCAGATGGAGCATGTGCTCTATTTCTACGTCAATCTCGGCTGGCGCCGCCAGTACGTGGGCATCATGAAGCTGGTCTATTCCGGCATCACCTACTACTTCGTGGACAACGAGCAGTACTTCGGCCGCGACTATATCTACGGCATGGGCGGCGACGAGGGCGAGCGCTTCGCGTTCTTCTCCCGGGCCGTGCTGGAGGCGCTGACGAAGATCGACTTCATGCCCGACGTGCTGCATTGCCACGACTGGCAGACGGGCCTCATACCGATCCTGCTCAAGGCACAGTACAAGCACCTGGAGCTGTACAAGAACGTCCGCACCGTCTTTACCATCCACAACCTGCAATATCAGGGCCTGTTCCCCATCGATATGATGGAGGACCTGCTGTACCTGGGCCCCTGGGCCTACACCAGCGACGCGCTGGAGTTCTTCGGCATGTGCTCCTGCATGAAGGGCGGCATCGTGTTTGCCGACGAGGTCACCACCGTCTCCCCCACCTATTCCCAGGAGATCCAGACCGCCTACTACGGCGAGCGGCTGGACGGCCTGCTCAGGGCGCGGGTGGATCACCTCACGGGCATACTGAACGGCATCGATACCGCGGAGTACGACCCCGCCCACGACAGCATCATCCCGAAGCCCTATTCCGCCGAGACCTACGCGCTCAAGGCGGAGAACAAGCTGGCCCTGCAGCGCGAGCTGGGCCTCAAGGTGGACGCCGACATCCCGATGATCGCCATGATCACCCGCCTGTCCGGCCAGAAGGGCCTGGACCTGGTGGAATGCGTGCTGCCGGAGATCATGAACACCGGCGCGCAGCTGGTGGTGCTGGGCATGGGCGAGAGCCGCTATGTGGACCTGTTCAGCTGGGCGCAGTGGAAGTACCCGAACCAGGTTTCCGCCAACTTCCAGATGAACAACGTGCTGGCGCACAAGATCTACGCGGCGGCGGACCTCTTCCTTATGCCCTCGCTGTTTGAGCCCTGCGGCCTGAGCCAGATGATCTCCCTGCGCTACGGCACGCTGCCCATCACCCGCGAGACCGGCGGCCTGCGGGACACCGTGCTCGCCTACAACAAGTACACCGGCGACGGCAACGGCTTCACCTTCCTCTACTACAACGCCCACGACATGCTGCACGTGATCGAGAACGCCGTGAAGATGTTCCACGAGCAGCGCGACGTGTTCAACAGCCTGGCCATCCGCGCCATGAACGGGCAGTACGGCTGGGATCAGTCGGCGAAGAAGTACATCGCGCTCTACAGCATGATACTGGAGCGCCGCGCCATCGAGCAGAAGGCCGAGGCGGAGGAAGCCGCGCGCAAGAACGCTGAGGAGAAGTAAAGCATAATGGACAACCGCGACGAAATCATTCGCACCCAAATGGACGTGATCAGCACGCTGATCAACAACAACATGCGCAACTTAGGTGACGACCTGTGGCCGGAGAAGCCCGCGCAGCCCGTGCGGGGGCAAAAAAAGCCTGAAACGAAGGCCGCGAAGCCCCAGCAGACGGCCCAGCAGCCGCAGCAGGAGGCCGAGCAGGAGACCCCGCCGGAGGACATCAACGACTTGAAGGCGGAGCTCAACGAGCTGATCGGCCTGGATGGCATCAAAAAAGAGGTCAACAACCTCATCAACATGGTCACCATCCACAAGCTGCGCCAGCAGAACGGGCTCAAGACGGTGGATATGTCGCTGCACATGGTGTTCACCGGCAATCCCGGCACCGGCAAGACCATGATCGCCCGCATCATGTCCCGCATCTACAAGAGCCTTGGGATACTGAAAAAGGGCCATCTGGTGGAGGTGGATCGCTCCGGGCTGGTGGCGGGGTACGTGGGCCAGACGGCCACCAAGACCAGCGCCGTGATCGAGAAGGCGCTGGGCGGCGTGCTGTTCATCGACGAGGCCTATGCCCTCAACAGCAAGTCCGAGAACGACTTCGGCCAGGAGGCCATCGACACGCTGCTCAAGGCCATGGAGGATCATCGGGACGACCTGGTGGTGATCGTCGCGGGCTACGACGGGCTGATGGAGAAGTTCATACACTCCAACCCCGGCCTGGAATCCCGCTTCAACCGCTACCTGCATTTCGACGACTACACCATCGACGAGATGGCAGCGATACTCGATCTCAACCTCAAAAAGGGCCAGTACAAGCTGGACGACGCTGGCCGCGAGGCCGCGCGGCAGTACATCATCGACGCCAACACCAGCTCGATCTCCTTCGGCAACGCCCGCGGCGTGCGCAACGTGTTCGAGCGGCTGCTGGTGGCCCAGGCCAACCGGCTGGCCCAGAGCGCGGACGTCTCCAAGGAGGACCTGATGCTGATCAGCGCGGAGGACGTCAAGGCCGCGCGGGAGACCGACGAGAAGATGATCGCGGCGGAGCGCGCCCAGCAATCGCTGATACAGTCCGCCGAGGACACCATCGCGGAGCTGACGGCGCTGTCGAAGAATATCCCGGTCAAGCTGGAGCCGCCAAAGACGGAATAAAGCAAAACCACCGGTCGCAACGGCCGGTGGTTCTGATTTTTGGGTTTATACTAATCCTTCACAAACGCCTTGTATATCGCCCGCATGGCGGTCTCGAAGTCATCCACGTGCACGCCGACGATGATGTTGAACTCGCTGGAGCCCTGGTCGATCATCTTGACGTTCACCCCGGCCTCGTAGAGCGCGTTGAACAGCGTGGCGGCGGAGCCGGGCTGCCGCACCATGCCGTGGCCCACCGTGGCGATCAGCGCGATGCCGGTGGACACGCTGATGGTGTCGGGCTGGCACACCTGCTCGATGCGCTGTATGATCTGATCCTTGCGCGTCACCAGCTCCTTGTCCGAGACCACGACGGACATGGTGTCGATGCCGGTGGGCATGTGCTCGAAGCTGACGCCGAAGTCCTCCAGCGCCTGCAGCACGCGCCGCCCGAAGCCGTACTCGGAGTTCATCATGGCCTTGTCGATGGTGATCAGCGTGAAGTTCTTGTGCCCCGCGATGCCGGTGATCCGCTGGCCGTCGTTGCACTTACCGGTGACGGCGGGCACGATCATGGTGCCGGGATCGGCGGGATCGTTGGTGTTGCGGATGTTGGTGGGGATGTTGGCCTTGTGCACCGGGAAGATGGCGTCCTCGTGCAGCACCGTCGCGCCCATGTAGGAGAGCTCCCGCAGCTCCCGGTAGGACAGCTCGCGGATGCACTTGGGGTTGTCGACGATGTTCGGGTCGGCCATCAAAAAGCCGGACACGTCCGTCCAGTTCTCGTACACGTCGGCCTGCGCGGCCCGGGCCACGATGGCGCCGGAGATGTCACTGCCGCCCCGGGAGAACGTGTGCACGTCGCCGTTGGGATACGCGCCGTAGAAGCCCGGTATGATGGCCCGCTCGTGCTGCTTGAGCGTGTCACGGAGCACCTCGTTGGTCCACTCTGAGGCGAACACGCCGGTGCGGTCGAACTTGATCACGTCCCGCGCGTCGATGAAATCCCAGCCCAGGTATTTGGACAGCACCACGCCGTTCAGGTACTCGCCCCGGCTGGCGGCAAAATCGGGGTTCTTCAGCCTGCGGATCTGGTCGCCGGTCTCCAAAAGCAGCCCGTAGAAATCGAAATCCAGGCCCAGGCTGTCGTAGATCTCCATGTACCGGTCGATGATCTTGTGGTACAGCTCCTCGTGGCTCTGATTGCGCTCGACCATGCGGTGGCATTGGTACAGCATGTCCGTGACCTTGGTATCCGCCTTGAACCGCTTGCCCGGCGCGCTGGGCACCACGTAGCATATATCGGGATCAGACAGCACGATGTCCCTGACCTTCTTGAAATGATCCGCGTCGGCCAGGGATGAACCGCCGAATTTGGCAACTTTTACGCCCAAGTGAAACTCCTCCTCGGTGGGTGAATCATGTATATTATACGGACTCGCCTTACATTTGTAAAGCTCAATTATCTAATCTTTTATATCAGAATCACTGATGTCTTTCTCGATCAGCTCCAGCAGCGCGTCGCGCCCCAGGTCCTCCTTGGAGGAATGGGTCAGCACCTCCCAGGGCTGCACCGCCAGCGTGCGGCAGATCACGGGGATGCTCTTGCCCCGCTGCGCCTTGGACAGCTTGTCGGCCTTGGTGGCGATCACGGTGAAGGGGATGTCGTAGTGCCGCAGGTACTCCACCATCATCTGATCGTCCTGCGTGGGCGCGTGGCGGATGTCCACCAGCTGTAACACCCGTTTGAGATGGCCGGATTGCTGTAAATAGCCCTCGATCATGCCGGCCCACCGGTCCTTCTCCTGCTTGCTGGCCTTGGCGAAGCCGTAGCCCGGCAGGTCTACCAGGAAGAAGGCCTCGTTGATCATGTACAGGTTGACCAGGCGGGTCTTGCCGGGCTCTGAGGACGTGCGGGCCAGCCGGCTGTTGCGCGTCAGGCTGTTGATCAGCGAGGATTTGCCCACGTTGGACTTCCCCACCATGGCGATTTCCGGCAGCCCCTGTCCCGGAAAGGGCTTGAACGCGCTCAAAGACTGCACGAACCGTGCCTTTTTGACGATCATCTATGCGGCCTCCGTCGTATCGCGGATCAATACCCGCGTAAGCGCGTCCTCCACGCGGTCCATGAGCTGTATCTCGAAGCGTGCGAGGATGTCGGCGTCGATCTTCTCCAGGTCCTTTTCGTTCTCGCGGGGCAGCAGTATGCGGTCGATGCCCATGCGGTGCGCCGCCAGCAGCTTTTCCTTTACGCCGCCGATGGGCAGCACCTTGCCGTGCAGCGTGATCTCCCCGGTCATGGCCCACTCCCCGCTGGCCTTCAGGCCGGTCATGGCGGACAGCAGCGCGCAGGTCAGCGCCACGCCCGCGGAGGGGCCGTCCTTGGGCACCGCGCCCTCGGGCACGTGGATGTGGATGTCGTGCTTATCGAAGTAGTCGTCCGGCAGGGCGTACCGCGGGAGCATGCCCCGGGCGACGCTCACCGCCAGCTCGGCGGACTCCTTCATCACCTCGCCCAGCTTGCCGGTCAGCTTGAGCTTGCCAGTGCCGGGGAAGGTCACGGCCTCCACGGGCATGACCTCGCCGCCCACACTGGTCCAGGCCAGGCCGTTGACCATGCCCACCTCCGCCTTTCCGGCAGCGGGCTGGCGCAAGTAGCGCGGCGCGCCCAGGTATGCCTTCAAATCTCTGGGCTGTATGGTGACGGAGCCGGTGTCCGCATCCTCCACGAGCTTGAGCGTGACGGCGCGGCACAGCTTGCCGATCATGCGCTCCAGCGTGCGCACGCCGGCCTCCCGGGTGTAGCCGTCGATCAGCGCCGTCAGCGTGCGGTCGGGGATCTTGAGCTGTTTATTTGACAGATTGTGCGCCTCCCGCTGCTTTTTCAGCAGGTGACGCTTGGCGATCTGCAGCTTCTCCTCCGCCGTGTAGCTGGGCACTTCGATGATCTCCATGCGGTCCAGCAGCGCCTGGTCGATGGTGTCGGTGGTGTTGGCCGTGGTGATGAACAGCACGTCGGACAGGTCGAAGGGCGCTTCGATGTAGTGGTCGGTGAAGGTGCTGTTCTGGGCGGGGTCCAGCGCCTCCAGCATGGCGGAGGCCGGGTCGCCGCGCATGTCCCGGGCCAGCTTGTCGATCTCATCCAGCAGGAACACGGGGTTCATGGTCTTGCACTGGCGGATGGAGGACACGATCCTGCCGGGCATCGCGCCTACGTAGGTCTTGCGATGGCCGCGAATCTCCGCCTCGTCGTGCACGCCGCCCAGCGACATGCGGGTGAACTTGCGGTTCAGCGCGCTGGCGATGGACTTTGCGATGGAGGTCTTGCCCACGCCGGGCGGGCCGACCAGGCATAGGATGGGGCTCTTGAGCTTGTCCGACACCACGGAGCGCACGGCCAGGTACTCGATCAGGCGCTTTTTGACGTCCTCCATGCCGTAATGGTCGGCCTCCAGCACCTTGCGGGCCTTCTTGATGTCGATATCGGAGGTATCGTAGACGCTCCAGGGCAGCTCCAGCATGTACTCGATGTAGTTCTGGCTGACGCTGCTCTCCGGCGCGTGCACGGAGCTGCGCGCCAGGCGTTTCAATTCCTTCTCCACGTGCTCGCGGGCCACCTTGGGCATCTTCGACTTGTCGATGCGTTGGCGCAGCTCGGCGATCTCCTCGTCCTCGTCGTCGCCCAGCTCCTCCTGTATGGCGCGAATCTGCTCCCGCAGATAGTATTCATGGTTTTGCCGGTCCATATACTCCTGCACGCGGGCGCGTATGCGCTCGTCCAGCTCGGCGATCTTGATCTCGTCCGCCAGCTTTTCCAGCAGCAGCTTCATGCGCTGGCCGATGTCGGTGCACTCCAGTATGGCCTGCTTGTCCTCGACGCGGGTCAGTATGTTCGCGGCGATCACGTCGCACAGCACGGAGGGGTTGCGCTCCCCCATGACCTCCTGCATCAGCTCGGGCATGTTCTGCCCGCGGCTTCTCGCCGCCTGGGGCGCAAAGGCGCGCAGCGCGCCCATCAGCGCCTTCTCCTCGGCGGTCAGCGCCACCGGGGAAACCGGCTGCACCTCGCAGTATTCCACGCTCTGGCTGCCGCCCTCCTCCAGCAGGTTCAGCACCACCGCGCGGGAGCGGCCCTCCACCAGCACCCGCAGGGACTGATCCGGCAGGTTCATCACCTGTTTGACAGTGGCCACCGTGCCGACGGTATAGAGATCCTCCACCTGGGGATAGTCCACCATGCTGTCGCGCTGGGCCACAATAAACACCCGCTGATCGTCATTCATCGCGCGCTGCAGGGCGCCGATGGAGCGACCGCGGGCCACATCGATCGTCAATACCGTGTTGGGAAACACCATCAGCCCCCGCAGCGGTAACAGCGGCAGCTTCAGTATTTCAGAGGAGCGTTTGGGATTGCTCAAAACAAGATCCTCCCTGTGCGTTTATACCTTCATAGTATACCGTAAATGTGTTAAGATACAAGGGTTTTCAGTTGGTGTTTTATACTAAACAACGGGCGATGAGGGCATCGCCCCTACGGATATCCCCCAAACGGATATCGCGTTGTAGGGGCGATACCCTCATCGCCCAAATGGATACAGCGCGTAGGGGCGATGCCCTCATCACCCAAATGAATACAGCGCGTAGGGGCGATGCCCTCATCGCCCGTATGATCAATATGTATCAATCAATAGAGTTTCGTATACTTCGAGGACACCCAGCCCACGTCGTCGTACCAGGAGATCTTGTACCAGACCACGCCCCGGCTGTCGGTGGAGCTCTTGCCGAGGTAGTCGGCCTCGTCGCCCTCGTACATGATGTCGAAGCTGCGGTACTTGAGGCCGGGGCCCGTGCGCACGTTGGTGTCGCCGTATTCCGCGATCACGGTGTCGCCGGTGACCTTGCCGCCGCCGCCCTTCCGGCCCAGGCGGGTATACCGCGAGGAGACCCACGCCTTCTGGCCCTTCCAGGAGATTTTGTACCAGACCACGCCGCGGCCGTCCACGGACGTCTCCTCCAGGTACTTGGCGGAATCGTCCACCCGCAGCACGCCGATGACCTTGTAGCTCAGGCCCGGGCCGGTATGTACGTTGCTCTTGCCCGTGTCGCCAATCACGTAGCGGGTGGAGCTGCCGCCGCCTCCGCCCCCGCCGCCGCTGCCGGTGGTATAGGCGTATTTGGAGGACACCCAGCCCTTGCCGCTGTGGTAGTTGACCTGATACCACACCACGCCGCGGTCGTCCTTGCGGCTGTTGCCGGTGCCCTTGAGGGTCGTGCCCTCGGAGGCCGTGCCCAGGATACTGTCATCCAGCGAGGGGCCGGACCGCACGTTGCAGTGGCCCGTGATGTGTACAGTCACCGAGTCAGCCATGGCGTATCCGGCCAAGGAGACCAACAGCGCCGTCAAAAGCAGCGTCACAATCAGCTTTCTCATATCCATCACACTCCTGCCCTAAGCGCGAAACACCCGCGCAACGGATTATTCATCGCCCTCGTCGTCCTCGTACAGCTCGTCCATCTCATTGCTGTCGAAGATGGCCATGATCTTGTCCGCGAGGTCGTCGTCAATGGGCAGGAATTCCTCCTGGTCGTCGCCCACCGGCACGACCTCCATGATCATGACCTCGATGGTGTCGTCCTCATCGGCGTCCTCGTCCGCGTCCTCCACGTACTCGGTCAGCAGGGCGTACTCCTTGCCCTCGTAGCAGAGGTAGTCCAGCACCTCCATGGTGATTTCATTGCCGGCGTCGTCCTCGAATACGACGAGATCCCGTTCCTCATCCATTTCAAAAACCTCCATCAAGTGAAATTGTCATTGTATTTATTCAACCGGCGCCACCGCGAAGTCGATGGCCACCGAGGCTGAAACCTGTATCTGCTCGGAGAAAACCGGCGTGCCGGCCCCGGCGTCGGACTTTTCCATGGCCGCCTCAAAGCTGTTCCCGGCGTAGTAGTTGTTGTACATGCCGCCGCCTTGCTCCACGATGGCGCTGATGCCGGTGACCTTCATGCCCGCGGCGGCAGCCAGCACTTCCGCCTTGTCGCGCGCGTTTTCGACGGACAGCTCCAGCGCCCGCTTCTTGGCGTCGGCGGTGTCGGAAGCGCTGAACGTGATGCCCGAGAAGGTGTTGGCCCCCGCCTCGAACACGGCGTCGATGTACTTCCCGGCGTTCTCGATGTCCGAGATGGTCACGGAGATGCTGTTCGAGGCGGCATAGCCCTTCTCGTCGGAATCGTCGTAGCTGTAGTCCTCGTAGATGTCGATGGAGCTGGTGTGGATGTCCTCCTCCTTTACCCCCATCGACCGGAGCTTCTCTATGACCGTGGTCAGCTTCTCGTTGACCAGGGCCTGCGCCTCCCCCACGTCCGCGGAGGATTCCCTCACGCCCAGCGTGATCGTGGCGGTATCGGGGTCGAGGCTGACGATCCCCGTGCCCTGCACCGTGAGGGTCGCGCCCTCGGCAAAGGCGCACGCGCCCAGCATCAGCGCAAGAACAAGCGCCAGCATGATCTTCATCTTCATAGCTTTGACCTCCTGTATTATTCGGACCGGAGCACCAGCAGAAGCGACGTCTCACCGTCTACATCAAAGGCATCCGCCGGCGCGCCGGAATGGTCGAAATGCCGCATCGCCTCGAGGAACTCCGGGGCGTTGGCCGCGGGCAGATCAATGTAGAGATTCGCGCAGGCCGCGCCGTCCTCGTCGAAGTGCTGTATGTCGATGTCGCCCTCGTACTCCTGCGCCAGATCCCGGGCGTAGTCGCACACGCGGTTCACATCGTCCACCACCATGCCGATCTCGCGCATCGGCGCGCCGACGCTCTTGACGGGCAGGTTCGCCGCCTCCGCCGCGAATTCGACGGCCTCCGCTTCCTGAACCGCCTCGTCCTCCTCGGCCATATTGACCGATTCCGCCGCGCCGTCCGCCTCGATCAGCGCGTCGTCGGCGGCCTCAAACTCCATCGCGGGCGCGGCGTCAAGCGTGCGACTGTCGCTTAAAGCGGCATCCGCGCTCTGCTCCGTCCGCACGGAGAGCATCTTTGCGTCGTCCCCGGCGGGGGCCTTCAGCGCGAAGGTCGCGCCCAGCGCCACCACCAGGGCAGCTGCAATGCCGCCGATCAGCCGGAAGTTCAATCGCGCGGGCCTTCTGGCCTCGTTGCGCACCGCCTCCCGCCATCTGGCCTGGGCCGGAAGCGGCACATCCATCTCGGGCGCCATTTCAGCGAACACGCGCATCATCTGGCGGTTGGCCTTCAGCTTTTCCGCGCAGGCGGCGCAGCCCTGACAGTGATCATCCACTGACGACAATTCGTCCGCCGTCAGCGTGCCGTCCAGCATGGCGTCCAGGTATTGATCCAACTGCGTGCAATTCATAAGCGCCCTCCTTTCCGTAGTATCGCTCATGTCATCTGTATTTAAACAGAATATCCGTTTGATCTGACCCTTAGACGCCGTATCTGTCAAAAAGTTCCGACTTCGCCATGATTTTTTCACGCAGCTTTTCGCGCCCGCGGCTGATGCGGGACTTGACCGTGCCCACGTTGGTGTCCAACGCCTGGGCGATGTCCTCGTAGGAAAGGCCCTGTATGTCCCGGAGCACCACCGCCGCGCGCATGTCCTCGGGAAGCTCCCGTATAAAGCCGTACACGCTGCCCCGTACCTCGGCGCGCAGGGCGTGCTGCTCCGGGGTATCCTGGGCGTCGGCGGGCATCCACCCGGCGTCCAGCAGGCCGTCCAGCGACGTGTTAGGCCGGTTCTTGCGCTTGCGCAGCTCGTCCAGGCAGGTGTTCATGGTCACCCGGTACACCCAGGTCGAGAAGCTGGACTGGAATTTGAAGCCGGAGATCGACCGGAATATGCGCAGCATGGCGTCCTGCAGGCAGTCCTCTGCGTCCTCCCGGTTGCCGAACATGCGCATGGCCACGGCGTACATGCGCTTTTCCTGGGCGGACATCAGGTCGTTAAAGGCGCGGGCGTCGCCGCGAATCGCGCGTTCGATCAGCTGTCTCTCATCCACGTGCGCCCACCTCCAATCTTTGTCATCCATTATACACCAAACCGGCGCATTTTAAAAGCCCTGTTTGATGATAAAAAATACTTGACTTTTCCAGTTGAAATAAGGTATACTATGAAAGGTCAGCCGGTGTGGCGGAATTGGCAGACGCACCGCACTCAAAATGCGGCGGGAAACCATGCCGGTTCGAGTCCGGCCACCGGCACTGCGAAACGCGCGTCAGTTTGTAAATCAGACTGACGCGCGTTTTTTACATCCTCTCGATGATCCCGGGCAACTCGCGGATATTGTCAATGATATAATCCGCGCCTTCCACTTTTCCGAAGCCATAGCTTGCGAATATGAAGGGCACGCCCGCCTCCCGCGCCGAGCGCATGTCGCCCGCGGTGTCCCCCACGTAGACCCCGCGCTTCAAGCCGTTGCGCGCAAGCACCAGATGGATGTTCTCCGCCTTATTAAGCCCGGAGCGCCCGGATTCCTCGTAATCGGTGAAATAAGCCTCAAAGCCGAAGGCATGTATGAACGCCCGGGCGTAGTCCCGCTGGCAGTTGCTGACGATGAACAGCGGGTGCGCCGCGGACAGCGCCTCGAGGGTCTCAGGCACGCCGTCGTACAGCCTGCCTCCGCCCTCGCCCATTTTGAGCACCTCCTGCTCGCCCAGCAGGGTCATGATCTCCGCCCGACGCGCCGCGGAGAAGCCCGGGAAGAAGGCCGCCCCGATCTCCTCCATCGTGCGCCCCATCTGCCTGCGCACGTCCGCCGCCGTGAGCCGCAGCTCAAGCCCCTCCGCCTCGAACACGCCGTTCCATATCCGCGCCGCCATGTCGGTGGCGTCCCACAGCGTGCCGTCCAGGTCAAATATGATGCCGGGTTCAACCATGTTTATACCTCATATATCAAAATGCCCTCCAGCGCATCGGCGCAAGAGGGCATTTTCGGTAGTCGGTCAGATCGCCTTGGCGTTGGCCAGCAGGTAGGCCTCGGCCTCGCCGTTCCACAGGTTGTTGTGGCGCGCGCAGATCTCCGCCAGCTTCGCAAACAGCGGGTCGCTCTTGCCCGCCTCGGCGAAATCGTCGATGGCGGTCAGGGGCAGGTCGATGTTGGTGTAGATCAGCTTCTTGCCGCCGGGGATCCTGGGCAGGTTACAGGTGGTGTCCGCCACGGCGTTCAGGCCGCCCACGTGGGTGATCATGCCGGCGGGCTTGAGGGAGCCGCCCGCGATCATCCTGAGCGCCTCGCGCATGTCCTCGGTGCTGCCGCCGGAGGTGCCCACCAGGTGGTGCGCGGCGTAGTGGACATTGTAGAAATTGAAGTTGGCGCTCAGCTTGGTGTTGGTGGGGCCCGCGAAGAAGTTCAGGCAGCCGTCCTGGCCCAGTATGGCGTCGCCCTGCTCGATGACGGCGGGCACGGGCGCGAACACCATCACGTCGTCATAGCCCTTGCCGTCTGTCAGCGCCATCAGCTTCTCCACGGCGTTCTCGCGGGTGTTGCAGTAGACCAGCTTCACGCCGTTCTTCGCGGCCTCCTCCACGGTGTAGATGGAGGCGGCGCGGTCCAGGCGGGCCTGGTCGATGTCGGTCACCACCAGCAGCCCGGGCTTGCGGTCGCAGTGGATGGCGTAGTCGATCGCGCCCAGACCCATCGGACCGGCGCCGGCCAGTATGGCCAGATTGCCGCCCTCGACGATGCCCATGTCGTGCACGTACACGTTGGGCTTGGTGTGATACATGGCGTGGAAGGTGCCTATGATGCAGCTCAGCGGCTCGGACAGGGAGCCGTAGAAATACTCGTCGGCCTTATAGTCCAGCACGCAATCCTGCTCCATCAGCTCCGGCAGGAGCACGGCGTACTGCGTGTCGCCGCCGCAGAACTCAAAGGCGTAGCCGGGGGTCATCATGGTGCCCTTGTAGGTGATGTTGGGCTGTATGGTCAGCTTCTCGCCCACTTTGAATTTGTCCCGCCACTTCGCGCCCACCTGCTCGATCACGCCGCAGAACTCGTGGCCGATGATGACCGGATGCTCGGCGATATCGTCCGGCACGCGCTTGTGGTTGGAGCCCTGTATGGCGGCCTTGTAGCTGGACATGCAGATGGAATCGGAGACTACCCGGACGAGGATCTCATCGTCTTTGATGGCGGGCAGCTCGAAGGTATCCAGCCGCAGATCGTTCTGTCCGTGCATGCGCACAGCCTTTGTGATCATGTCTTGTGTCCTCCTTAGAAATTAATAATCCGTGTTTTTGATGTCAATGCCTGCCGCGCCCCGCGCCGCCGCCAGAGGAATGCCCGCCGCCGAAGGAGCGGGAGCCGCCGCCGGAGGACCTAAACCCGCCGCCCGAGGAGCGGAAGCCGCCGCCGCCGGAGGAGCGATGCGAGCCGCCGGAGGAATGATGGGAGCCGCCGGAGGAGTTGAGCATGCCAAAGAACATGCCGTCTAAGAACGAGGAGCCGCGGCGGCGGGGTATCGGCGTCGGGCCGCGGTAGCCGCCCGCGCCGGGCATATTGTCCACGCCGCGATAGCCGCCCGGTCCGACCGTCGGGGGTGGAGGCGGGGGCGGTGTGACGAACACGTTCCGCCTGTAGCGCCTCCTGCGCATGGTGCGGGTCAGCAGGAGTATCAGCACGATGACGACCAGCACCCCCAGGATCATCCCGAAGGAGGCGTCGTCATCGTCGTCGGCCCGGCCCCGGTTGGAGCCGCCGCCGAACTGCGCCGCGCGCTGCGGCGCGCCGGTCGCGGAGGCCTTGTAGGCCGCGATGCCCTGCTCTACGGTGACGTCCGCGTTGTAGGTGTCCGCCACGCGCTTAAACACCGCCTCGAAGAACTTCTTCACGCCCGCGTCGTAGCGCCTGGCGGCGAAGTCCGCCTCCAGGTACCTGTCGAAGTAATCCTTGAGCGCGCCCGAGGTGAACTTGGGCTGCAAGCCGTCGCCGCACACGGCGTAATAGTCGTCGTCGTCGATGGCCAGCAGCAGCAGAAAGCCGTTGCCCTTCCCGGCGTCGCCCACGCCCCAGGTGTTGAAAAGCTCCGTGGCGTAATCGTCGATGGCTTCGTTGCCGGTGGTGCCCAGCGTCACGACCGCGATCTGCGCGCCGCAGGCTTCATTCAACAGGTCGTTTGAGAACAGAATCTCGCCCTTCGTGGCGTCAGTGAGCACCCCGGAGCGATCCAGCACGTAGACCTCGTCGCTGGGCTTGAGCTTCTTCGCGGCCACGTAGGTGTCGGCCAGCGCCCCGATGGAGAGCAGCAGCACCGCCGCGAGGCACGCGCAAATCAGTTTTTTCATAGTCATGGCCAGCCTCCTGTCCGCGCTTTACAGTCATCCCCCGAAGGTGTTCATATTCCCCTGCCCCGTCAGCGTGGCGACCACGCCGCCCGGGAAGCCGGAGATCAGGCCGTTGTAGCTCTTGGCCAGCTTGTGGTACTCATCCCGGCCAATCATGTCGTCATAGCCCCAGAAATCGTCATAGGCCAGCTTGAAATCGCGGAAATCCTCGCTGCTGACGGCGGAATACATGTTGTTGTAGAGCTTCTCCACCTGGCCCTTCAGGTCGGTGTAGGCCTTGAAGCGCGCGTCGAGGTCGGCGGAATCCTCCCCGATGAGCGCGGCGTTTTCAAGGACGGCGGCGCTCAGATCGCTTGCGCCGACGCGGGCCTCGGCCTCGTTGGCCATGATCCCGGCGGATTCGCCCGCGGCATCCAGATAGGCGTCCATGCTGTGCCGCGTGGCGAGGGAGGTATCCGTGCCGTCGTTGAACACCCTCATCACCTTCCTGCGCTCGCGCCCCAGCGCCGCGCCGCCGAAGGCAAACACGCTCAGCAGCACGCACACGACCAGCACGGCCCAGGCTATTTTGCGATTTTCATCAAGACGCATATCCATTCGCCCTCCTTGGGTTGATCGCGGCGCGGTTTATCCCGCGCCGCACGATGTCATTTATGCAAATTACTTGCGGGTCTCCAGTATCTTGGCGCGCAGCTCGCCCTCGATGTTGGCCAGCTCCTGCTCGGCGGCCAGGCGCTTCTCGTGGCCCTGCTGCTGTATGGTCAGCACCTCGTCCATGGTGTCGATGAGCATCTTGTTGGTCTTGGTCAGCGTCTCGATGTCCACGATGCCGCGCTCGGCCTCCTTCGCGGATTCCACGGTGGCCATGTGCAGCTTCTCGGCGTTCTTCACCAGCAGCTCGTTGGTCAGGTCGGTCACCGCGCGCTGGGCCTTCATGGCGTCCTCGGTGTGGGCCAGGCCCATCGCCAGCACCATCTGGCTCTTCCAAAGCGGTATGGTGTTCACCAGGGAGGTCTGGATCTTCTCGGCCATCAACTGGTTGGAGGACTGTATCAGGCGGATCTGGGGCGCCATCTGTATGGAGATGTTGCGCGTCAGCTCCAGGTCGTACAGCTTCTTCTCGAAGCGGTCCGCCTTGTCGGCCAGGTCCTTGGCGGCCTGGGCGTCCTCGGGCAGCTTGCTGGCCTCGGCCTTGTCGCGGGCCTCCTGCAGCTCGTTGGCGCGGAAGTCCTCCAGGCGCTTCTTGCCGGCCACGATGTACATGGACAGCTCCTTGAAGTAGCTCAGGTTCTGGTCGTAGAGTTTGTCCAGCATGGCGATGTCCTTCAAAAGCTGAATCTGATGCTGCTCCAGGCCCTCGGTGATCTTGTTGACGTTGATCTCTGTCTTGTCGTACTGGGCCTTCATGACCTCAAGGCTGCGGGCCTTCTTCTTGAACAGTCCGAACAGGCCGCCCTTGTCCTCCTCGTCGGTGTTGAAGCTCTTGAGCTCCACCACCAGGTTGGAGATCATGTCGCCCACCTCATCCAGGTCCTTGGTGCGCACGTTCTTGAGCGCCGCGTCGGAGAACTGGGAGATGTTCTGCTGGGCCGCCGCGCCGTAGGAGAACACCAGGTTGGAGTCCTTCACGTCGATCTGCTTGGAGAAGTCGTCGATCATCTGCTGCTCGGCCTCGGAGAAGTTCTGCATGTCCAGCGTGTCCTGCTGCACCTTCTTCTCAGCCTCGGCCTCCGCCTCTGCGAGCGCCTGGGTGGCGGCCTGGGCGGCGTCCTCAACGGCCTCGGTGATCTGCTGGTCCTCGCTGCCAAAGGGATTCAGTGTCAATTTGATGTCGTCTGCCATGTTCGTGACCTCCTATAATGATGTGTAGTGAATGTACACTGTTGCACGTTGTCAGTGTCCGCCGAGGGTCAGCTTGATCTCCCGCTCGCCCCCGTCGTCCTTCTTCTCCTCCGCCGGCGCGTCCTGCGCGGGTTTGGCGACGCTTCGTATGTCGTTGGTTGCGTTCTCCAGCAGGCTGTCGCCGGTCAGCATGGTCTTCATGACCTGTATCTCGGCGTCGATGTCCATCTCGTCGTCCTTGAACAGGTTGTCGGCGCACTTGGTGAAGGCGTCGGCGATCATGCCCACGCTGGACTCGATGCGCTGCATGGCGGACTGTATGTTCTCGCCCTTCACCTCGGCGGCGCTCAAAAGCTTGTACTGCTCCATCAGCTTTTCAGCCGTGGGCAGGTAGTAGTTCATGAAGCGCCGGACAAGCGTGACCTTCCTGGGATCGCGCCCCAGCTCGCGGAAGATCTGCTCCCCCGCCTTGGTCATGCGGTCCAGGTCCCTGGTGATGCCGGGATGCGGTATCTCGGCGTTGGCGGCCTTCAGGCGCTCCAGGCGCGCGCGGCCGTCAGCGATGTCCCTGTCCAGCTGGGCGTCGCCGGTCTGTATCTTCTCCTCCACCGTGATGTCGCGGCCCGGGAAGAGCTTCGAGCCCACCACATAGCCCGCCGCGGACACGACGATGGTGCCGATCAGCCCCGGCAGCTTCATCAACAGCTTGGGAAACACCAGTCCCGCCAGCAGCCATACGGCCGCGGCAATGTAGATCGGTATCGCGGATTTCAGATGTACCTTTTTCATATCATCACCCCGTCACAAGTCTATTGTACGCCATTTCAGGCCCCATGACAAGCGGTTTTGGACCAACTTGTCCCAATTTTGCGCCGAAATGTCAGTTTGCGTCGATGTCGAGCTCCACCGGGCAGTGGTCGGAGCCCATGATATCCTGATGGATCTTGGCGTCGATCATACGCTCCCTTAACTTTTCGGACACGATGAAGTAGTCGATGCGCCACCCGGCGTTGCGTAAGCGCGCGCCGCCGATGTAGCTCCACCAGCTGTACGCCCCGGTGACCTCCGGGTAGAAGTAGCGGAAGGAGTCGATGAACCCGGCGGACAGAAGCTCGGTCATCTTGCCGCGCTCCTCGTCGGTAAAGCCCGCGTTCCTGCGGTTGGTCTTGGGGTTTTTAAGGTCGATCTCCTGGTGCGCCACGTTCAGATCACCGGTGAGTATCACGGGCTTTTTTGCGTCCAGCGCCGTAAGATACTCCCTGAAATCGTCCTCCCACTTCATCCGGTAGTCCAGACGCTTCAATTCGTTCTGGGAATTGGGCGTATAGCAGCACACCAGACAGAAGTCCTCAAACTCACAGGTGATCGCCCGGCCCTCGTGGTCGTGTTCGTCGATGCCGATGCCGTACCGAACGGACTTGATCGGAACCCGGCTGAACACCGCCGTGCCGGAGTAGCCCTTCTTGTCGGCGCAGTAGTAGTGCTGCTCGTACCCGGGCAGCTCCACGTCGCACTGGCCCTTCTGCATCTTGATCTCCTGTAAGCAGATCACGTCCGCGTCCAGCGCGGCGAGGCTCTCGTAAAAGCCCTTCTTGATCACCGCCCGCAGTCCGTTGACATTCCACGAAATCATTTTCATGAATGTAACACCATCCGTGACATAAATATGCTATACTAATGACATTATAACATATCACAGCGGTTTTGCCAACCATAATTATTCGGAGATGATGAATTTGACTTACAGGGAGAAGGCGGTCCTGGCGGAAAAGGTCGCCCGCGCCGCCGGTGAGATGCTGGAGCGCCACGGCGCGCTGCACGTGCGCCGCAAGGCGGAAAACGATTTTGTGACCGAAATGGACGTCAAGAGCGAAAACCTGATCCGGGACATGCTGCTCACCGTCTGCCCAGAGGACGCCTTCTTCGGCGAGGAGGGCGGCGGCGAAATCACAGCCCGGGGCCGCTGGGTCGTGGACCCCATCGACGGCACCGCCAACTTCATGCGCGGCCAGAGGCTCTACACCATCTCCATCGCCTACGAGCACGAGGGCGCGCTGGTGGTCGGCTGCGTGTACAGCCCGGGCACGGACGAGCTCTTCCTCGCCGTGAAGGGCGAGGGCGCGACCCTCAACGGCAGGCCGATCCACGTCTCCGACGTCGAGCGCATGCGCGACGCCATCGTGCACATCGGCTTCGGCCACCGCAATCCCGAATACCTGGACGAGACCGAGAAGGTGCTGTTTCCCCTGCTCAGGCGCGTCAGCGACCTCCGCCGCTCCGGCACGGCGGCCTACGACCTGTGCACCGTCGCCGCGGGCCGGGCGGAGGCGTTCATCGAGCAGGGGCTGAACCTCTACGACTACGCCGCCGGCTACGTGATCCTCACGGAGGCGGGCGGCCGGCTGGACAGCTGGAAGCGCGGGCTGGACCCCCTCAAAACCGGCAGCCTGCTGGCGGGCAACGGCAGGCTTAACGCCGCCATACAGGACCTTTTGAATCCGTAACGCTTCAGTCCGGACCTGTGTCTCAAGCGGGCGATGAGGGCATCGCCCCTACAACAACGTTGAGGCGCTCCCCTGATCGCCCAATCAACCGCACGGTATCCGTAGGGGCGATGCCCTCATCGCCCGTCGGACCGAACAGCAACACACATCCGCAGAATTTACCCGCCCACGCTTGTTGTTTTCCCCGGGATTCACTATAATGGCATCAACTTCGACGATCAAAAGAGGTATGTCTTATGAAGCAGATGATGATTTACAACACGTTGAGCCGCAAAAAGGAGCCCTTCGTGCCGGTCAAAGAGGGCAAGGTGGGCATCTACGCCTGCGGCCCCACGGTCTACAACTACTTCCACATCGGCAACGCCCGGCCCTTCATCATATTCGACACCCTGCGCCGCTTCATGCGGCACCTGGGCTATCAGGTGACGTTCGTGCAGAACTTCACCGACATCGACGACAAGATGATCAAGCGCGCCAACGAGGAGGGCACCACCGTCGAGGCCATCGCGGAGAAGTACATCGCGGAGTATTTTAAGGATGCCGAGGCCATCGGCGTGGAGAAGGCGGACGTGCATCCCCGGGCCACGAAGCACATCGGGGAGATCATCGGCCTGATCAAAAAGCTGGAGGCCAAGGGGCTGGCGTACCGTGTGGAGAACGGCGACGTGTACTTCGACACCCAGGCGTGGCGCGCCAACTACGGGCGGCTCATCGGCCAGAACCTGGACGATTTGGAGTCCGGCGCCCGCGTGGAGGTGGGCGATTTGAAGCGCCACCCGATGGACTTCGCCCTGTGGAAGGCCAAAAAGCCCGGCGAGCCCTTCTGGAAGAGCCCCTGGGGCGAGGGCCGTCCCGGCTGGCACATCGAGTGCTCCGCCATGTCCATGAAGTACCTGGGCGAGACCTTCGACATCCACTGCGGCGGCGTGGACCTGATCTTCCCCCACCACGAAAACGAGATCGCCCAGTCCGAGGGCGCGACCGGCAAGCCTTTCGCGCGCTACTGGATGCACAACGGCCACATCAACGTGGACAACAGGAAGATGTCCAAGTCCGCGGGCAACTTCTTCACCGTGCGCGATATCTCGAAGGAATTCGACCCCGAGGTCGTGCGCATGTTCATGCTGTCGGCCCACTACCGCAGCCCCATAAACTTCTCCCGCGACCTGATGGAGCAGGCGAAGGCCGGCCTGGAGCGCCTCTACACTGCCCGGGACAACGCCGAGTTCGCCCTCGACCACGCCCCCGACAGGGAGATGAACGGCGAGGAGAAGGCATTCGTGGAACGGGCCAATGCTTTCGTGGACCGCTTCGACGACGCCATGTGCGACGATCTGAACACCTCCGAGGCCATGGGCGTGCTGTTCGAGTACGTGCGCGACATGAACACTGCGCTCGCGGACGCCAAGGCCCCGTGCAGGGCCGTCATCGAGGCGGGACTAAAGGCCCTCAACACCATGGCCCACGATGTGCTGGGGCTTTTGATGAAGGAGGCCGACACCACCCCCGAGGACGTCAAGGCGCTGGTGCAGGCCCGCGTCGAGGCCAAGAAGGCGAAGAACTTCGCCGAGGCCGACCGCCTGCGCGACGAGGTGCTGGCGAAGGGCTACGTCATCGAGGACACCCCCAAGGGGCCGAAGGTCAAAAAAGCATAAGGACAGCCGCTGACGTGTCAGATCGCGTCAGCGGCCTTTTTCATTTGTCCGACAAAACCTTCTTCTGCCAGCTCCACTTGCCGCACTCCGGGCACTTCATGTACCGCGTGCGGCCCATGTGCATCGCCCACATGAACATGTTCATCGAAGGGATGTACCGGTTCCCGCACTTTTCGCAGGCGTAGTAGCCCACGTTGCGCTCCAGCTTCATGGCGTACCACATGCCCACGCCGAAGATCACCACGGCCACGGCGATCAGTATCGCCTGCCACACCGTCTGCTTCACCAGATAACAGGCCGTGAACAGCAGTATCAGAAACGTCGCCGTGCACACATAGCCGATCACCCATTCCAGCTGCAAAAGCAGCTTGGCCTGCTCCTCGTACTTTTTCAATTCTATGAGGTTTTCCTCAGCCTTCTTGCTATAATCCTCCATCTGAATCCTCTCTCCCGTCAACAGCTCGTTGACCGTGATGTCCAGAAGGGCGCACAGCTCCAGCATGATGGACGAATCCGGCATGGATCGGCCCGTCTCCCACTTGGAGACCGCCCGGTCCGTGATGCCGAGCCGCTCGCCCAGCTGGGCCTGCGTCAACCCCTTCTCCTTGCGACAGGCAGAAATGAATTTGCCGATACTGACCTGATCCACCCTCGCGCCTCCCTTCTGCCCGTATTGTACCCATTTGGGATTCAGATGACCACACACCGGCGGTTGAAATCGACCCAACCGGCGGTTGAGTCAGCATGAAAAATAGTTATCGGCGTCCTCTCTGGATGTGAAGCGGTGTATTTCCACGCCCCCGGCGCACTCCAGGCACTGTATGATATATGGCCTGACCTCATCCTGAAAATCGCGGACGAACGCCGTGAACGCCGGGTCCTCCGCCGTCTCCACCCAGGGCATGTCCTCCCGGGGGACGCCGCGCCTGTCGGCGATGCCCGTAAGGCAGACCTCCGCGGGGTAGTCGAGGAAGAATACGGTGTCGCACCGATCAAGCCGCGCCTCCAGCGTCCGGGCGTAGTTGCCGTCGATGATCCATTGATCCATCATAAGCGCCGCGCGAAGCCGCCGGTCGAATTCATCCCGCGAAACCGCCGTTTTGTCGGCATTCCAGTAAAGCCTGTCCAGGTAGACGATCGGCAGGCCGGTAATCTCCCGAAGCCGCCTTGCAAACGTGCTCTTGCCGCTGCCCGGACAGCCGATCACCAGGGCGCGCTTCATGTCCGCCACTCCGCCGAGAGCCTTTCGGCGTTTTCGCTCTGCACCAGCACGCCCTTCCATGGCTCCGCGTTGGTGAAGCATATGAACCCGATCTCCATGCCCACAGGCACCCAGCGCTCCAGCGTCGCCTGTATGCGCGCGCCCAGCGTCGCCATGACGGGCTGAAGCAGCCCCCGGCCGTCGATGGCCTCCAGCGCGGCGTCGGTGGTCACGCAGCTCTGGATGTCCTTGAGCAATTCGACATCCCCGCCGCATTGGAGCGCGCAGGCGATCAGCGTCTCCATGCGCCCGTCCCCGTAGGCGGAATGGGTGTTGTGCAGCCCGATGCCCAGCTTCACCAGCTTGCCGATGTGCCCCACCAGCAGTATGCGCTCAAAGCCGTGGCTCACCGCCGCCTCGACGCCGTCGCCGATGAAATTGCTCACCGACACCTGCCGCCGCATGTCGAGCCCCAGCGTCTCGCGGGCAAAAACCTCCCCGTAATTGCCGGGGCACAGCAGCACGCCCTTCGCGCCGCCCGCGGACAGCACGCTCAGCTCCAATTTGATAGTGTCCACCAGCGCCGCGTTGCTCATGGGCTCCACGATGCCGGTGGTGCCGATCACCGAGATGCCCCCCTCGATGCCGATGCGCGGGTTGAAGGTCTTTTTCGCCAGCGCCGCGCCGTCCGGTATGGAGACGGTGATCTTCACGCCCCCGCCGTAGCCCTGATCCGCGCACACTGCCTCCACGGCCTCACGGATCATGCGCCGGGGGGTGGAATTGATGGCCGCCGCGCCCACGGGTTGGTCCAGACCCGCCTTCGTGACGCGCCCGACGCCCTCTCCCCCGTCGATAAAAATACCGACGTCGGTTTTTTCTGCCGCAGCGTACACCAGTATGCCGTTGGTGATGTCGGGGTCGTCGCCGCTGTCCTTCTGAACGGCGCACTTTACAAAGCCCGCGCCGAAGTGAATATCCAGTATCTCCAGCGTCAGCCGTATACCCTTGGGGGTGTCCAGGCAGACGCTCTCCACGGGCTTCCCCGTCAGCAGCATCAAAGCCGCGGCCTTCGCCGCCCCCGCCGCGCAGGAGCCTGTGGTGTAGCCGCAGCGCATGGTCTTTCCGCCCTTGGTGATGTAATGACGCAGCATGGCTATCTCCCCAGCATGTACAGAAGCGCATTGCAGATGGCCGCGGCCACGTTGCTGCCGCCCTTTCTGCCCCGGGCCACGATGTAGGGCACGTCGGCGGTCATGATGAGCTCCTTGGACTGCACCACGTTCACAAACCCCACCGGCACGCCGATGACGAGCTTCGGGTCGAGCCTGCCCTCCGCGATCATCTCGTAGATGTGTATGAGCGCCGTCGGGGCGTTGCCGATGGCGAATATCAGCGGCCTTTGAAGCCCCGCCGCCTTCTCCATGGCCTGCACCGCCCGGGTGGTGCCGCTTCGCTTCGCGGCCTCCGCCACGTCCGCATCGCCTATGAAGCAGAACGCCTCGCCGCCGTGGCTGTGAAGCGCCTTTTTGTTGATGCCGGACATGGCCATGGTGGTGTCCGTCACGATGGCCGCGCCGTTTTGTATGGCGTCGAGCGCCTTCTCCACGACGCCCTCCGAGAAGCACAGCGTGTCGGCGTAGTCGAAGTCCGCCGTAGTGTGGATCACACGCTTGACGATCGGCGCAAGCGCCGGATCGATGGGGTGTTTAAGCTCCTGGCCGATGATCTCAAAGCTGCGGGCCTCGATCTCCATGGGCGCGACCCGTTCCAGTTCAATCTTCATGTTCGTCCTCCCGCCGCTGCAGGGCGGCTATGGTGATGGGATTGAGCGCCGTCATCAGGTGCACCCGCCCGGCCTTCCGGCTTCGGGAGAGGTTCATCTGGACGACCTCCGCGTCTTCAAACCCGAATTGCGCGATGATCTGCGCGATCTCGCCGGTGGATTCCAGCGCGATGGCGTTGATCACGATGCGCACGCGCGGGTTTTTTTCAAGCAGGCGCGCCACGATCTGCGCCATGTTGCCGCTGGAGCCGCCGATGAAGGCGTGCGTGGGCGCGGGCAGGTCCGCCATAGCCTCCGGTGCCATGCCGCGAACCACCTCAAGATTCGTCTGAGCAAACCGACGTCGGTTTTTTTCTATCAATTCCGCCGCGTCCTCCCGGCACTCGACGGCGTACACCCGCCCCTTCGGGCAGTTCAGCGCCAGCTCCACCGACACGGACCCCGTGCCCGCGCCGATGTCGTAGACCACCGCGTCCTCCGTCAGCTTAAGCTTCGAGATCGACACCGCGCGCACCTCGCTCTTGGTCATGGGCACGGCCTTCGCGCCCTCGGTTCCCAGGTTGCGCTCAAAGGCCTCGTCGGGCAGGCCCACGGGCAGAAACGCCTTTGAAACCGCATGCTCCACCAGTATGGCGCTCAGCGGAGCGCAGGCGTAATCCTTCAATTCAAGCGCCGTGCCGCGGGTCAGCTTCTCGTCCGGGTATGAAAGCCGCTCACCCACGCTCACGACGGCGTCGCCCATCCCCGCGCCGATCAGGTCCGCGCAGACGCGCTTCACGGCGTCCGCCCCGTCCATGAGGGCGAACACCTTGCCAGTGCGCCTGATCTCCGGCACGATGGAGCCTTCCCGCCCGTGCAGCGATATGGCCCGGGCGTCGTCCCAGCTGGTTTGAAGCCGCGCGCACAGCACCTGCATGGAGCTCAGCCCCGGGATCACCCGAACCCGGTCGGTTTTAAGCATCGGCAGCAGCTTTTTGGTGCCGCTGTAGAACCCGGAATCCCCGGACATCACCACCGCGAAGCGCCGGTAGTCCGGGTGCGCCGCCATGCAATCGGCGATCTTCCGCGGCGCGATCTCTGAAAAGCCGGGCTTGCCGTAGTCCGCCGTCGCCTCCAGCATGCGCCGCGCGCCGATCATGCAGTCGCAGTTGCGAAGCGCCTCGTCCGCCTCAAAGGTCAGCGTGCCCCGGGAGCCCATGCCGATGCCGACCACCGCGACCTCCCGGGCGGGTGTCAGGCCGTACTTCTCCACCAGCCAGCGCACCGTCTGCGCGTAGTCCATGCCCTCCGCCTGGGGCGGCTGGCCGATCACCACGCACCGCGCCCCGGCCCGACGCGCGGCCTCCAGCTTTTCTTCAAAGCCGCCGCTCCTGCCGGATTCCTTGGTGACCAGGTACTTCGCGCCGATGCTCTCAAGCGTGGCGACGTTCATATCCACGGAAAAGGGCCCCTGCATGGCGATGATGTGCGCCGGCGCAAACCCCGCCGCCTCGCAGGCCGCCAGCGACGACGCCATCGGCAGCACCCGCGGGTAGAACCGGTTCTGATAGTCTCGAACGCGGGTGTAGGGCGCGAGCTCCTTGCTGCCGGTGGCCAGCAGCGCCGCGCCCTCGTGCCCGGCCAGGTAGTCCGCCGCGCCCTGTATGGAATCCACATACACGGCGTCCGCGTCCGCCGTCTCCCCGTCCCGGTTCAGCCGGATATAACCGACTCCGGTCTGTTTGCAGGCATTCTGGATGGTTTCGGAGGCCAGCGTGGCGAAGGGATGGGTGGCGTCGATCACGGCGTCGAAGCGCCTTGCCTCAAACAGCCGCCGCATGCCCGCTCCGTCCAGCCGCCCGGCCAGCACCTCGACGTTCTCTCCCCGGGGAATCAGCGCCTCGCCGTAGTCCGTGGCCACGCAAACGCACACCTTCACCGGCTGTCCCACGAGGCATTCCACCAGCCGACGGCCCTCCGTCGTGCCCGCGAAGACGCAGATCTCAGACATCCTTATACCCCCTGGGCGTCACCATTTTGCCGCCGATGACCCGCGTGAAGGCGTTGCCGATAAACACGGTGGTAAACATGTCGGCGTCATAGTCGCGCAGCGCGGAGAGGGGCATGATCTGTGTATCCTCGCCCTCCCGGCCGATGTTGCGCACAACGCCGCACACGGTGTCCGGGCTTTGGTGTTTAAGCACGATATCGCAGGCCTTTTGCAGGTAGTCCCGGCGCTTTAAGCTCCGGGGATTGTAGAGCACGATGCCGAAGTTGCCCGCCGCCGCGCAGTCCAGCCGCTTTTCGATCAGTTCCCAGGGCGTGAGCAGGTCGGACAGGCTGATGACGGCGAAATCGTGGGTCAGCGGCGCGCCAAGGCGGCACCCGCCGGAGGTGGCCGCGGTCAGCCCGCCGATCACCTCGACCGCAACGTCGTCATCCTCGCCCAGCAGCTCGTAGATGAGCCCCGCCATGCCGTAGATGCCCGCGTCGCCGGAGCAGATCATCGCCACGTCCCGGCCCTCCCTGGCCATGTCCAGCGCCATTTTGCAGCGGTCCACCTCGCGCCGCATGGGCGTGGTGAAGAATTCCTTGTCCGGAAAGTGCGCCTTCACCAGATCGACGTACACGTGATAGCCCACGATCACGTCGCAGGCGTTGAGCGCGTTGACGGCCTTCACCGTCATCTCCTCATAGTCGCCGGGGCCGATGCCCACCACGCGAATCTTAGCCAAATTCAATCCCCCATTTCAGCTCCGCCACCGAGACGGTCACGCCGTTCAGGGCGGTCTTTGGTACGATGATCCTGCCGCCGGAGGCTGCCGCCGCGCGCGCGCAGACGTTGTCCACCCCCACGGTGCGCTTCACGAACGCGGAGGGTAGAAAATCCCCCTCGACGGCGTTGAGCGCCTCTGATGTATAAAACGTGATCGGCCAGCCGAGCGCCCGGCAGCATTCGAGCAGCCCGGGCTCGTCGGATTTTAAGTCGATGGACGCCGCCTCCCGCACCGCCTCGATGCGCAGGCTGTTATCGGATAATACCTTTTCGACCGCCTCATGGATGGCCCCGGCGGATGTGCCGCGCCGGCAGCCGATGCCGACGCGCAGCGCCCGGGGCACCAGCAGCAGCGTCTCCTCAAAGGGCCTCAAATCCCTGACGGACACGCACACGCCCAGGTCGCCCGCATCCGACCAGAAAAGCCCGTCCGCCAGGCGCTCGGGCCTCGCCGCGTCGGTAAAAAACGGTATATCGCGGGTCAGTATCTCCGCCGAGACGCGCTTCGCCAGCGGCATGGACGTGATCGCCATGCCGTGCTCCGCGGCCCAGGCGTCCACCGAAAACCGGCCGTTGACGTCGGTGGCGGTGGTGATGACGCTCGTCGCGCCCAGCGCCCCGGCCAGCCGCCGCGCCAGCCGGTTCGCGCCGCCGATGTGGCCGGAGAGTATCGGTATCACGAACCGCCCGGCCTCGTCCAGGCACAGCACCGCCGGGTCGGAGCGCTTGCTGGCCACGTGTGGCGCGACGGCGCGCACCGCGATGCCCGCCGCGCCGACGAATACCAGCGCGTCCCGGTCGAACACGCCGCCAACATAGTCGGGCAGCGCGCCGTTGTAGGCGTCAAAGTCGGCGTCCGCGAGCTTCTCCGGCGTCCGAAGCAGTATATCCGCCTCCGAAAGCGCGTCCCGGACCCTGAGCGCCGTCCGCTTGCCCCGGGCGGTAAAGGCGAACAGCACCGCCCTCATCGCTCCGCCTGCCGGAACTCCGTGGTAAAGCCCGGGTCGTACAGCTTCGAGCGGTCGTAATTGTCTCCCAGGAAGCCGCCCACCACGATCAGCGAGGTCTTCGTAAGGCCGTTATGGCGTACCGTCTCGCCCAGCGTGCCCACGGTGCAGCGGAATATCCGCTCATCGGGCCAGGTGGCCTTGTACACGATGGCCGCCGGGGTATCCTCCGGGTAGCCGCCCTCGATGAGCTGCCGCTGGGCGTCGTCCGCCAGCGACGTGGTCAAAAACAGCACCATGGTGGCCCTGTGCTGCGCGAAGGAGCGTATGCTCTCCCGCTCCGGCACCGGCGTGCGGCCCGCCGCGCGGGTGATGATGACCGACTGGGAAACGTCCGGCAGCGTGTACTCCGCTTTGAGCGCCGCCGCCGCGCCGCAGAAGGCGCTGACGCCGGGGCACACGTCGTAGGCGATGCCCCGCTTTTCCAGTTCGTCAAACTGCTCCCGCACCGCGCCGTAGATGCTGGAATCGCCGGTGTGCAGGCGCACGGTGGTCTTGCCCGCCGCCTCCGCCGCCGCGATGATGCCGATCACCTGCTCGAGCGTCAGCTTCGCGCTATCGTGGATCTCACAGCCCGCTTTGGCGTAATTGAGCAGCTCCGGGTTCACCAGCGAGCCCGCGTAGATGATCACGTCCGCCTCCTGTAAAAGCCGCGCGCCGCGCACCGTGATCAGGTCCACCGCGCCGCTGCCCGCGCCGACAAAATGTACCATACCCATACCTCCCTTTGTTCGATATGATTTTAACACACCGCGGAATATCCTGTCAATGTTGACAAAACCGATCAACCCATCTATAATCACTGTCGGGAGTTGATCTGCAAATGGAAAAAAACAGATGGCTGGACTGGGCAAAGGAGCTGCAGGACCTCTCGCAAAACGCCCTGGCCTACTGCAAGGATATCTACGACATCGAGCGATTTCGGCGCATCCGGGAGATTTCCGCCGAGATGATGAGCGAAATCACAGGCCTGCCGGTCAAACAGGTGAAGGACTATTTCTGCGCCGGGGACGGCTACCAGACGCCCAAGATCGAGACCCGGGCGGCAGTGTTCCGCGACGGCGGCATACTGCTGGTGCAGGAAAGCACCGGGCGTTGGTCGATGCCCGGCGGCTGGGTGGATTACAACCTGAGCGTGCGCAGGAACGCCGTCAAGGAGGTATTCGAAGAGGCCGGAATGACGGTCGAGGCCGAGCGCCTGATCGCGCTGGAGGATCGCAACCGGCACCACGAAAAGCCCCACGCCCACGAGATCCTGTCGGTGCTGGTACTGTGCAGATACGTCTCCGGGGCTTTTGTCCCAAACGCGGAGACTCAGGACTGCGGCTTCTTCACCCCGGACAACCTGCCGCCTCTGGAAACCGCTAAGACGACCCGGGAGCATATCGAGATGAGCTTCAGTGCCCTCGCCGACCCGAACTGGCCTGTGTTCTTCGATTAATCCCCTTCCCGCCACGACCTGACGTAATCGATAAACCGCCGGGTGGATACGGACAGCGTGCGCCCCTCGGGATAGGCCAGCGCGATCTCGCGCCTGACCGGCGGGTCCAGCGGCCGCCGCACGACGCGGAAGTTGGTGCGCCTGAGCACCAGGTCCGACAGCACGCTGACCCCCAGCCCGCCCTCCACCATGGCGATGATGGCGTGGTCGTCCTCCACCACGAACTGCGTGTTGGGCTTCACCGAACGGCTGTTCAGCATCACGCGGATGCCGCCGGGGGTGTTCTCCGCGTACATGATGAACGGCTCCGTCAGCAGCTCGTCCAGCGGTATGGCGGGCTTCTCCGAAAGCGGATGCCCCTCCGGCAGCACCGCCAGCAGGTCGTCCGATTTAAGGTGCAGGCTCGTAAGCCCCTCCTTCAAGGGCAGCTGTGTGAACCCCAGGTCCACCCGCCCGCGCAGGACCCACTCCTGGATCTGGGCGTAGTCGCCGTGCAGAAGCTCGAAGGTGATGTTCGGGTAGCTCTGCCTAAAGGCGTGTATGATGCCCGGCAGCCAGTGGGTGGACACGCTGGTGAAGGTGCCGATGCGCAGGTGCCCGGACTCCATGCCCTTGAGCGCGTCGCGCTTCTCGCTGACCAGCCGCCAGCTCTCGCACAGCGCCTCGATGTAGGGCAGTATCTCCTGGCCGTCGCTGGTCAGCTGGACGCCCGTGCGGTCGCGCCGCAACAGCTTGAGCCCGCATTCGTCCTCCAGCGAATTGAGGATGTAGGTCATGCCGGACTGCGTGTAGCCCAGCGCGTCCGCCGCCCGGGTCAGGCTGCCCAGCTCCACCGTCTTTAAAAACGCCTCGTACTTCGATATGCTCACCGGCGACACCCCCTCGCCCTTCAATTATACCCCAATATCAACGCAAAAGCAATCCAGACCTCGGTCTGGATTGCTTTTGCGTCGCCCTGGCGGTCGCGTTATTCCGGCTTCCACGCATGGAACGCCTGCTTGTTAATGTCCAAAAGCGCCGCCTTGCAGCCGGAGAAGGTCTTTTCCATGATCTTGTAGATCATCTTAACGGGCACGACCTTCGAGACCTCCACCACCGCGCCCAGCATGACCACGTTGGCGGTGCGGGCGTTGCCCAGGGACTGGGCGATGCCGCCGGCGTCCACGTAGTAGACGTTGATGTCGTCGCGGGTGGCCTTCTGCTCGATGAGCGTCGAGTTGACAAACAGGTTGCCGCCGGGCTTCACCAGCGATTCAAACTTCAAAAGCGACGGCAGGTTCATGACCACCACGTTGTCCGCCTCGTAGATCAGCGGGCAGGACACGGGCTTGTCGGTGGAGATGACCACGGTGCAGTTGGCCGTGCCGCCGCGCATCTCGGGGCCGTAGGACGGCAGCCACGTGGCGTTCATATCGGCATACATGGCGGCGTAGGTCACCATCTGACCCATGGTCAGGACGCCCTGTCCGCCGGAGCCTGCGAAAAACAGTTTATTCGTCGCCATATCACTGCACCTCCGGTTCACGGTACACGCCCAGCGGGTAGTACGGCATCATGTTCTCCTTGAGCCACTCCATGGCCTTGGGCGGGGTCAGGCCCCAGTTGGTGGGGCAGATGGACAGAAACTCCACAAAGGTGAAGCCCTTGCCCGAAAGCAGCGTCTCAAAGGCCTTGCGCACGGCCTTCTTGGCCTTGCGGATGTTGGCCGGGTCGCACAGCGCCACGCGCTCGATGTAGGCGGGGCCGTCCAGCGTGGACAGTATCTCGCACATTTTAAGCGGCATGCCCGCCTGCTCGCGGGTGCGGCCGTCCACGCAGGTGGTGGAGCGCTGGCCGATCAGCGTGGTCGGGGCCATCTGGCCGCCGGTCATGCCGTAGATGCAGTTGTTGATGAAGAAGGTGGAGAACTTCTCCCCCCTCGCCGCCGCGTGCATGATCTCGCCCATGCCGATGGAGGCCAGGTCGCCGTCGCCCTGGTAGGTGAAGACCACCTTGTCCGGGTGCACGCGCCGTATGCCGGAGGCCACCGCGGGGGCGCGGCCGTGGGCGGATTCACACATGTCCACGTTCATAAACTGGTGGGCCACCACGCTGCAGCCGATGGGGGCCACGCCGATGGTCTTGCCCAGCAGGCCCATCTCGTCCAGCGTCTCCATGATGAGGCGGTGCGCGACGCCGTGGGTGCAGCCGGGGCAATAGCTGGTGCTGACTTCCGTCATGCCCTTCGTATACTGAAATACAGGTTTCATCGCACTTCCTCCAATATCTTCATGGTCTTGTCCACGATCTCCAGGGACGTGGGCAGCATGCCGCCGGTGCGGTGTATGAGCTTCACCGGGAAGCGCCCGCGCACGCCCAGCTTCACGTCCTCGATCAGCTGGCCCATGCTCAGCTCCGTGGAGATGACCACCTTCGTCTTATCGGTCAGGGCGTCAAACGCGCTATACGGGAAGGGCCAGAGGGTGATCGGGCGGATCAGGCCGGCCTTGATGCCCTGGCTCTGCAGAAGCTCCATGGCCTCGGTGGCCAGGCGGGCCATCGTGCCGAAGGCCACAAAGACCACCTCGGCGTCCTCGACCTGGGTGCACTCGGCCTTCTGAAGTTCGCGCTCCATGCGGCCGTACTTCTCAAACAGCCGTTCGACGTGCTGCTCCAGCACCTCGGGCTGCAGGCGCAGGGATTTCACCACGCTGCGCTCCCCCTTCTCGCTGCCGGAGATCGCCCAGGGCTTGGCCTTCGGGATGTCGGAGGATTTCAGCGGCTCCTTGGGCTCGGGCATCAGCACGGGCTCCATCATCTGGCCCATCAGGCCGTCCACCAGCACCATCACCGGGTTGCGCCACTCGTTGGCCAGCGCCGGGGCGTCGTAGAGGATATTGATGGCCTCCTGTATGCTCGCCGGCGCGAACACCGGGATGCGGTAGTCGCCGTTGCCGCCGCCGCGGGTGACCTGGAAGTAGTCCGCCTGGCCGGGCTGTATGGACCCGATGCCGGGACCGCCGCGGGAGGCGTTGAGTATGGTCAGCGGCACCTCCGCGGAGCACAGGAAGCTCATGCCCTCCTGCATCAGCGCGATGCCCGGGGAGGACGAGGAGATAAAGCCGTCGCCGCCCGCCGCGCCGCAGCCGTAGGCCATGTTCACCGCGCCCAGCTCGCTCTCTGCCTGGAGGAACCGGCCGCCCCACTTGGGCAGCTCGCGGCTCAGGAACTCGGGGATCTCGCTCTGGGGGGTGATGGGATAGCCGAAGTAGAACCGCACGCCGCCGCGAATGACGGCCTCGGCAAAGGCCTCGTTGCCCTTCATCAATACCTTTTCAGCCATCGCTCATTCCTCCTCGTAGATCTCGATCGCGCCGTCGGGACAGACCAGCGCGCAGCTCTGACAGCCGATGCACTGGGTCTGATCGGTCATGCGCGCCGGGCAGTAGCCCTTGGCGTTCACCTGCGTGTCCATCTCAATCAGCTTCTTGGGGCAGAAGGCCTTGCACAGCTCGCAGCCCTTGCACCTTTCGCGCTTGAAGACGACCCTGAATTGCTTTTTTGGCATTTGTTACCCTCCTATCTGTCAAGCCAGCCGGGGCGCATGTAAAGCCCCATAGGCATCAGATGCTCATAGCGTCCCTCGATATCCGCCTCGGGCACGATGCCCGCGGGATAGCAGTCGCACCAAATGAACCGGCCGGTCTCGGCGCATATGCGCTCGCACAGCCTGTGGCCCTTTTCGATGCACGCCGCGTCGGTCTCCCGAAGCAGATGGGTGTTGTTGATAAGCCCGTCCACGTGTAAGCCCGTGGCGCGCTCGATGGCCTGTAGGTGTGTCATCGCGCCGTCCAGATCCCGGGTCTCCGGGCGGTTGGCGTTGATGACGATCAGCGTCAGCGTCTCCTCCCTGGAGAAGTTGTTGCTGAACTGGTTTAATACGATGGCCCCGGAATCGTTGCCGCCCAGATCGACGATGACGCGGCAGCCCTTGTCCTCCAGGGGCGCGCGCACATCCGCCGAGAGCTCCGGCAGCTCCGCCGTCACGTCGTGCTGGTAAGCGCTGCCGTAGACGGGTATGCCCGCCGCCTCCAGCATCGCCCGCCGCTCGCGGGAGCGAAAATAGGGATTGATGATGTCCAGATCGCAAAGGCCCAGCCGCGCGTAGGGGCCCAGGCCCTTCTTCGCCAGCAGCATCGCAAGGCTCACGCTGAACTCCGTCTTGCCGCTGCCATAGTGGCCCGTGACCACCATGACGCGCCGGTCGGGCTCCCGGATGCCGCAGAAATCCGACAAACGGTTCACCTCCCAGAATTCATATACGTTACATTAACAGTTTAACACGGGTTTGTCAAGCGTATTATACCGTCAAAGGTTTATTTTTGTTAATTATTATCACAGCTTAACCTCCGCTGCGCGGTTGATATTTTGGGCCTGATATGGTATGATGAATGTGGGAGGTGGTCGACCGTGGCCGAGCAGACGCGGGAGTACCGGGACCGTTTGTTTTGCTTCATATTCGGCAGCGAGGCACATAAGGAGTGGACGCTGAGCCTGTACAACGCGGTCAACGGCTCCAACTACACCGATCCCGAGGGGATCACCATCGCCACGCTGTCCCAGGTGGTCTACATGGGCATGCACAACGACGTGGCCTTCCTCATCGCGGATGAGATCAACCTCTACGAGCAGCAGTCCACGTTCAATCCCAACATGCCGCTGAGGCTGCTGCAGTACACGGGCAACATCTACGAAAAGCTGATCGTGCTGAACCGGAAGAACAAGTACGGCCGCACGCTGATTCCCCTGCCCGTGCCGAAGCTGGTGGTGTTCTACAACGGCGCCGCGGAGCAGCCCGACGAGACGACGCTCCGCCTCTCCGACGCCTTCCCCGCCCACAGGCGCGACGACGCCGATATTGCCGTGCGGGTGCGCATGATCAACATTAACAAGGGCCGCAATCCCAGCCTCGCCGACAGCTGCCGCCCCCTGGCGGAGTACGCCTGGCTGGTGGACGCCATACGGGCCAACGAGCGCTGCGCGCCGCCGGAATCCGCCATCGACGAAGCCCTGGAGCGCATGCCCGACCATTTCCACATCAAACGTTTTCTGGAGGCCCACAAAGCGGAGGTGAAGAAGATGTTGCTGACGGAATACAACGAGGCCGAGACCCTGGCCATGTTCAAGGAGGAAGGCCGCGCCGAGGGCCGTGCCGAGGGCCGTGCCGAAGCGGAGCAGAAGATGAGCCTGCTGATCTCAAAGCTGGTGGCCGCCGGGCGCACGTCGGAGATTGCGTCCGTCGCCAACGCCGCGCGGCGCGAGCAGCTCTACCGGGAGTTCGGCATGGCGTAATACCCGCTGTATACCTGTCACACGCCATGATTTAACAGAATCATCATTTGACAAGGTTACACACCGGTGATAAAATTCTGTCAACTGAATAAGTTCTTCAAAGGCAATGACGAAGACGGCTGAGCCAAGCCGCTGTACAGAGATTCGACCGCCTGCTGAGAGGTCGATCAGAGCTTGCTCACAGGCCCATCCCTTCCGAGCCGGAAGCCCCAAAGTGTCAGACCGCCAGTCTGACGTGAGTAGGCGTTTCCCGTGATTGCTGCGTAAAGGCACAGGGCTTGATGGAGCCCGATGAGCGGCACAGCGATGTGCAATTTGAGTGGTACCGCGGGTTGTTTATGACCCGTCTCAAGGAAGCGCGACAGGCGCGTTTTTGAGGCGGGTTTTTTCGTGCAGGCCATCACCTGGCGGAGGGCCCCGCAGATCAGATCGAGGGAGGAATGATCACCAATGAACACTTCGGAGATGACGGGCGTGCTGTTTGAGGTCGGCACCCGCATACGCGCCCTGCGCGAAATCGCGGGCTATTCCGTGGTTTACATGGCCGAGCAGACCGGCCTGGACGTGGAGACCTACATCAAGTACGAATCCGGCACGGTCGACCTGCCGTTCACCTTTATCCACAACTGCGCGAAGATCTTCAACGTCGACATCACGGACATCATGGAGGGCCGCAGCGCCAACCTGCGCTCCTACACCGTCACCCGAAAGGGCAAGGCCATGACCACCGCGCATGAAGAGGGCATCGAGATTCGCAACCTGGCCCCCGAGTTCAGCCGCAAGATCGCGGAGCCCTTCTGGGTCACCTACAGCTATTCACGGGAGCTTCAGGACAAGCCCATCCACACCACCACCCACTCCGGCCAGGAGTTTGACCTGATACTCTCCGGCGAGCTGCTGGTGCGCGTGGGCGACCACGTGGAGCACCTGTACGAGGGCGACAGCATTTACTACAATTCCTCCACCCCCCACGGCATGATCGCCACCGGCGGCAGGGACTGCACCTTCGTGGCCGTGGTGCTGCCCGGCGCGGATACCGAGTCCGAGCAGGTCACCCAGACCGTCATGGCCGTGCGCCCGGTGAAGGAAAAGCTGATCTACGACGAATTCGTGAAGCTGGACGAGGACGAAAACGGCCAGCTTAAACACATCAGCTTCCCCAACTCCGAAAGCTTCAACTTCGCCTTCGACATCGTGGACGCCCTGGCGGACAAAAAGCCGGACAAGCTGGCCATGCTCTACCTGGACCGCTACCAGAACGAGAAGCGCTTCACCTTCGAGGACATCAGCCGCAAGTCCAGCCGCGCCGCCAACTACTTCAAGGCGCTGGGCATCAAGAAGGGCGACCGGGTGATGCTGGTGCTTCGGCGCAACTGGCAGTTCTGGGTGGTGATGATAGCGCTTCACAAGCTAGGCGCCGTCGCCATCCCCGCCACGGACCAGCTCTTGAAGAAGGACTACGAATACCGCTTCGAGACCGCCGGCGTCTCGGCCATCTGCATCACCGCCGAGGGCGAGGCCGCCGCCCACGCCGAGGAGGCCTTCGAGACCTGCCCCTTCGTGACCAGGCGCATCATGTGCGGCGGCGAGCGCGAGGGCTGGCGCAATTTCGACGAGGAATACCTGCGCTACCGCTCCTCCTTCCCCCGCACCGACGAGGCCGCGAAGGGCAACGACCCCATGGTCATGTTCTTCTCCTCCGGCACCACCGGCTATCCCAAGCTGGCCATGCACACCCACCGCTACCCGCTGGGCCACTTCATCACCGCCCACTACTGGCACCACGTCGAGCCGGACGGCCTGCACCTGACCCTCTCCGACACCGGCTGGGGCAAGGCGCTGTGGGGCAAGCTGTAC
>JAFRFY010000183.1 GCA_017434085.1 Clostridia bacterium
ATCACTAGAACCTGAATCTAGCGCGTCTGCCAATTCCGCCATTCCCGCAAGATGGTGGGCAGGGGTGGATTCGAACCACCGAAGCGTTCCGCGGCAGATTTACAGTCTGCTCCCTTTGGCCACTCGGGAACCTACCCACATTTCCCTGTTGCCGGCCGCGCTTCAAAGATGGAGCTGGCGATGGGACTTGAACCCGCAACCTGCTGATTACAAATCAGCTGCTCTGCCAATTGAGCTACGCCAGCCTATCATCCGATCGACCCGCAGCACCTTCCAGCATCGGCTTCAAGTGCCCCATTGTGTCGGCAACGATATATATTATACACGATTCGGGGGGAAAGTCAAGGGATTTTTTTGAAAATCATTGAACTTTACACGCCCGTTGCATTGCCATCACATCGTCAATGAGCCCATTTATAGGCGCGATCGACAGCCTTCTGGTGCGCCGCGCTGGAGGAATTGCTCTCGTGGGTCTTGCTGCCGGCCATGTGCAGGCAGAACTGGCCGTCATAGCCGTTGCCGGTGATCGTCTGGCTGCCGTGGGGCTTTGTATTGATGGAGCAGGCGACGAACTCGCCGCCGGCGTAGAGTATCACGGGGTGGCATTCCCAGTCGAAGGATCCGCCCGCGATCTTGAGCAGCTTGGCGGTATCGGACCGGGACACCGGCTCGCAGTCCGCGTGGCCGGAGCCGCCCATGCGCTTGATGTGCACCACGATGCCGGTACTGATGTCGTAGATATAGCCGTGCTCCCCCTTCTTGAGCACGCTGCTGCCGCCTTTGTTCCAGTTCATGCGGACCACCCTGGACTTCCAGGCGCCGTTGCCGAAGGAGGCGGCGGCCTCCGCGGTCGCCTTGACCTTCTTGGCGGACAGGCAACTGGTGAGGATATAGCCCCTGGCGGAGCCGGATTTATTTTCTACACGGCAAAAATCGCCGCTCACGCCCACCACGTACACCTTGCTGTTGACCTTGATCTTCTTCTTTTCGGAGGCAGTGGAGGCCTTGGCGTAGATATAGGTGCCCTTGCTCACGTAAGCCGCCGTCCGGGACTGGCTGTCGAGGTACTTCACCGGCACGTAGCCCGTCACGCCCTTGAGCGTCACCCTGGCCCAGCCCTTGGCGGCGTCGGTCATATTCAGCGCCGTGCCCTTGGGCAGCTTCACGCTGGCGCTCGAGGTGGACGGCGCGCTGTAAAACTTCGTCGCCGTGTTGGTCTTGACGTCCACCCCATAGGCAAGACTGCCGATCGTCAGCATCATGATCATGACGAGGCAGAGTATTTTCCCGAATATATGTGACACTGGTGTTGCCTCCCGCGAGGATAATCATCATCTTTATGTCCTATTGTATCACAATTTTGTAAAAAAGTCCAACAATTTTGAAATATTTTCCGGCCAGCCGCGAAATTTCTCACATAATTAACATCCGGGGACCCCGTTTTATCCCCCGATGATGTATGATAATGGAAGGAATTCAGAATTGTCATGGCAATAAGGAGGACGACATGGAACGCAAAAACGCATGGAAGATCTACGAGGACGCCGATCTAAAAGCACTGGAGGCGCTGTCGAAGCGCTACCGGGCGTTTCTGGACGCGGGCAAGACGGAGCGCGAGTGCGTCCGCGAGGCGATGCGGCTGGCGAAGGCCCGGGGCTTTGAGGACATGCGCCTGGCGACCTCGGCCAGGCCCGGCGACAGGCTGTATATGGACTGGATGGGCAAGGCGCTGATGCTGTTCGTGGTGGGCAGCGCCCCGCTGACGGAGGGCCTGAACATCGTCGGGGCGCACATCGATTCCCCGCGCATGGACGTCAAGCAGAATCCCCTCTACGAGGAGGACGACCTGGCCTACCTGGACACCCACTACTACGGCGGCATCAAAAAATACCAGTGGGTGGCCTTGCCCCTGGCGCTGCACGGCGTGGTGGCGAAGAAGGACGGCGCGCTGGTGAACATCGTCATCGGCGAGGACGACGACGACCCGGTGGTGGGCGTGTCGGACCTGCTGATCCACCTGGCGGCGGAGCAGATGGGCAAGAAGGCCTCCGTGGTGATCGAGGGCGAACAGCTCAACGTCATCGTGGGCGGCCGCCCGCAAAAGGACGCCGACGAGAAGGAAAAGGCGCCGGTCAAGGCGGCGATACTGGCCCTGTTAAAGGAGAAGTACGGCATCGAGGAGGAGGATTTCCTCTCCGCGGAGATCGAGGTGGTCCCGGCGGGCCGGTCCCGCGACTTCGGCCTCGACCGCAGCATGATCATGGGCTACGGCCACGACGACCGTGTGTGCGCCTACGCCCAGCTGGAGGCCATATTCGGCCTGGAGGGCGCGCCGGAGCACACCTGCCTGTGCCTTCTGTCCGACAAGGAGGAGATCGGCTCCGTGGGCGCCACGGGCATGCAGGCCCGCTACTTTGAAAACGCGGTGGCGGAGCTGATGAACCTGGCCGGGGACTACTCCGAGCTCAAGCTGCGCCGTGCGCTGGCCGCCTGCCGGATGCTGTCGTGCGACGTGTCCGCGGGCTACGACCCCAACTTCGCGTCCTGCTTTGAAAAGAAAAACGCCGCCTACCTGGGCCGGGGCGTGTGCTTCAACAAGTTCACCGGCTCCCGGGGCAAGTCCGGCTCCAACGACGCCAACGCCGAGTTCATCGGCCGCCTGCGCCGCGTGATGGACGACGCCGGGGTCCACTTCCAGACCGCCGAGCTGGGCAAGGTGGACGTGGGCGGCGGCGGCACCATCGCCTACATCTGCGCGCTGTACGGCATGGAGGTCATCGACAGCGGCGTCGCCGTGCTGTCCATGCACGCCCCCTGGGAGATCATCAGTAAGGCCGACCTCTATGAGGCGACAAGAGCCTATGCCGCATTTTTAGCGAAGTGCAGGTAAAGCGGGACAAATTGGAAGCTATTTGAGTGTGGAGTGTGGAGAGTGGAGTGTGGAGTTAAAGTTACCGGCTGACGCAAAACCCTATCTTATCCGCGCGGCAGCATGCCTTCCCCTCGAGGGGAAGGTGGCCCGCCGCAGGCGGGACGGATGAGGTGTCAACTCCACTCTCCACACTCCACTCTCCACTCTCGGGCGCAGCCCGTCAACTTTCCGCCAACAAAACAATACCCCCCATCACAACACAGCGAGGTACCGCATATGGATTTCAAGCTTGCCGTTGCCAATGAGATACGCACAGCGCTGGACGCCGCCTTCGGCGGCGCGGCGATCACCGCGGAGGAGATCGCCGCCGCGCTGGAAATTCCCCCGGACACCGCCATGGGCGACTACGCCTTCCCCTGCTTCAAGCTGGCGAAGCTGCTGCGCAAGAGCCCGATGATGATCGCCGATCAACTCGCCGGGGCGATCCGCGCGGACTTCCTCTCGAAGGTCGAGGCGGTGAAGGGCTACCTGAACTTCTTCATCGACCGCGCCACCTACGCGGAGAAGGTCGTCACCCGCGTGCTCCGGGAGGGCGACCGCTACGGCGCGGACGACTCCGGCGCGGGCAAAACCGTGGTGCTGGACTACTCCTCCATCAACATCGCCAAGCGCTTCCACATCGGCCACCTGTCCACCACCATGATCGGCAACGCCCTGTACCGGCTGCACAAATTCTTCGGCTGGAACGCGGTGGGCGTGAACCATCTGGGCGACTGGGGCACCCAGTTCGGCAAGATGATCGCCGCCTACAAGCGCTGGGGCGACCGCGACACCGTGGCCGCGGGCGGCGTGGACGAGATGGTGAAGCTCTACGTGCGCTTCAACCAGGAGGCCAAGGACAATCCCGCCCTGGACGACGAGGGCCGCATGTGGTTCAAGAAGATCGAGGACGGCGACCCGGAGGCGCTGGAGATCTTCAACTGGTTCAAGTCCGTCACGCTCAAGGACGCCGAGCGCGTCTACGACATGCTGGGCGTGAAGTTCGATTCCTACGCCGGCGAGAGCTTCTACAACGACAAAATGCAGCCGGTCATCGACGAATTGAAGGCCAAAGGCCTGCTGATCGAGGACAAGGGCGCGCAGATCGTGGACCTGCAGGACTACGGCATGCCCCCGGCGCTGATACTGCGCTCCGACGGCGCGACGCTCTACATCACCCGCGATCTGGCCGCGGCGAAGTACCGCAAGGACACCTACAACTTCGACAAGTCCCTCTACGTGGTGGCCTACCAGCAGGACCTGCACTTCCGGCAGCTGTTCAAGGTGCTGGAGCTGATGGGGTATGAATGGTACAAGGACTGCGAGCACGTGGCCTTCGGCATGGTGTCCTTCGGCGGCGAGAGCCTGTCCACCCGGGAGGGCCGCGTGGTCTACCTGGACGAGCTTCTGACCCAGGCCATCGAGAAGGCCCGCGCCATCATCGACGAAAAGAGCCCCGACCTCGAGGACAAGGACGAGGTCGCCCGGCAGGTGGGCATCGGCGCGGTGGTGTTCTTCGACCTGTACAACAACCGCATCAAGGACATCGACTTCACCTGGGAGCGCGCCCTCAACTTCGACGGCGAGACCGGCCCCTACGTGCAGTACACCCACGCCCGGGCCTGCTCGGTGCTCAGAAAGGCCGGGGAGACCGGCGGCGCGAAGCCCGATTTCGCCGCCCTGTCCGACCCGTTCAGCCAGGACGTGGTGCGCCTGATCGAGCAGTTCCCGGACATCTGCAAGTCCGCCGTGAACCGCTCCGAGCCCTCCATGGTCACCCGCTTCTGCGTGGACCTGGCCCAGGCGTTCAACAAGTTCTACTATGAGAACAAGGTCATGGTGGACGACCCCGGCGTCCGCGCCGCCCGCCTGCAGCTCACCGACGCCGTGCGCCGGGTGCTCAAGCTGGCCCTCTGGCTGATCGGCGTGGAGGCCCCCGCAAGGATGTAAAGAACCATTTCCATAACACTATCCCCCGCAGGCGCGGAGGATGGTGTTATTTTTGCCCACCCCGCTGATAAACTCCCCCTTGCCACGCCCTGATACATGTATTATAATATCATTGGACAAAGGTTCCCGCGCACTATGACTGTGATATTTTTGGAAAGGAGATATCCCCCATGAAAAGATTCCTGTCTATACTGCTGCTGATCTCGGTGCTGCTCGTCGGCACGGCCTTCGCCGAGGAGGCGGAGGGCCTGCAGAAGGACCTGGTGATACTGTTCACCAGCGACGTCCACTGCGGCGTGGACCAGAACTTCAGCTACGTGGGCCTCTGGGCCGCGAAGCATGCCCTCGAGGCCGCCGGCAACCACGTGATTCTGGTGGACGACGGCGACTCCGTGCAGGGCGAGCCCATGGGCACCATGACCCAGGGCAAGGCGGACATCGTGCTGATGAACCAGATGGGCTACGAGATCGCCATCCCCGGCAACCACGAGTTCGACTACGGCATGGAGCGCTTCTTCGAGCTGGTGGAAATGGCCGATTTCCCCTACATCAGCTGCAACTTCACCAAGAATGACGAGCTGGTGTTCGACCCCTACATCATCAAGGAATTCGACGGCGTGAAGGTGGGCTTCGTGGGCGTCACCACCCCCAAGACCCTCACGACCTCGACGCCCCACTACTTCCAGGATGAAAACGGCAACTACATCTACGGCTTCCTCCAGGACGAGGACGGCCAGAGCGTGTACGACGCCGTGCAGAAGGCCGTGGACGACGCCCGGGCCGAGGGCGCGCAGTACGTGATCGTGATGGGCCACCTGGGCAACGAGGCCGAGAGCATCCCGTGGACCTACGCGGACGTCATCGAGCACACCTCCGGCATCTCCGCCTTCATCGACGGCCACAGCCACGATATGGAGCACGCCGACGTCAAGGACAAGGACGGCAACGTCGTGCCCCGCCAGGCCTGCGGCACCAAGATGAACGGCATCGGCTACGTGCGCATCAGCGCCAAGGACGGCTCCGTGGAGGCGGGCGTGAACGTGTGGAACAACAAGACCACCGCGCCCGACCTGCTGGGCATCGAGAACGAAATGACCGGCGACATCGCCGCCCAGAAGGACGTGCTCGACAAAAAGCTGGCCGAGGTCGTGGCGCACACCAACGTGGACCTGACCATCAGCGATCCCGAGGCCGTGGACGAAAACGGCACGCCCGTCCGCATGGTCCGCCGGGCCGAGACCAACCTGGGCGATTTGTGCGCCGATGCCTACCTCGACCAGAGCGGCGCGGACATCGCCTTCGTCAACGGCGGCGGCATCCGCGCGACCATCGCCAGGGGCGACATCACGCTGAACGATATCCTGAAGGTCCATCCCTACGGCAACGCCCTGACGGTGGTCGAGGTTACCGGCCAGCAGGTGCTGGACGCGCTGGAGTGGGGCGCCCGCTCCGTGCCCAGCGAGTGCGGCGGCTTCCTGCAGGTGGCCGGGCTGACCTATGAGATCCATCCCTACATCGAGAGCAGCTGCACCGGCGACGAACACGGCATGTTCATCGGCGTCGAGGGCGAATACCGCGTGAAGAACGTGATGGTGGGCGGCGAGCCGCTGGACCTCGAAAAGACCTACACGCTGGCCTCCCACGACTACATGCTGCTCAGTCACGGCGACGGCTACACCCAGTTCGACGGCTGCAAGATGCTCCAGCAGTCCGTGAAGCTGGACAACCAGGTGCTGATCGACTACATCACCGGGACCCTGGGCGGCAACGTCGGCGAGGAATACGCCGATCCCTTCGGCCAGGGCCGCATCACCATCGTCGAGGAGGCTCCCGCGAACTGATACTAATCTCAACCTAAATTACAACATTTTCACGGCGTCTTTTCCGCCATGCCCGCGTTGAAGTCCCTTGGCTTAGGGTCCACTAAGCCTGCGGGCCTTCGCCTTGGCCTGACGAAAAATCCACTCGTGAAAATGTCGCCC
>JAFRFY010000184.1 GCA_017434085.1 Clostridia bacterium
GAACCCACGACCTCCAGGGCCACAACCTGGCACTCTAACCAACTGAGCTATACCCACCATAACTGGCGCGCCAGAAGGGACTCGAACCCCTGACCCACGGCTTAGAAGGCCGTTGCTCTATCCAACTGAGCTACTGGCGCAGTCTGAGACGCCTGGGAGAACAGTTCCCGCCGACAGTTATTAATTATAGCATCGTTTGACGATTTTGTCTATATCCCGTGCCCAAATAAACCAACATTTTACCTTCTGATGGTATAATGAAGCACGCTGACAGGGGGGCTTGCGATGACCGGGAGGATTGCCGCGGCAGTGCTTGCGCTGATGCTCATGGCGGGCGCGCAGGCCCAAAGCCTCTACGCGGTGCAGGCGGCGGGCGTGGCCGCGGTGGTGGACGGCGACGGCGTCGAGATAATACGGGACGAAGCGGCGGACAGCGCCTTTGCCGTCGTGCCGGACGCCCTCTTCGCCCTGGGCACCGTCGGCGGCTACGGCCTCTATGACGCCGCCGGAAAGCGCGTGAACGCGGAGCGCTACGACATGCTGGAGGCCGCGGAGGGCGCGGTGCTGTACCGGCAGAACGGCCTCTGCGGCGCGATGGATGATCGCGGAGGGGCGCTCATACCGCCGGAGTGGGCCCAGCTCACCTGTGCGGGCGAGGGGGCCTTTCTGGCGCTGGAGGGGGACATCTACGACGACCTGCCGGACGAGATGATCTGCGTCACCCCCGACGGCGCGCGGCTCACCACCGGCAGCTTCACCGCCGACGGCCTGCATCCCTTCCGCGACGGGCGCATGCCCTTCATGCTGTCGGATGGGCAGTACGGCTATGTGGATGGACAGGGGCGGCAGGTCATCCCCCCGCAGTGGCGCTGGGCGGGCCCTTTTTCAGACGGGGTCGCCATCGTGTCCGACGGCAGGGACATGGGGCTCATCGACGCGCAGGGGGAGGTCGTCGTGTCGCCGCGCTATGCGTGGATGCGGCGGGGCGAGGGCTTTATCGTCGGGCTGGACGATGAGGGCCGGGTGGATGTCTATTCTGCCGACGGCTCCGGGCCGCGCTTCACATGGTCCGGCGTGGCCGACGCCGCGGAGGTCTGCGGCGCTTACATAGTCGTTTGGTCCGGGGATAAGGCGCTGCTCCTCGACGCCGTCGGGACCTGCCTGCGCGAGGGTCCCGCGGGTACGCTGTACACCCCGGGGCTCGACGGGCAGGTGATCGTCTCGGAGGGGGAATGGGGCGAGGCGTGCCAGTATGTGATGAACCCCGACGGCAGCGCCGCCTCGGCATCCTACCAATACATCCTCCCGCTGTGCGGCGGGCGCTACGCCTTCATGACATTTGAACGAAAGGCGTCCGAATACGCCTGGTCGCAGGCGGACTGGGACTACGACAACGCGCGCTGGGGCCTGCTTTCCGAGGACGGGCGCGCGCTGCTGGACGCGGCGTATGATGAGATACTGCCCGCGGGGGACGACCGGCTGGTGCTGGCGACGGGGGACGCGGTGATCTTCACTGACCTCGACGGCAACGCCTTAAAGACGTGGACCGTCACCGAAACAGCAGCGCCCAGTTCCGAAGCAGGCGCTTGAAGGCCTGGCGGATGTCCAGCTTTTCCACGGTGTTGATGGCGACGAGATTGCACTGGGCGATCACGCCGCCGTCGCTCTTGATGGCGGCGGTGCCGAGGATGTCCCCGGCGCGCACCGGGGCCTCCGCCTGGTCGGGCAGCGTGACCATGACGTCCACCGGGCCGCCGATGCGCACCGCGCCGGAAAGCCCCTCCGCCGCGGCCACGTTGACCGCCCGGTCCATGCCGTTGAGTACCGGCAGCGCCCGCACCACCTCGCCCGGCGCGTAGGCCTGCTCCAGCCGGAAGTTGTCGAAGCCGTAGTCCAGCATGGCCGCGGCGGTATCGAACCAGGTGGGGCAGTTGAGCACCGCGCCGATCAGCTCGAGGCCGTCCCGCTTCGCCGAGAACACCAGGCAGCGCCCCGCCTTGCCGGTATAGCCGGTCTTGCCGCCGGTGGCGCCCTCGTAGGTGGTCAGCAGCTTGTTCTTGTTCTCCAGAACCCGGCTGTACTCGTTGCCCACCCAGGGGATCACCTTGCGCTTGGTGCCGGTGATGGTGCGGAAGGTCTCGTTCTTCATGGCCTCCCGCATGATGCGCGCCAGCCCCAGCGCCGAGGTCACATGGCCGTCGGCGTCCAGCCCGTGGGGATTGACGAAGTGGGCGTCGGCGTTCAGCTCGGCGGCCCGGGCGTTCATCATCTTGGCAAAGGCGGGTACGCTGCCCGCGATGTGCTCCGCCACCGCCACCGCTGCGTCGTTGCCGCTTCGAAGCATCAGCCCGTAGAGCATGTGCTCCATGGACAGCTTCTCGCCCTCGGACAGGTAGAGCGACGTGCCCGTGACCCCGGCGGCGTTTTTGCCCGCGGTGACCGTCTCGTCAAGCGCCGCGTTTTCCAGCGCCAGCAGCGTGGTCATCACCTTGGTGGTGGAGGCCATGGGGTACCGGGCGTCGGCGTTTTGGTCAAACAGCACCCGCCCGCTTGCGGCGTCGATCAGCACCGCCCCCTTGGCCGCCACCGTCAGCGCCTCCGAGGCCGACGCCCCCGGCATCATCCATATCAGTATCAGTAAAAGCGCGATTCGCCTCATGTCCGCCTCCGCAATGCGATTGATCTGCCAATAATATAGGCAGAGGGGACGAAAAACATGACAAGGCGGGCCGAACCCCCAAAGGGATTCGGCCCGCCTTGTCATGCTTTATCAGCTTTCCTCCACCTCTCCGTTCAGCGCCGCCACGCAGCCCACGCGGAAGCCGGAGGAGAGTATGGCGAAATCCAGCGCGGCGTCCAGGGGGTCGGCGTCGTCGATGCGCAGCGAATGGATCACGTCGTTGAACCGCTGGCAGAAGGCTGCGTAGAGCGCCTCGACCGTCTGCCCCTCCCTACGCGCCAGCATGGCGCGGATCTCCTCCATGGCGGACACCTGCTTTAACGCCACGATCATGATCAGCAGCGCGATCTGCTCCCGGCTGTACTTCTTGCCCGCGGGGCGGGGGATCAGGCGGCTCTTGACGTAGTTGTTGATCATGGCGGGGGACAGGAAGCGCTTCATGTCCGCGCCGTAGAGCGGCTGGTAGATGCGCCCGATGAAGGTGATGACCTGATCCATGTACAGCCCGAGATCGGGGATTTGCGCCCACGGCACGGGCGCGAAGGCGCTGATATCCTGAAATCCGGGGGACATGCCCTCCATCTCCCTTCTAACGGTCCGGTTCGATTTTCAGCGGCTCCACATAGAGCGTGCGCTGATGGGTGTAGATCACGAACCCCGGCTTCGTGCCGCCGGGCTTTTTGACGTAGCGCCTGAGGGTGTAGTCCACCGGCACCCGGGAGGACGCGCCGCCCTTGGAGTACGCCGCCGCCAGCCGCGCGGCCCAGCCGATGGTGGCGTCGTCCGGGTTCGGATCGACGATGATCACGTGGGAGCCGGGCATGTCCTTGGCGTGCAGCCACACCTCGTCGGGCTGGGCGGTGAAGGTCAGCTTGTCGTTTTGCAGGTTGTTCTTGCCCACCAGCACCACCCGGCCCGAGGGGGCGGTGAAGCGCATGGGCTTCGAGGGTGGCAGCTGCTTTAGCTGCCGGCGGCTGCGGTTGGGCTTGACGTAGCCGAACTTCTCCAATTCCTGCCGAAGCTCGAAAAGCTCCGATTCCTCGAGACACTTGGACAGGTTGTCCATCTGGCCCTCAAGGTAGCTTAATTCCGATGACGTCTTTTCGATCTGCTCCGCCGCCAGTGTCTTGGCGTTGCGGGCCTTCTGGTAGAGCTTGAAATACCTCTGGGCGTTCTGGCCGGGGGACAGCTTTTCGTCCAGCTCGACGGTCAATTGCGGCATGTCCGGCTCGTAGTAATTCGGAAGGTCCACGGACCGCATGCCCTTTTGCGCCAGGTGCAAATTGGCGGTGAGCAGCTCGCCCTTTAAGCGGTACTCCTCCATGCGCTCGCTGCCCAGCAGCGCCTCCCGCTGCAGCGCCAGCTTGCGCTCCAGGCGCTCGATGTTCTTTTTGAGGGTGCGGTGGATGGCGGCGCTCTTTTGCTGGATGCGCTCGTTCATGTCCCGCGTGCGGTAGAAGGCGTCCGCCGCCTCGGAGATGGTGGGGTAGCGCTCCGCGCGCAGGTGGGCGCGGCTTCGGTATTCAAAGGCCACCACGTCCGCGGGCGCGCCGCTCTCGTCGAGGAGCACCGCCGGGGCGACGTGCCCGGGGATGGCCTTGAGGTTGTCCGCGATGCTTTGGCAGCAGGCGCGCAGGTCGATCTCGTCGGAGTGCGCCTCCTCGCTGCCCGTGGCGCGAAATGCCAGCTCCCGCGCGGTCTGGGCGGACATGCCGCTTACGGTTTGGGCGATCAGCTTATGCAGCCTGCCGTTCATGCCCGCCATGGCGGCGTAGAGGGCGTCGGCGGTCACGGCGTCGTAATTGATCTTGCCGTGGGCGGGGGGCAGCTCGTAGCGCAGCCCCGGCAGCACCTCGCGCACCGAGGAGATCTGGTCGTTGACCCGGCGGGCGCTGTCGATGATCCTGCCGCCCTCGTCCACGAAGATCAGGTTGGAGTGCTTGCCCATGAACTCGCAGATCAGCTTCTTGCGGGCGGGGTCGCCCAGCTCGTCGCGGTGCTCGATCTCGATTTCGAGGATGCGGTCGGCGAGGATCTGCCGGACCGCCGCCACGCGCCCCCCGACGATGTGCTTGCGCATCAGCATGCACAGCGCCGGCGGCTCCAGCGGGTTGTTCTTCTTCACACGGGTCAGGTGCGCCCGGGCGCAGTTGGCCGTGGCGGACAGCAGAAGCTGGCGGTTCTCGCCGTCGCTTCGGACGGTCAGTATGATCTCGTCCCGCTCCGGCTGCACCACCTTGGCGACGCGCCCTCCCGCCAGCGCGGCGTTCAGCTCCCGGGCGATCAGGCCCAGCGTCAGTCCGTCCATAGGCATGGCTCAACATCCTCCGATTTCACAGATATCAACATTATACCCCATGACGGCGTATTGCGCAACCGCAATATCTGTGATAAAATACCAGTAAACACGGTCCGGCGAATTGCGCATACCTTCCGGTGCGGCGGAATAGATTGAATCGAAACGCATGTCACAAGGAGGGTTCCGGATGAATATCTCACAGAATCAGCGAAAGGTCTACTATCTGGCGCTGGCGCTCATACTGGTCGCCATCGCGCTGGTCAGCACGTGGTCGCTGTGGCTGAAGCCCGCGGATTCGTCTTCCCTTATAGCGCCCACGCCCACCGCCGCGCCGCAGGCCACCCCGGCACCATTAGCGACGCCGACCGTCGGGGCGGCCGCGGAGGCAACCGCCGCGCCGACGCAGACGGCGAAGAAGACCTCGACCATCGTCTACTACCAGGACAACTACGGCTACCTGGTGCCGGTGATGTGCTCGGTACCCCTGGCGGACGGCATCGCCAAGGCCACGCTGTCGATGATGGTGCAGTCGCCGGACAACGACATGCAGGCCGCGCGGCTGGGGCTGCGCACGGTGCTGCCGGAGAACACCTCCATCGACCTGGACATCTCCGGCGGCCTCGCGCGGATCGACCTGGGCCGCGAGGTGCTGGACATGGCCGACGCCGCCGCGGAGAGCAACATGATCGACGCCATCGTGCAGACATTGACCGAGTTCGACACCGTGGACCGCGTGGAATTCCTGATCGGCGGGCAGAAGCGGGAGAAGCTGACCCACGGCACCGACGTCTCGAAGACCTTCACCCGCGGCGACATCAACGTGGAGTCCATGGAGCCCACCATGAGTATGACCGACGTAAGCCCCGTGATGCTGTACTTCCCGGCGGATTCCGGGGCGGTGATCGTGCCGGTGACCCGCATGGTGGAGGGCAAATCGGACATCAACACCGCCGTGCTGGAGCTGGCCAAGGGCCCCACCGGGGACGAGATGCTGGAGAGCGTGGTCCCGGCGGGGTGCGGGCTCATAGACGTGAAGGTAGAAAACGGCGTGGCGAAGCTGAACTTCACCGGTGAATTCGTGAACCTCGTGCAGAATTCCGACGGCGGCCGGCTGGCGCTCAAGGCGCTGGTGCTGACGTGCACGCAGTTCGACGGCGTGAAGTCGGTGGAGCTGTACGTGGACGGCCAGCCCTACGACGCCGCCCAGGGCGAGCTGGGCGTGCCGTCGTTCATGAACATCGCCGATTCGATCTACTACGAAGCCATACAGACCCAGTCGAACGCGCTGTTCGAGGTGGATTGATTGAGGCTATACGAAAGGAATGACCCCCATGGATACGATCGACAGGGCGTCCGACGCGCTGCGCATGGTGCGCATCGTGCCGGACTATACGGAGATGGCGGCGGGGTCGGTGCTGATCAGCTGCGGCAGGACCCGCGTGATCTGCACCGCCTCGGTGCAGGAGGGCGTGCCCCCGTTTTTGAAGGGGAAGGGCAAGGGCTGGCTGACGGCGGAGTACGCCATGCTGCCCGGCTCAACGTCCCAGCGCAAGCCGAGGGACGGCGTCAAGAAGGACGGCCGTAGCGTGGAGATACAGCGGCTGATCGGGCGCTCCCTCCGCGCGGCGTGCGACCTTGCGCGGCTCGGGGAGCGCACGGTCTACATTGACTGCGACGTCATACAGGCCGACGGCGGAACCCGCACGGCCTCCATCACCGGCGCGTTCACGGCGCTGTGCATCGCCGTGGACCGGCTGATGCAGGAGGGCAAGCTGGTGGATTCGCCCATCATACGGCAGGTGGCGGCGGTGTCCGCCGGTGTGGTCGACGACGTGTGCACCCTCGATCTGGAGTACGCGCAGGACAGCCGCGCCCAGGTGGACATGAACATCGTCATGACCCGGGACGGCAAGGGCACGCTGGGCTTCGTGGAGGTGCAGGGCACCGGCGAGGGCCGCTGCTACACCCGCGGGGAGCTGGATCGGCTGCTGGCGCTGGGCGAGAAGGGCTGCCTCGAGCTCATGGAGGCGCAGACCGCCGCGCTGGGCGAGCGGGCGCAGGTGATCTGCCAAAAGCCCCGGCTGGTGATCGCCAGCAACAACTTCGGCAAGCTGAGGGAATTCAAGCAGATCCTGGGGGACCGCTTCGACGTGGTCTCCATGCGGGAGACGGGCGTCGAGATCGACGTGGAGGAAAACGGCGAGACCTTCGAGGCAAACGCCCTCATCAAGGCCCACGCGCTGATGGACATCTGCCATTGCGCCACGCTGGCGGACGATTCCGGGCTGTGCGTGGACCAGCTGGGCGGACGCCCCGGCGTGCACTCCGCCCGCTACTGCGGCGTCCACGGGGACGACGAGGCCAACAACCAACTGCTCCTGAAGGAGCTGGCCGATAAGCCCAGGCCCCACAGGGCCCACTACGGCGCGGCGCTGGCGCTGTGTAGGCCCGGGCGGGAGGACATCGTGGTCTACGGCCGGTGCGAGGGGCAGATCATCGACGAATACCGGGGCGACGGCGGCTTCGGCTACGACCCGCTTTTCCTGTCCGACGACCTGGGCGTGACCTTCGCCGAGGCGTCGCCGGAGGCCAAGAACGGCGTATCCCACCGCGCCCGCGCCGCGCGGATGGCGCTCGAGCGCCTGGAGGCCGAAAATGGTTAGGCTGGGCATCGTCTCCGACAGCCATCGGGACCGGTTCTGGACGGAGCGCTTCCTGGTGGTCGCCAACCGGGAGTGCTTCGACGCGGTGTTCCACCTGGGCGACGGCGAGGGCGAAGCCCGCTGGCTGTCCAGGCGGCTGGATATGCTGCTTTATTTCGTGCCGGGCAACTGCGACAGGTCCGACGCCGCCCCGTGGACAGTCAAGGTCTGCGAGGGGCACCGCATACTGGCCTGCCACGGGCACCAGTACGACGTCAAATGGGGGCTCGACGCCCTCTCCTATCGCGCCGAGGAGTGCGGCGCGGACATCGCGCTCTACGGCCACACCCACGAGGCCGCCGCGGAATACGTGGGGAAGGTGCTGACGCTCAACCCCGGCGCGCTGATGGGCGGGCGCTACGCGGTGCTCACGCTGGACGGGAAGCGCGTCATACCCACATTACTTGAATTATAGGAGGAGATACGGATGATCCGGCATATCGTGATGTTCAAGATCAAGGATGAATTCAAGGGCGAGATTCCCCAGCTGGTGAAGAATTTCTACGGCATGAAGGGCAAAATCGAGGGCATGCTGGATCTGGAGGCCGGCGCGGACGTGCTGCACAGCGAGCGCAGTTACGACCTGGCGCTGATCACGCTGTTTGAGACCCGGGAGGCCTTCGACGCCTACCAGACCCACCCGGTCCACCTGCCCGTGAAGAAGCGCATGCACGAGGTGCGCAGCGGCTCGGTGGCCTGCGATTTTGAGGTCTGATTCGGAGGATATACGATGGAACGCAAGGCATTTATCATCCGCGCGGCAAACGGCGCGGCGCTTCATGATTGCGCCGACGCGCTTCGGGCGCTGGCGCAAAAAGAAGGGGTGAACAACTTCTCGGTCTGGGGGATCGAGGATCTGCTGCTGTGCTACGGCGAGGACGCCGGGGACGGCGCGGGGAAGCTGTGCGACGCTATGCTGTCGAGGCTTCCCGGCGCCGGGCTGCTGGCCGCGCCGGGGACCATGCGGCTCATGTACCACGACATCGGCGTCGTGCGGACGGACAAGTCGCTCATCCGCCACAGGGTGTTCTGCACAAGGCTGAAACCCGGCTGCGCCGAGGAGTACAAGCGCCGCCACGACGCGCTGATCGCCGCCCGGGGCGACGTCGTCTCCGAGGGCCCGGACAGCAACTTCACCATCTGGTACGGCGCGGGCTACATATTCGGCTACTGCGAGAAGGTGAAGGCCTTCGACCACGAGCCCACCGAGGCGGAGAAGGCCGCCGACATCGCCTGGGAGATGCGCCAGCTGGAGATCATGGACTGGCTCACGGACGACGTGGACTGGATCACCGGCCAAAAGCACCCGCACATCGAGCGGATCGTGTGATAAAAAACAAAGGCCCCCTCCGCTGCGCAACCCATGGCGGAGGGGGTCATCGTCACTTCCTCAAAAGTCCCCTTCGGATGCCTTCCTTATGCAGCATATCGTACACGTCCTCCGGGAAGTCTGAGGGCTTTGTCGCGGTGAATATCATTTTCAGAAACTCGTCGGGCAGGGCGGCGACGACGTCCGGCTGGCGGAGCATTTCCATCGTCTCGCCCAGCAGATCGTCGGGGCCGTCGTCCTCTTCCTCGGCGGTCATATGGGCAAGCAGACTGTTCAGCGCCTCGGTCAGCGCCTTGCAGCGCTTTTTGCGCTCCAGCCGGACGCCAAACTGATCGCAGAAGCGGCGCATCGCCTGCTCCGTGCAATCGTCCAGCACCACAATTCTCTTCGGCATGCCGAAATTGGCGACGGCTTCGGTCAGCTTCATCCCGAAAAACTGCGTGTAATCCTCGGGATCGTCACACAAAACGGACGAGAGCACAAAGCCCGTCTTGATCTCGACGATGAGCATCGCCCAGGGATAGAACGGAGGCTTTGTGAGCTCGTCAAAGGACACGTCCTCCTGTGACGAGTCGGTCAGGGGGTTGACGAACCTGAACAGGCGTATGGCCCATTCACCCTTGCGCGGTGCCTTTTGAAGCCGGGCGAGGGAGAGCTCGTCGTCGATGACGATGGGCGGCCACTCCACCGGTGCGCGGGGCGGCAGGGGAAAGGCCTCCCAGCGATAGGCCGCGTCCGCCCGGGTCAGCAGCGGGATCTCCCTGTCATAGGGGGCGCCTTCAAACAGGCCCAGCATCTCCGGCGTTTTCATCTCAAGGGCCAGCCGGTCGGACACCGCGATGGCGGCCTCCAGCGCCTCGATCATGCGGCGTTGATCCGCCTCATCCTCCATAAACCAGCGCACATAGCCCGGGCGGAAGCGCTCAAACTGGGGGTAGGCGTTCTTGCCGCGCAGGGGATAGTCGATGCCGTTGCGCCGGCAGTAGGCGGCGACGTCCTCCAAATCCCGCGCGTTCAGCCGGGATTTGTTGTTGAAGGAGAGCATCAGGCAGTCCTCGCTGTGTATCTTCTCCATCGAGGCCAGCTCATCCTCCGGCGCGGGCGCGTCGTGCAGTATGCGCAGGCTGTCCAGGCCGCTTTGGCCGGGGTATACCGCGATGGCGTTCAATTCGCCCATCATGCCCATAACGCAGCAATAGCCGATCTCGCCGTCGGAAAACCGCACGCCGAAGATCTGGGAATCCCACAGCCTTTTCCACAGCCGGGCCTTTTTGTATAGAAACGCCAGCTCGAATAAACGTTCCGGAATCATATGATGCGCTCCTTCATTTGGTGTGTCACAATTTATGACGATGGCTGTAGTATCAATCCATCAGCCCCGCCACGTTCTCCGCGCGGTAGCCCAGCTCCTCGCGGAGCGCCTCGCGGTCGGGCAGCGAGGACATCAGCACCTTGGTGTTGCCCTCGATCACCGCGCCCTCGAGCGCCGCGGGCACGATCACCGTGCTGAATGGGTTAAGCGTCATAGACTCCTCGCCCCAGCAAAGCGCGCACTCGCCCAGGGGGGTCAACAGCAGCATCCTGCCGGAGGGCAGGGGCATTTTGCCCGACAGGTTGAGGCGGCAAAACTCGAAGTGGGTGTTGGAGATGTAATAGGTCACGCTGCCGCCCTTGCGAAGCACCGTGGTGCCCTCGTTCTTGACGAGCGCCAGCTCGGGGTCGGTGACGGCCAGCGCCTGCTCCGGGTGCCTTTCGCGGGGACGGCCGTCCTTGTCCGTGCGGTCCCAGTCGTAGAGGCGGTAGGTGATGTCGCAGGCGTCCTGCAGCTCGTAGCACTGTATCTCGGAGCCTAGGGCGTGTACCATGCCGGCGGGGATGTAATACACGTCGCCGGGCTGCACGTTCACCCAGCGCAGGTGTTCGCCGACGGCGTCGCTGTCCAGTATCTCCTTAAGGCTTTTGCCGTCGGTATTGAGGCCGTACACCATCCGCGCGCCGGGCTCGGCGTTCAGTATCACCAGACCCTCGTTCTTGCCCCGCGCGCCGCCGTGGGCGCGGGCGTAGGCGTCGTCGGGATGCACGTGCACGGAGGAGGGCTCCTGCGCGTCCAACAGCTTGAGCACCAGCGGGAAGCCGCCCTCGATGGGGCCGGTCAGTTGATCGCCCCACAGCTCCACCATGCGGGTCAGGGATTTGCCTGCGTGGGCCCCGTTGGCCACCATGCTCTCGAGCCCTTCCAGCGTGGAGACCTCAAGGCTTTCGCCGGTGTTGTCCGGGGCGTCCTTCATGAAGACGTCGCGCAGCATGTGTCCGCCCCAGGGGGTTGCCTTGCCGTAACGGAAGGCGGGCGCCATCAGCAGTGGGTAGAGGTTCATGAATTATCTCCTCCTTCTTGCAAATGCCCGTGGTGTCGGGTATACTGTTCATATACAATTTACCATTTTGTTGCGAAACTGTCAAGGGAGAGGGGCGGAAAACTTGCCGCAAATTCACGTGGTCAGCGTTCGGGCGCTGGCGGAATACGCCATGGAGAAGGGCGATCTGATCCCCGGCGGCGCGTCCTACGCCCGGATGCGCGAGGGCATACGGGGCCATCAGGCGCTGCAGGAGCTGCTGCCCGTCAACTGGCAGGCGGAGGCGCCGGTCAGCCGGGATATCGAGACAGACGGCCACATACTGCGCGTGCAGGGGCGAGCGGACGCGGCGTACATCGGCCCCGATATCGTGTGCGTTCGGGAGATCAAGACCACCGGGCGCAACCCCCACGCCATATTGAAGTACGATTATCCCGTGCACTGGGCGCAGGCCGAGATCTACGCGGCACTGCTGTGCCTGAACCACGGCGTGGAACGCGCCGAGGTGCGGCTGATCTACGCCCGGCTGGACGGCGTGAAGCGGGAGTATGCCGAGGCATACGACGCCGATACGCTCAACCGTCTTTTGATGGGCTATGTAAGGCTCTATATGGGCTGGATCACGGCGGTGGACGACTGGAAGGCGAAGAGCCTGGCGACGCTTCAAAGCTTCGGCTTTCCCTACGACGACTACCGGGACGGCCAGAAGGAGATGGCCAGGGCCGTATTCCGCGCCATGAAGCGCGGCGCGAACGCGCTGATCGAGGCCCCCACGGGCATCGGCAAGACGGCGGCGTCGCTGTACGGGGCGCTCAAGGCACTGGGAAAGGGGTACATCACCGCCATATTCTACCTGACCGCCCGCACCACCGGCCGACGCGCCGCAGAGGACGCGCTGGACAGGATGCGCGCGCAGGGGCTGGCGATACGCTCCGTGACGATCACCGCCAAGGAGAAGTGCTGCCTGCTGGAGGCGCCGGACTGCATGGGCTGCCCCCACGCCATGGGCTACTACGACCGGCGCAGGGACGCGCTCAAGGCGGCGGTGGGCATGCAGAAGCTGGACGCCGACGCCATCCGCGCGCTGGCGGAGGACTACGGCCTGTGCCCCTTCGAGCTGTCGCTGGACATCTCCGAGACGGCGGACGTCATCATCTGCGATTACAACTACGCCTTCGACCCGCGGGTGCGCATCAAGCGCTACTTCGGCGCCCGCTCCAGGGCCGGGCTGCTGGTGGACGAAGCCCACAACCTCCCGGACCGGGCGCGGGAGATGCTGTCGGCGAGCCTGTCCGGGCGGCGGCTTTATGAATTGAGGAAGCGCGTCGCATCCTTCGAGGGGAAGGAGAGCCCCATGGTGCGGCTGATGACCGAGCTGCTCAGGGCGCTCAAATGCGAAAACGACCAGGAGCCGGAGGCGCTCTCCGACCTCCCGGAGGGCGTCGTGGAGGCGGCTCGGCGGTTTGCCGAGGCGGCGGGGGAGCTGCAGAGCGCCGAGCCCGACGTGCGGGAGTTCGTGTTCGACGTACAGTGGTTCGTGAACGTGTCCAAACGCTTCGACCCCGAGTGCTACCGGGTAATGATGCTCCCCCAGGACCGCTGGCTGCTTATCCGGCTGTGGTGCTACGACCCGTCGAAGCACATGCGCCGGGCGCTTGGCCGGGTGGGCGGCGCGGCGCTGTTTTCCGCCACCCTCGCGCCGATGGATTTCTACGCCGCCCAGCTGGGCGCGGACGGGGAGGCGGACGAATCGCTCCGGCTGGAATCGCCCTTTCCACGGGAAAACCTGAAGGTGCTCAGGCTGCCGGTTTCGGTGTCGCTTCGGGACCGGGAGCGCACACAGCACGCCGTGGCGCAGGTGATCCACGCCATGGCGGAGGCGAAGCCCGGCAACTACATCGCCTGCTTTCCCTCCTACGCCTACATGACGCTGGTGTTCAGGCACTACCGCATGCTGTGGCCCTATGAGGACGCCATCTGCCAGGAGGCGCACATGACGGAGCCCAGGCGCATGGCCTTCATCGAGCGCTTCGTGCCCGCGCCCACGCGGAGCCTGGTGGGCTTCATCGTGCTGGGCGGGGTGTTCGCCGAGGGCGTCGACCTGCCGGAGGACCGGCTGTCCGGCGCGGCTATCGTCTCCACGGGCATGCCGCAGCTGAGCTTCGAGCGGGAGCTGATGCGCGAGCTGTTCGACGACGCCGATGACGGCGGCACGGACGCGGCCTACACCTACCCCGGATTAAGGCGTGTGCTGCAGGCCGCGGGGCGCGTGATCCGCACCGAGACCGACCGGGGCGTGGTGCTGTTGATGGATGTGCGCTACCGGCAGGAGAAGCTGCGCGAGCTCATGCCGCCCCACTGGGACGTGACGGACGTCAATAAGCTGAGCGACCTGAAGCGGGAGCTGGAGGGGTTTTGGGAAGGATAGAGAAGAGGCCGTTCTCTTTATATACTCACTCTGCCGCGGCGATATGCACCTTCACGCGGACGTCGGCTTCGGGGAAGCGTGCGCGCCAGTCGTAGCTAAGCCAGTCGTCCAGCGTGGCGAAGTGTGCGGCGGCCTTCGCGGCGAAGCCGAAGGGTTCCACCCGGAGGGCCTTGCAGCGTTCGACGACCCGCGTGATCGACCGTTCGACGGCGGCCTCCGCCGCGGTCGGGTCCCCCGGGTCATCGCCGGTGAGGGACACGGTGACGTCGATGATCATCTTCTCCCCGTCCCGACGCGCCCGCACCCGCGGCGGCAGGGTGGAGGACAGTGCCCAGGCCCTGCCGTCGGCCTCGAAGCCGAACGCCGCCACCTGCCTTGTCAGCAGGTTGAGGCAGAGGGTCTCCGCGCCGTCCAGCCGCCCGACGCAGACGCCGTCGCGGAACAGCGCCGTGCCCAGGTACTGCCGGGAGGAGGCGGTTTTGGTCTGCACGTTGAGGGCGGCCTCGTCGGTGTCTATGATGGCGGCGGCCGCCTGCTCCCCGGAGTCCGGGAAGCCCCATATCCCGGTGGGGTCGGAGTAGCAGGACAGCGTGGCGTAGTACAGGTCGGCGAAGGTGGCGCCCGGGATGAAGCCGTGGGCGGCGTAGTGGCGGAACATGGCGCTGATGTCGCTGGAGAGGTGGCTGCCCAACAGGGTCTCCTGCCCCTCGATGAAGTCGCCCGCCCGCCCCTCGCACACCACGAAGCCCGCGTTGGCGTACAGGTGCCGGGTGTCGGCGATCTCCCGTATGAGCGCGGGAAAATCCTGGCCGGAGGCAAGGCTTTCTGAGACGATCAGCAGGTTCAAGTGGCTCAGGTTCAGCTCCCGCGCCGCGGCCCACTGCAAATGCTCCATGGCCTGGGCGTAGTCGTCGCCCGAGGCGGTGAGCACCAGGTAGGGCTCGCCCTTGCCCACGGCGCCCTCGCCGCCGGAATCGCCGTGGCCGATGCGGGGGATGCGTATGGTCAGATCGATGCCCCCGGCGGAGGTCTGGTCGACGCCCATCACCAGCGCGTAGGCCTGGTTCTCCACCTCGCCGGTGACCGCGCAGCCGGACAGGGCGGGTATGATCAGCAAAAGCAGCGTTATGATGATGCGGCGCACGGGGCCCCGCCTCCCTTCACGATCCAGAGCGTCAGCGCTGTGGCGGTCAGCGCGTGGTACAGATAGGGCGAAAGGCGCTGCGTCACGTCGGCGCGGGGCACGTTCAAAAGCGCCGGCGCGAACACCGCTAAAAGCCCGATCGCCACGCAGACGCCCGAGCGGACTTTCGGCAGCAGCCTGCGGGTCAGGGCGCAGGCGGCGACGCTCTCGAAGCACATCAGGTGGAGCATCCCCCCGAACCAGGCGACGATCATCGGCAGCTGCAGGAAAAGCGGCGCGCGGCCGTTGGTCAGCAGCGTGTCGATGCGCGTGAAGCGCGTGACGGGCTCCGATGTGAACGCCGGGGCCATCATCTGCCGAAGCGCCACCAGCCCCGCCGCCACCGCGGTGGAGACCAGCAGAGCCCGAAGCAGGCGCTTAAAGCCGATCTCCCTCTTACAGATGCCCGCGGCGCCGCCCGCCAGCAGCACGTTCCAGCCCGCCGCACGCACGCCCGCGCGGAGTATGCCGCCCCCGCCCGCGCCCAGCCAGGGCCTGAGCCAGCCGGGGTTGTAGTAGGGGAGCTGGTAGAGCATGACGATGAGCATCAGCGCCGCGAACAGGCGTATCCAGATGCGGGCCGCGCCGCCCAATGCGTCGCCGCCCAGCCATGTACAGCGCAGTATGGCCGCCAACAGGGGCAGCATCAAAAAGGCGGGGGCGACGTGGTTGAAGGCGAGGTTGCTCTCCGAGTAGGCCGCGCACTCCACGGCGCAGGCGGCGTCCAGCGCCATGGCAATCAATAGCGGCGCGGCGAGCGCCTGGCGGACCGGGGGCCTGAGCCGGCAGATCAACCACACCGGCGGCAGCGAGAGCGCAAGCCCCAGGAGCGCGGCCAGCCACCCGGCGTTGGCGGCGTCGGCGGCCTCCAGCGTCAGGCCGTAGAACAGCCGCGAGGTCAGCGCCGCGATCAGGCTGGCGAAGGCGGCGCTTTCGGACATCTCAAGCCTCATCCCTGTGCGTCTCCATCCAGTTGGGCTGTACGGCGTAGGGCATGGGCCGCCGCTGCATGCGGGTGGGCAGCCTCAACAGAAGGTCCGGGTTGTGGGGCCTGGGCGGGGCGACGGGCTCCGTGTACGGCACCCCCAGCGAGCGCATGCCGCAGACCGACGCGGTGATGCAAAAGCCCGCGATGCAGATGCCGTACAGCCCTAAAAGCGCCCCGGCCAGTATCACGAACAGCCGGTAGATGACCAGCGCGATGCTGAAGCTGTAGTCCGGCGTGGCGTAGCTGCCCAGCCCCGTGATGGCCACGATGATGATGAGTATGGGGCTGATGATGGACGCCGCCACCGCCGCCTGGCCCAGTATCAGCGCGCCCACGATGCCCAGCGCGCCGCCGATCTGCCGGGGCATGCGGGTGCCGGCCTCATTGATCAGGTAGAAGGCGAACTCCATGATCAGTATCTCCACCAGTATCGGGAAGGGCACGTTTACCCGGGCCTCGGAGATCGAGACCAGCAGGCTCATGGGGATGAGGTGCATGTGGTAGTCGGTCATGGCGATGTACAGCCCCGGCAAAAACACCGAAAGCAGCATGCCCGCCACGCGGATGAGCCTTAGGAAGCTGCCGTACTGCCAGCGGGCGAAGGCGTCGTCCGGGGCGTGCAGCAGGTGGAACACGCTCACCGGCATGACCAGCGCGCAGGGGGAGTTGTCCGCCAGCAGCGCCACCTGCCCGTCCGCCAGGCAGGCGGCCACGCGGTCGGGGCGCTCGGTTTGCAATATCTGGGGCAGCAGCGCCGAGGGTTTGTCCTCGATCAGCTGTTCAAGCGCGCCCGAGCCCATCACCGTGGGGACGTCCACGCGCTTTATGCGGGCCCTGAGCCGGTCGACGAGGGCCGGGTCGGCCACGCCGGACAGGTACACCAGCGACAGCCGGCAGGGCACCGCCGTGCCCACGGTCAAGGCCTCGGTGACCAGGTGGGGCGAGGGCAGGTAGCGCCTGAGGAGCGTCATGTTGGTGCGCAGGCTCTCCACGAAGCCCTCCTGCGCCCCCAACACCACCGATTCGTTGGTGGTGCGGTCCACCGGGCGGGCGGGGTAGCCCCGGGTCTCGAGGATCAGCGCCGCGCTCGCGCCCTCCACCAGCACCGCCGTCATGCCGCTGACCACCGCGTCCAGTATCTGTTTAACGCGATCCTCGGTGTCGCACTGGGCGATCTCGACGACCCTCTCCATCAAGCTCTCGGGCGTGACGGGCGTTTTCTCCGGTGAAATGTCAGCCGCGCACGCCCGAAGAATGAAGTCGCTGATCTTCTGGTCCGAGGCCATGCCCTCGATGTAGATGACATAAAGCCGCGTCTCGCCCGCCATGAACGGGCGAAAATGGGCGTCGGAATTGACGTCCGCGTGCAGAAGATCCCTGAAATACGCGATGTTCCCGTCCAGATCGTCCGATAATACCCCCTGCGCCGTTTCGACCCCCGCCTGTTTCAATGACGCCGCCTCCCTTGCGTTTGATGAGTATCATTATGCCCATGTGCGCAGGAGATTATGACAAAGAAAGTATATTGAGCCGTTTGGAGGAGGATTAGGGAATAGGAATTTCCCATTTCCCATTGATCAGATCAATACCCGCCTGTCAACGCCAGAAAACAAAGGCCTCCGATCGCAATCGAGGGCCTCCGGTTTTGTACCACGATAATTCCCAATTCTCAATTCCCAATTTCCAACTCCTTACCCCGCCTCCAGCATATTCTCCGGCAGCGTGGAGGTCAGGGTCAGCAGGGATATCTGCGGGCCGTTGAACAGGCGGAAGGGCATCAGCGGCACGGCGCCGTTGTTGGACATGCCGCCGGTGATGTACATCTGCGTCTCGTCCACGCTGCTTAGGCCGCAGATGGCGGACTGTGCCGGGAACCAGCCGCCGCGGGGCAGGGTCTTGTCCGGCACGTAGAGCGCCCCGATGAAGGGCAGCCGCCACACGCCGTTGCAGTAGTGCCCCGCCAGTATGAGCTCCGGCGGCAGCAGGTAGCGCTCGTCCACCTTGTGGGACTCCGAGGTGTAGATGAAGCCCTCCGCCGGGGGCTCGTGGGAGAGCGCGATGTGCAGGTCGGTGGTGGCCATGTTGATCTCGGCGTCGTAGAGCTTCTGCATGAGCTGGTAGCGGTAGTCGGTCATCGGCAGCGTGTTGTAGTCCGCCGAGACCCCGGAAATCACGCCGTCCACCTCCTGCTCGGTCTGGGCCTTCCAGTACTCCACGGTGGAGACCGTCTCCAGGTTCAGCATCGTCGCCGGGGACACCCACAGGTTGGCGTCCTTGACGGGCAGCTTGACCGGGGCGTCCACGTAGTTCGCCCCGCGCTCGATCGCCCCGAGGATCCAGTCCTCCAGCACGATCTGGGAGAGCGTGCCCGTGATCTGCCGGGGGGATTCCACATAGGGGCCGGGATCGCTGTCGCCGCAGATGAAGTACACGTTCTCGGGCTTTTTCAGCCCCTCCAGGAATTCGTAGAAGGGCTGCGGGTCGCCGCCCCTGCCCACCATGTCCCCGAGGCAGAAGATGTAGTCGTAATTCAGCGCGTTGACCGTGCGCAAAAGCAGACTCTGGGCGTCGCCGAAGCGCCGGCCGTTCATGTCGGACAGCACCACGACCCGGCAGCCCTCCAGCGCCTCGGGCAGGCCCACGATGGTCACCGTGTTCTCCGCCACGGTCAGGTTGCTGTTGTTGAGCATCACGCCCACCGCCAGCAGGGCGATGATGCCCATGAGGAACAGCGGCCAGAAGCGTATCTCACGGCCGAACAGGCGGAGGGGCTTGAACAGGCTGTCGCTGCCGGTGGCGCTCATCAGCTCGTACAGAGAGCGGTAGCCCCTGCGCCGCCTGACGGCCTTCTTGCCGCCGGCCTTCGACTTCGCGGCCTTGGCCTTGCCGGCCTTCTTCGCCTTCCCGTCGCCCTTCTTCGGCCTGGCTTTTTTGCGCCTTAGGGGGATGTCGCCCTCGTCGCCGTAGAGGCTGGATTCGTCCCGCGCGGCCTCCGCGTCGGCGTCTGGCCGGGGCACGACGACCTTTCGGCGCTTTTTATTCTCAGAATCAGGCATGACAGAACCTCACATCACATAATCCATCTATTTTATTATAGTTTGTTTTTTTCAATCTGGCAAGCCGTGACAAAATATGTTATAATAAATATAACGCATGTTCCACGGAGGTGGATGATCATTGGCAAAGGCAAAGACGATCTATGTGTGCTCGGAGTGCGGCTATGAGACCCCGCGCTGGCTGGGCAAGTGCCCGGAGTGCGGCAGCTGGAACACCCTTTTGGAGCAGGAAGCCGCCCCGGTTTTTTTGAAGCCCGATGAGAAGAAGCTCAAGCGCGCCCCGGGCGCGGACGCGGAAGCCCTGCGGGTGGACGCCATCCCCGACGAGGCCATGGAGCGCAAAAGCACGGGCATCGGGGAGCTGAACCGCGTGCTGGGCGGCGGTGTGGTGGACGGCTCGCTGGTGCTGGTGGGCGGCGACCCCGGCATCGGCAAGTCCACGCTGCTCACCCAGCTCTGCGCCAACATGGCCCGGGATGGCGCGTGCGTGCTGTACGTGTCCGGCGAGGAATCCTCCCGGCAGGTGAAGATGCGCGCGAAGCGGCTGGGGGACGCGGATTCCGGCTTCTTCGTGCTCTCCGAAAACGACATGACCACCGTGGAGAAGCGCATGCAGCAGCTCTCCCCGTCCGTGATGGTGGTGGATTCCATACAGACCATGTACCGCCCGGACATGGCCAGCGCCCCGGGCAGCGTGTCCCAGGTGCGGGAGTGCGCCGCCCAGCTGATGCGGCTGGCGAAGCTCAGCGGGTGCAGCGTGTTCCTGGTAGGGCACGTGACCAAGGAGGGGGCCATCGCCGGTCCGCGCATACTGGAGCACATGGTGGACGCCGTGCTGTACTTTGAGGGCGACCGGCAGCACCAGTACCGGCTGCTCAGGGCCGTGAAGAACCGCTTCGGGTCCGTCAACGAGCTGGGCATGTTTGAGATGAGCGAGCGGGGCATGCTGGAGGTGGAAAACGCCAGCGAGGCGCTGCTGTCCGAACGGGCCCACGACGCCAGCGGCGCGGTGGTGATGTGCGCCATGGAAGGCTCCCGTCCGCTGCTGACGGACGTGCAGGCGCTGGTGGCCACCACGGTGTTCGGCAATCCCAGGCGCATGGCCAGCGGCGTGGACCAGGGCCGCCTGGCGCTGCTGCTGGCGGTGCTTGAAAAGCGGGTGGGCCTGCGGCTCTACGACCAGGACGTGTACATCAACATCGCCGGGGGCATGTCGCTGACGGAGCCCGCTGCCGACCTGGCGCTGTGCGCGGCGGTGGCGTCCTCCCACAAGAACCGGGCCATCGGCGGCGACTGGGCCGTGATGGGGGAGGTGGGCCTGGCCGGCGAGGTGCGGGCCATCGCCCAGGCGGAGCGGCGCGTTATGGAGTGCGCGCGGCTGGGCTTCAACAACCTGATCGTGCCGAAGTACAACATGAAGGGCCTGCGCGCGCCCGAGGGCATGCGCGTCGTTGGCGTGGAGACGGTGTGGCAGGCGCTCGCGGAGCTGGGGCTTCTGGAGAAATCCCGATCCAAATATTGACAGCGCGCGCATGGACTTGCTATAATCATAGGCACATGACGGACCTGGAGGATATATGATGAAGATCTGGCTGTCCCTGCTCACAATACTCTGCCTTCTGACGGCGCCCGCCGTGGCGGAAGGGCTCGACGATGAGGCAGGCGGGCTGTCGTTTGGCGCCGTGGACGCCGACGTGGGGGAGACGGAGTTTGAGATCGGCGAGGACGCCCCCGTGCCCGAGGCGCCGCAGGAGGCGTATGTCGAGGAGTACATCCCGCAGACCGGCACGGACGAATCCTGCTATCTGGACATCCCCAGCGTCTACGACATCAGGAACGTGGTCTCCGCCAGCGACCGGGTCTACCCCGGCACGCTGCTGTGGCCGCTGCCGGGCACGCAGCCCCTCAGGCACATCAGCTCCCGCGTGGGCTGGCGCGACGCCGCCCGCATCCACCGCGGGCAGGGCGGGGACTGGCCCTCCTGGCTGCACCACGGCACCGACGTGTCCCACGTGACCGCCGCCCAGCTGGTGGTGGCGGCGGACGACGGCATCGCCTACGCGGGCGTGCAGAAGGGCAACGGGCTCTACGTGGTGATCGACCACGGCAACGGCTTCTATACGAAGTGCCAGCACCTGTCCCGGTTCGCCGGGGCGATATTCGACGGCTGCCGGGAGGTTCCCGTGCTGGCGGGCGACCCCATAGGCTATGTGGGCAGCTCCGGGGGCGACTACCCGGTGCACTTCCACTTTGAGATCGCGTGGTCCCCGGACGGGCCGGGCAGCGACGACGAGGCCTATCACGCCCAGACCCACAACCGAAAGATTTACGCCTACTCCTTCCCGCAGCAGAGCCGGGTGAAGATGCGCTGGCCCGAGACGTGGGAGCTGTGCTCGGCGGAGTATCAGACCTTCGTCACCGACCCGGCGCTGATGGAGGACGAGGAGACGGACTGGGACGACGGCTGGGAAGCGGACGCCTACGAGGAACAATGATGAAAGGACAGTGGCTATGGCATTGACGGTACAAGAGGCCCGCGCGCGGCTGGACAGGCTGCCCCGGGCGGCGCTGGGATTCTTCCCGACGCCGCTTGGGCGGCTGGACAGGCTGTCCGATGAGCTGGGGATATCGCTCTACATCAAGCGGGACGACTGCTCCGGCGTCAACCTGTTCGGGGGCAACAAGGTGCGCAAGCTGGAATACCTGCTGGGACAGGCGCTGCGCGACGGCGCGACCCACGCCATTACCTACGGGGCGACGCAGTCGAATCACGCCATGGAGACCGCCTGGGCCTGCCGCAGGCTGGGCATACAGCCGATACTGTATCTGACCGCGGTGGTGCCGCCCAGGCCGGAGGAGCTGCGCGCCAACCTGCTGCTGGACCGCATACTGGGCGCGGAGATCCACATCGTGTCCATCGAGCCGGGCGAGATAGAGGCCGACGCCGAGGCGCGCTCCTTTGAGATGGGCGCGGCGCGTGCCGCGGAGCTGAGCGCGGCGGGGTCGCGGTGCGCGGACATCCCGATGGGCGGCGCGAGCCCGCTGGGTTCGGTGGGCTTCGCCGCGGCGATGGTGGAGCTTCGTGCGCAGGCGGACGCCCTGGGCCTGCGCTTCGCGCGCATCTACCATTCCACGGGTACCGGCGGCACCATGGCCGGGCTGCACGCGGGGCGGGCCATGCTGGGCATGGACGATACGCAGATCATCTCCGTCGCCGCAAGCCCGAAGGACGAGGCAGCCTACCTCGACAAGGTCTGCGCGCTGACCCGCTCGGCGCTTGAGTTGATCGGCAGCGACGCCGCGCCGGACCGGGACGCCATGCGGGTGAGGCTCGACCAGTGGCAGCCGGGGTACGAGCAGCCCAGCGCCGCGGGCAGCGCGGCCATACGCCTGCTGGCGCGGACGGAGGGACTGTTCGTCGATCCCGTGTATACGGGCAAGGCGCTGGCGGGACTGCTCGCCGACGTCGGGCGCGGCGACATCCGCCCCGGGGAGAGCGTACTGTTCTGGCACACCGGCGGCGCGACGGCACTGTTCGCCGAGCCGGAGATACTGGGGAATGTCACATAAAAAAACACCGTGGGGACGCACATCCCGGCGTCCCCACGGTGTTTTTTATCATGCCGCCCCGATCATGATCTTGTAGATATTGACGGCGCTGTTGCCGCGCTTGACGGCGCGTGCCTCTCCGCCGGCGGGTATCTCATAATACCTGCATACCCTGTATCCGGCCCGGTTGGCAGCATCCGTGCTGTTCAGGTTGCTGATGTTCTCATCGCGCCAGTTGGTGTAGACCTTCTTGTAGTCGCCCTGCAGGTCGTAGAGTATCATCTCGTGCTCGGCGGCGATGACCTGCTCCTTGGTGATGGTGGGGTTGCCCTCCCCGGCGTACTTGCGGTAGAGCTTCAACAGCTTGCGGGTGCGGCCGCCGGTCCACTGGGTGCAGCCCAGGCCGAATTTGCCGTGCCAGCCCTTGCCGTCGTTCCAGCCGTCCGGCTGGCCGTTGAGCAGCTTGGCGTCGGTGAGCAGGTTCATGAAGGCCTCGAGTACGTCCAGGTTGATGTTCCACACGTACTTGCCCGACCAGTTGTTCCAGTAGTATTTTTCCTCCCCGAAGCGCAGGTGCACGTTGGCCGGGCCGGTGTAGGCGGCGGCCTCCTCCGGGGACAGGTACACGTCGGTGATGACGGGGGTGCCGTTGGCGTCCTTGGTGTAGTAATCGCCGCCGTCCAGAAAGCAGAAGTACCTGGGACGCTTCTGGTAGTTCTGGATGTACTTGCTGCTCTCGAACCTGCCGTAGTCGCCCTCGGCACTGGCATTTGCGCAGACGCCCGCGGCAAAGGCCGGTTCATACCCGTTGTTCAGCATAAGCTCGGCGATGCCGGCCAATGAGGAACGCTTCGACAGCGAGGAGTTGCGTATGTTGGCGACCATCTGAGCATTGGACGGCAGGTCAGTCGACGGGGCGGTGACGGTCACCGCGCAGGTGGCCTTTTTGCCGTTGAAGGTCTTGGCGGTGATGGTCGCCATGCCCGGGTTGAGCGCGGCCACGTTGCCGGCGGCGTCCACCGAGGCCACGTTGGCGTTGCTGCTGGTCCAGGTGATGGCCGAGGCGGTCTTTGAAGGCAGCGTCGCCGCGAGCGTCGCGCCCTGGCCCACCTGCAGCGACAGCTTGCTCTTGGAAAGCGTCACCTTGGAGGGCGCCTTGATGACCCTCACGGTCAGCCGGAACTTCAATCCGTTGTGGGTCTTGACGGTGATCTTCGCGGTACCCTTCTTCTTTGCGACCATCAGGCCGTTTTTGTTGACGGACACCACGCTCTTTTTACTGCTGGAGAATGTAAACAGCGCCGCCTCGCCCGGGCCCAGCACCGGGCTGAGCCGCAGCTTCTCCTTGTTGCCCATGTAGATCGTGGCGGCGGGGAAGGTGAGGGCCGTCGGGGTGTGGCCGGCGAGCACCGTGACCCTGCAACTCGCCTTCTTCTTGTTGAAGGTGGTGGCGGTCACCCGCGCCGTGCCGACGCCGACGGTCCGCAGGTTGCCCGCGGCGTCCACCGTGGCCACGGCGGGGTTGCTGCTGGTCCAGGTGATGGCCGAGGCGGAGCCCTTGGGCAGCTTCGCCTTCATCACGTGGCCCTCCTCCAGGCCGATGATCAGCTTCTTCGGGGTCAGGCGGATCTTCGACGGGGCCTTCACCACCTTCACCACGCAGGTGGCCTTCACGCCGTTGGCGGCGGTGGCGGTGATCTTCGCGGTGCCCTTCTTGCGGGCGTGCAGCACCCCCGTGCCCTCCACCTTCACGATGCCGGGCTTGTTGCTGGTCAAGGTGGCCTCCACCGGAGCGCCGGTGTCGGCGGACAGCGCCGTGAACGGCAGGTATTCGCCCTTGCCCATGAAGAATTTCGGCGCGGCGAAGGTCAGCGCGGAGGGCGCGGCCTCGGCACCTGCCGCCTCCGCCGACGGAGCCGCGGCCTCGGCGGGGGATTCGGGCGTCGCTTCCGCCGTGGCCTTGGCGCTGGTCTCGACGGTGGCGTCGGCTTCGAGGGCAGGGGCGCCCTCCGGGGTATCTGCCGCCTTGGCCTCGGATGCCTCTTTATCTTCCGCGGCCGTGGCCTCGGGCTTTTCCTGATCTTCCGCGGATTTCTCTTTATCTTCCGTAGAATCTTCCGTGGATTTGGCTTCGGATTCCTCTTGATCTTCCGCAGACTTGGCCGGGGATTCTTCCTCCGGGCTCTCCGCGACGTCGCTCGACGGTTTTTCCCCGGCATCCTCCGCCGTCTCGGGGGCGGGTTCCTCCGCGGTGGGCGTCGCTTCGTCGGGGGTCGGCTCGTCGAATGCGGGAATATCCTCCGCGACGGTCACGTCGACGGCATCGACGGGCGTTTCGGTTTCCTCCGCCGCGTCGAGGCCGGAATCATCCGAAGCGGTATCATTCGAAACGGTATCATCCGAAGCGGTATCGCCCGAGTCGGGATCGTCGCCCAGCTCCAGCTCGATTTCCTCGGATTCCACCGCGGCATCCACCGCCTCCGCGACGATCATCTCCTCAAACGGCTCGCTCGCCGACGGCATCTCTGCCAGCCCCGCCGTCGTGAGGAGCAGCGCAAGGGCCGCCGCCAGCGAGATCGCGCGCTTTATACTGCTTTTTTTCATTGCTGTCATCACCCTTTTCTGTGAATCCCGGGCAAACACAGGTTTATCCACAACTATATTATCATAATATTTCAAATATTTCAATTCATAGCACAATTAAATTACAGATTGACATACATTTGACACAAATCTTTGCGATTGGATATGATTATTGCGGAAGGGCTTGTAACAATATTGTTTTATGATAATATAATGAATATGAACAGGACAGCCAGAGGTGAATGTATGAAGCAGTCAAAGGCGATCATCGTCAATAAAAACCCGGAGGCCCTGCGGACCGCGGCGGGCTCCGCGCGCATCTCCACCCAGCAGGGCACGGCCATGGAGATCTACGCCCGCAGCCTGGGGGACGCGAAGGACCTGGGCCTGATGAACAAGGTGCTCGCCAGCGGGCACAAGTCCGTGATCGAGCACCAGACCGTGAACATCGCGTTCAACGACGTGTCCGTGCTGGTGGAGCAGTTCGTGATCGAGTGCCGCCTGGCGTCGTTCACGGTGAAGTCCCGGAGGTACGTGGACTTCGGCGCGGCAGGCTGGGTGCGCCCCGAGGGGCTGACCGGCGAACAGGGCAGGCTGTACGACGAAACCATGGCCGCCCGGTTCGAGGACTACCGGCGCTTGCTGGAGCTGGGCGTGCCGAAGGAGGACGCCCGCTTCGTGCTGCCGTACTGCCTCAGGAGCAACTTTTTCATGACCGTCAACGCCCGGGAGCTGATCGCGCTGATCTGCGCCATGCTGTACGGGCGGGGAAAGGGTTTTTCAGAGCTGGAGGCGCTGGGACGCCAGTTGAAGGCACAGTTCGACGCCATGTACCCCGGCGTGATCGACGCCGAGGCCGCGCGCTATCCCGCGTATGCGCCGCTGCCGCTGCCTGAGGATATCAAGGCGGGCGCGGAGAGGGCGGGGGACGCGGAGCTGATCGCCGCGCCACGGGACGCCGAGGACCTGCTGGGCATGGCGCTGGAGTTCACGGGCCGCTTCGCCCCGAAGGCCTTCCCGGACGTCAGGCGCGAAAACCTGCGCGCCATGCTGACCGACGCCCGCCCGAGGGAGCTGGAGGCGCTCAGCTACACCTTCCACATCAAGCGCGTGTCGCTGGCGTGCGTGACCCACTTCACCCGGCACAGGATGGTCTCGCTGCTGGTGCCGCCGGTGGTGAAGGGCCTGGCGGAGGGGGACTACGTGTTGCCGGAGACGGTGAAGGCCATCCCGGAGGCGGAGGCGCTCTACCGCCGCGCATTCGAGGCGCAGAGCCGCGCCGCGCGGGAGGCGGGGGCGCTGGGATTCTCAATGGAGGGGCTGTCCTACTTCGCCATGAGCGGCCACGAGATCGACCTGATGCTCACCATGAACGCCCGGGAGATCGTGCACTTCATGAAGCTGCGCACCTGTCGCCGGGCCCAGTGGGAAATCCGCGGCGTGGCATGGCGGATGCTGGAGGAGCTGCGGGAATCCTGCCCGGAGATATTCGGCGGCTTCGGGCCGAGCTGCGTCTACGGCAAATGCCCCGAGGGGCGCATGAGCTGCGGAAAGCCGTATAAATCCATATGGGAGGAATGAATCATGAAGCCCGATGAGCTGTTGAAGGCGCTGCACGTCGCGGAACGCCTCAAGGATACCATGCGGCACTGCTACACCTCCGGCGGACGCCGGGAGAGCGTGGCGGAGCACAGCTGGCGCATGACGCTGATGGCCTACCTGGTGTCCGACGAATTCCCGGAGGCCGACATGAACCGGGTCATCAGGATGTGCCTGATCCACGATCTGGGGGAGTGCTTCACCGGCGACATCCCCACCTTCTTAAAGACCGAGGGGGACGAGGCGAAGGAGGAGGCATTGCTCTACCGCTGGGTGGCGTCCCTGCCGGAGCCCTTCGCCACGGACATGCGGCAGATGTACGACGAGATGGCCGCACGGGAGACGCTGGAGGCGAAGATCTATAAGGCCATGGACAGCCTGGAGGCCGTGATCCAGCACAACGAGTCCGATCTCGACACCTGGGAGCCCCACGAATACGAGTTGAACCGCACCTACGCCTACGATCGTGTGGCGTTTTCGGAGTATTTGAAGGAGCTGCGCGCCGCCATTCGGCGGAATACGGAGGAAAAGATCGCGGGAGCGGGGAAGTGATCATGCTAACGCCGCGTAGGGGCGCCCAATGGGCGCCCGCCCAATCAGAATCCATGGTTTCTGCCGGGCGGGCGGCCAATGGCCGCCCCTACGTTGGGTTTGGCTGTATTTCAATCGTTTTGTGACAACCCCTATTCCGTGAAATCGTCGATTGTCGCCTCGATCACGTCCCACCCGAAGCCCCGCCGGGCAAGGGCCTGGGACAGCTTCGCGCGGGCCTCGCGCGGGGGAAGGGATTCGTATTTACGCCACAGGCCCCGGGCGGCGGCGCGGCAGGCGTCGCGCTGCTGGGCGTCGTCGAAGCAGGCGAGGGCGTCTCCGGCGTCGTCCGCGGAGATGCCCCTGGCCATCAGCTTGCGCTTGAAGCTGTAGACGCCCACGGCCTTTGCGGCGTGGGCCTCGGCCATGCGCCGGGCGTAGCGGGCATCGTCGATGAGCCCGGCGGACGTAAGCCGCGCCACCGTCGCCTCTATGGCCGGGGCCACGTAGCCCTTGCGCCGGAGGGCGTCGGAGAGCTGCTTTTCGGTGCGCTCACTGCGGTCCAGCTGGGTCAGCGCGGCCTCGTAGGCGTCGGCGCGCTGCACCTCGGCGACGTTTTCGAGCCAGAGCTCGGGGTCGATCTCATCGCCTTCATGAAGCGGACACTTCTCAAAGTGGGCCACCGGCAGGCGGGCGATCGTCGCGCCGTCGGCCTGCACGACCACGCGTCCCCGTATGACCTCGATCCCCGTTATGACCGCCATGCGCGCCGCCTCCCGATAAAAATACTTTATGCTGGCATTAATTATACGCTGTTTTTCTTGACGATTCCAGCCTGTTTGTGTTATCATATATCCATTAGTGTACTGGGAGGGATTGTCCATGTCGGGACATAACAAATGGTCAACCATCAAGAATAAGAAGGCCAAGACGGATGCCGCAAAGGGCAAGATTTTCACCAAGATTGGCCGTGAAATTGTCATCGCCGTGAAGACCGGCGGCAGCGCCGACCCCGCGCTGAACAGCAAGCTGAAGGACGTCATCGCCAAGGCGAAGGCGGCCAATATGCCCAACGACAACATCCAGCGCTCCATCAAGAAGGCCGCGGGCGAGGGCGAGTCCGCCAACTACAAGGAGGTCACCTACGAGGGCTACGCGCCCTGCGGCGTGGCCGTGATCGTGGAGATCGTCACCGACAACCTAAACCGCACCGCCAGCGAAGTGCGCCACATATTCGACAAGTGCGGCGGCTCCCTGGGCGCTTCCGGCTGCGTGTCCTGGAAGTTCGAGCGCAAGGGCGTGATCGTGATCGACAATTCAAAGGGCATGGACGAGGACGAGCTCACCATGCTGGCCCTGGACGCCGGCGCGGACGACGTGGAGTACAACGAGGATTCCGCGGTGATCTACACCGACCCCAACGACTTCTCCGAGGTGCGCGACAACCTGGAGAACGCCGGCTGCACGTTCCTGTCCGCCGAGCGCGCCATGATCCCCACCACCACCACGGCGCTGCCGGACGAGGAGAGCGTCCAGAAGGTCACCAAGCTGCTGGACTGGCTGGAGGAGTACGACGACACCGAAAACGTCTACCACGACGCCGAGCTGCCGGAGGAAGAAGAGGAAGACTGATCTTCCCGAAATCAGGGCCGCAGGTTCGCCGAAAGGGCGCGCCTGCGGCCTTTGTCTATCTTGCCTTAAATTGTTAACGTAATATCTTTATCTAACTTCTTGACGAAATGATAATAAAGGCGTATATTGTTCACAGAGTTTATCGACAATAGTTGTCGTGTGGTTACAATATGTAACAAATCTCATAAAACGGCGTTGCACATGACTGACTATGCAGACGCTCCCGACAATCCTGGAAATCAGCTTGTCGAAACGGAGGGTGAAAATTGTACAGAAGAGATGCGGGAGAAAACGGAAGGCACCGCATGGGGGTACCCTATGTCAATCCGGGGACGGCCAATATCCTGAGGGAAATCACAGAGGAAACCAGGGACCCGGCACTGGCGCAAAGCATTTATTTCGGGCCCACCGCCCTGACGCACATCAAGCGGCTTATGGAGATGGGCGGCGCCATCATCGCGGACACCACGCTGGTGGCCAACGACATCGACATGAGCCTGTTCGGCAACAGCGCGGCGAAGGTCGTGTGCTTCATCGACGATCCGCAGGTGGTGGCGCTGGCGGAGCAAAAACACATCACGCGCGCGGAGGTGGCCGTGGACTACGGGCTCTCGCTCCCCGGCATGAAGCTGATGGTCGTGGGCAGCGCGCCCGCGGCGATCAACCGCATGATCCAGCGCCGGCAGCGCGAGCCGATGAGCGACGTGTGCGTGCTGGCGGCCCCCACGGGCTTTGCCAGCGTGATACAGCTCAAGGAGCGGCTGATGGATTCCGACCTGTCCAGCATCGTGGTGCGCGGCAAGAAGGGCGGCATACCCGTCACCGTGGCGATGCTCAACGCGATCCTCCGGGAAGTGTCGAGAGAGATGAAGCAATCATGACGAGCGATGAGGGCATCGCCCCTACACCGTGTGATTAACGGTAGGGGCGATGCCCTCATCATCTGTTATCTCGGGATCGTGCCGGAAAACGCGGTCCGCTTTTCGTCGGAGCGTACCTTAATCTCCCCGCCGTAGTTCTCCAGGATCTCCTTGACGATGCCCAGCCCGGAGCCGTGGCCGTCGCTCTTGGTGGTGAAGCCCTCGCGGAAGATGGCCTCCAGGTTCTCCGGGGGGATCGGCGGGCCGTTGTTGGCGATCTCGAAGGCGTAGGCCTCCGGGGTCTCTAAGATGGCGACGTCCACGGCGGGGTCGGGGGTCGCGCCCTCGGTCAGCGCGTCGACGGCGTTGTCGATCAGGTTGCCCAGCACGCGGCAAAGCTCCCATCCGGAGACAGGCATGTCCTGCCAGGAGGCGCGGATGTCCAGGTTGAGCCGTATGCCCCGCGCCTCGCAGTCCGCGCGCTTGGCGGCGATCAGGGCGTTGACGGCGGGGATGGCGGTGCGCAGGCTGCTGCCGGTCTTCTGGATGTCCCGGTAGACGCTCTCGATGTACTGGGCGGCGTCGTCGTACTCCCGCATCTCCATCAGCGAAAACACCACCTGGAGGTGGTTCCTGAAATCGTGCCGCTGCTTGCGCAGGGTGCTGTTCAGGGCCTCCAGCTGGCGGTAGGCGTCCTCCAGCATGGCGGCCTGCTCGGCCACGCGCCCGGCGTTGCGGGCCTCGCGGATGTCCAGCGCCGCGCCCCAGCTGACGATCAGCAGCCCGGCCAACAGTATCGAAATCTCGATGAGCTGGCTGTCGCGCTGATCGGAGAACAGCGCCACCGCCACGGCGGCCAGCATCGTCGCCACCTGCAGCAGGTTGATGACCACCGCGAACCGCGCGGCCTTTCGGATGTTCAGCGTCTTGTGCTTCGATGTCTTCATGTCCTCATAATACCGCTGCCGGAGGCATCGTCATGTCTCCGGCAGCGCGTGTATTCCGTGAACAGTCCCTTACAGCTGAGAGGTGCAGTGCGGGCAGCGGGTGGCGTCGTCCGCGATCTCGCTCTTGCAGTAGGGGCACAGCCTGGGCGCGGGCTTCTCCTCTACCGGCGCGGGCTTCTTCAGCTTGTTCATCGCCTTCACGACGGAGAACAGGCAGATGGCCACGATGATGAAGTTGAACACGACCTGCAGGAAGTTGCCGATATTCAGGGTGATGGCGTTCTCGCCGCTGCCCTTGAGGTGAACGGCGATGTGGGTGAAATCCACGTCTCCGAATACGCAGGCGATCAGGGGAGTGAACAGGTCGTTCACGATGCTGGTGACGATATTGCCGAACGCGCCGCCGATGACCACGCCGACGGCCATATCGACGACATTGCCCTTCATCGCAAACTCTTTGAATTCCTTAAGCATGTTTCCCATGAAATACCATCCTTTCGTATCTGTGGAGTTGATTCCGATTCACGCAGTATTATAGCACATTGTCGCGCGAAAATAAAGACCATCCGGCATAAAAGACAAAATTTAGTGAATATTGCCGCACGCAGCAAGGGGGGAGGGGCGCGCGTAGCCGTCATATATTACATCTTATTTTATATTTTGAGTACGAATCTGTGGTATTTATTGACATCACAGGCAAAAAATGGTAACATGTGCGTAATAACCATGGAGAGGTACACGTTGATGAAGAAGAATATGCTGGCGCTGTGGATGGCCCTGTGTCTGTTGATGTCGGCGCTTCCGGTGGAGGCGCTGTCCGAATCCGACTATGTGCGGGCGCGGGATGTCGACGCCGAGGTGACGGAGCAGGGCGGCGACGCGCTCGACCTGGCCGATCTCGAGGATCCGGAGGATCAGTATGCCGTCGAGGAGCTCGACGGCCTGGAGCTTTCGGAGATATGCGACGTTCCGGACGGTGCGCAGGACGGCGCGGCGAGCGTGGAAAAGGCGCCCGCGGCGACCTCCGACGCGGGCGACGGGGACGCTGTCGATGTTGCAGGCGCGGAGGACACAGAAGATGCGGAGGGGCTTTCCGTCGAGAACGCGGACGAGACCGAACAGGCGCCCGAAGAGAAGAACGACGATAAACCCGCGCCGGAAACGCCCGTAAAGCCCGCGGAGAAGGCCGACGAAAAGGCCGGTGAAAAAACCGACGAACAGTCCGGTGAAAAGGCGGATAAGGACACGCCTGCAAAGCCGGTGGAGAACGCCGCCGAGAATACCGCTGAGAAGCCCGCGCAGGATGCGTCCGGGAAGCCCGCGGAGCCTGATGAAAAGGCGGCGGAGGATGAGAAGGGCGAGGAGCAGGACCAAAAAGAGGACAAGTCGGAGAACGTCGAGACCCCGGGCGCGCCCGGCGCAGAGGACGGGGATGCCGTCGACGAAAAGGACGGCGAGAAGAATGACGAAAAGGACGAAGAAAAGGATAGCGAAAAGGACGATAGTAAGGATGACGGGAAGGACGATATAATGGACGGCGAACCCGAAGAGTCGGACGGCGAGGAAGAAAAGTCCCCGGAGGCCAAGTCCGGCGAGAAGGATGGCGAGGATGAGCCTGACGCCGAGGATAAGGCAGAAACCGCGGAAGCCTCGGAAACCGGGGAAAAAGAGGACGCCGAGGATAAAGAAAAGGCGGACGACGAGGATAAAAAGGACGGCGAGGATAAAAAGGAGGCGGACGAGGCCGCCGAGGGCGACGGGCAGACGGAGGTCGGCGAGGAGCACCAGTCGAATGCGCTGATGGAGCCTGCCGCCACGCTGTCGCTGGACCAGACGTCGGTCACTGTCCCCATGCAGGGCAGCGTGACGCTCAAGGCCAGCGGCGGCACGGGTACCGTCACCTGGACCTCCGAGAACGCGGCCTCGGCCACGGTGGACGCAAACGGCGTGGTCACGGCGGTTGCCGTGGGCAGCGCCCGCATCGTCGCCAAGGACGAAAAGGGTGCGCAGGCCGCCTGCGACGTGACCGTGATCGAGGTGCCGCCGGACGTGGGCTTCGAGGCCGTCGCGCTGCAGATCGGCCTTCGGGAGACGCGGCGCCTGCCCCGGCTGATCTGGGACGGCGGCGCGAAGGTCTACCAGGGCACGGTGAGCTATTCCAGCGCCAACGCCAAGAAGGTCACGGTGACCGCGGACGGCCAGGTCCGCGGCGTCGCCCGGGGCAGCGCGACGATCGTCGCCACGTTCCCCGACGGCAAAGCGCTCCAGTGCGCCGTGACCGTTAAAAAGGCCCCCAAAAAGATCACGGTGAAGCCGAAGAAGCGCTCCATGGGCGTGGGCGAAGCGCTGCAGCTGGGCTACTCGCTGAGCGCGGGCAGCGCCGGCGCCGTCACCTGGTCCAGCAGCAATCCCGCCGTGGTCGCGGTCAATGCCGAGAGCGGCCTCGCCGTCGCGCAGGGCGTCGGCACCGCGCGGATCACCGCCCGAACGTACAATAAAAAGCGCGCCACCGTCAAGATCACCGTGTACGCCGTGCCGACGCCGGTGGTCGTCGCCACACCCGGCAAGGTGCTGCGCATCGGCAAGGGCGACAGGGTGCGCCTCCAGACCGCCGCGGGCGACGGCAACCCGGTGGTCAGCTGCACCTCGCGCAACAGCAAGGTGGTCAGGGCCGAGGGCGGCGGCGTCATATACGGCGTCAAGAAGGGCTCCGCCAATGTGATCGTGCGGACCGCCAGCGGAAGGATGCGGGTGAAGATCGTGGTCCGGCGCGCGCCGCGCTGGATCGCCGCCTCCCCGAATCCCCTGAACCTGGGCGTGGGCGAGACCTACACCCTGGGCTACAAGACCCCCGCGGGCACCTCGGGCAGCGTGCTGTTCAAGGGCGACGCGCCCTCGGTGTTCTCCGTCAACGAGGCCACCGGCCAGATCACGGGCGTTGCCCCCGGCACGGGCACGGTGACCCTCGTCAGCTACAACGGCAAGGTGGCCACCTGCCCGGTGACGGTGCACGCGGCCCCGACCTCGGTGGCGTTCGACCCCGCCCAGACCAGCGTGGGAAAGAAGCAGAAGCTGCAGCTTCGGATGCTGTTCAACGAGGGCGCGTGGTCCAACATCACCTACGAGTTGGACAATCCCAAGGTGGCGAAGGTGTCCGCGGACGGCGTGGTCACCGGCGTTTCCGTGGGCCAGACCGTGCTGCGGGCGCGGACCTACATACCCGGGCTGTTCGCCGAGACCGTGTTCACGGTGTGGGGCCCGCCCTCGAGGGTTTGGCTGGACCAGAAGGGGCTGACCGTGCAGGTGGGCCAGACGTTCAAGCTCGAGCCCAGGATCCCCGCGGGAAGCCAGACCACGTTCACATTCAAGTCCAGCAGGAAGTCAGTGGCCACGGTGGCCGCGGACGGCACCGTGACGCCCCTCAAGAAGGGCACGACCAAGATCACCGTCACCACGCACAACAAGAAAAAGGTCACCCTGAAGCTGACGGTGAAGAAGGCCACGACGCCGACCCCGACGCCCACCCCCGACACGCTGTGCACGACCATCCCCGCCCGCACCACGGGCGTCGACGGCATCGCGGCCAACCTGGGGATGATCAACGACATCAAGAGCTCGGCGTTCAAGGAGATCGACCGGCTGAAGAGCACCGGCGCGCTGACCGCCGAGAGCGCCGCGCGGCGCAAGGAGATCGTCGAGAACATATTCTCCAACTACGCCTTCCCGTGGATGACCCCCAGCCTGCAGAAGTACTGGAAGGCCGCCAACTCCGAAAACGGCGCGAAGGACTTCAAGCCGGACGTGGTGTACTACGGCATGCCCTACATCTCCGGCTCCGGCGCGAACCGCCGTTACAGCGCGGCGCTGGCGGTCTCCGAGGGGCGCTATACCGACTCCGGCCTGGGCTACTACGTGCTCAACAAGAGCAACTACCTCAACGGCAAGTACGTGGGCAACGACTGCTCGGGGCTGGTGAACGTGTCCATCTGGGGCACCGGCAGCAGCCACTCCGCGGACCGCACCGAGGATATCTTCAAGAGCACCGCCTACAATACCGTCAGCGATTACGGCGCGATGCTGCCCGGCGACCTGATCTGCAAGAGCAACGCTCACGTGGTCATGTTCCTGTACTACACGAGCGAGGACAAGAGCACGTTCATGATGATCGAGAACGGCGGCTCCGAGAAGGGCACCAACACCGTGCACTGCGACATCAAGACCGTATCCGGCTACAAAAAGAGCGGATACAGGGTGCGCAGGCTGGCGGGACTGTAATGAAAACGACGAAACCGGCGGGCGATCCGAGGATCGTCCGCCGGTTTGTCATGTGCCGCGCCCGCGGGTCATCGCTTCGTGCTCCCGTGAGAGCTCGGCGTGCAGTTGAAAGGCGTTCCAGCCGACGTTATGGGGCGTCAGCACGGCCTTTAGGGGGATGCGGGGCAGCCCGGGGCCGCGCAGCAGCTGCAGAAAGCGGTTGAACTGCGCCTCGTTAAGGCTGCACATCAGGAGCATCGGGTCGGAGAAGCACCCGGCCTCCGCGGGGGCGTCCGCGGGCCCCGCGGGGATGCCCAGCATCGCCCCAATGGGCGTCGCAAAGCTCTCCGGGGGCACCGCTTTGACCCGTATGCCGAGGGCGGCGGCAAGGCCCCGCATGCGGGCGTGGACGTCGGGCGGCAGGTTGAACGTCAGTACCGTCGGGGGGATCATAACATCACCGCCTGTGGGCCCGGGCCTTGAAGGCGTCGATGCGCGCGGGATCGTCGGACAGCTCGATGGTCACGTTGAACTCCCGCGTCTGGCCGGGCTCGAGGAAGGTGAGCATGCCGTTTGCCCGGGCGTCCGCGCGGTTCACCACGCCGCTGGTGGTGGGCTCCAGCCCGAGGGCGTACTCGCCGGCGCGCATGCACTTCCATTCGCACAGCAGCGGGAACACGGCCTTGTCGTAGCGCACCATGGCGGCGATGCCCAGCCTTTCATTGTGCAGCATGGCGAAGGCCTCGCCCTCCCCGTGGCCGGTGTGGTAGTAGCACTGCTCGTCGCGGCCCACGCCGGGGGCCTCCATCACGTCGTAGTTGTGCATGCCCTCCGCGGCGAAATCGGTGCGGGGCGCGACGTCGCGGGTGGAGAAGTACGCCCTCGCGCCGTCGTCCAGCATGGGATAGCCGAAGTTGATGTGATAGATCATCATCAGCGGCTGGGTGTCGAAGCCCTGGTTTTCCACCACGTCGCGCACGTGCACCATGTCATGCTCGGTGTCCACGGTCATCAGCCGGGTCAGCACCATGTTGGGGCCGAACACCTCCGCCTCGCGCACCTCGCCCGCCACGCGCAGCACGATGTCGTCGCCCTCGTGGTCCTGCCAGGCGGTGACCTTCACGGCGGGGATGTTGTCGAAGGGGCCGTGCAGGCCCAGCGACTTGCCGCCGTCCACGCCCGCGGCCCCGGCGTAGGTCAGGCCGCATGTGGTCATCATGCCCGCGTAGAACTGCTTCAGGAAGCCGGAGGCGCCGTCCTCCTGATACAGGTGCGGCGACCGTATGCCCACCTTGTTCAAAAGGCCGATGTTCACGCCCTTGTAGCTCAGATAGGGGATGTCCAGCCCGCGGTCCGCCAGCACGGTCAGCTCGAGGCCCCGGCCGTTTTTGAGATCGAACGCCCGCACCCCGCGGGCGGGGCCGTCGTTGAACACGTAGTCCCGTATGCCGCACAGCGCCGACGGGTCGCCGCACTTTTTGCGCAATTCAAACAGCTCAGATCGTTTCATACGCCTACCTCCGTATCGGGAATAACCCATTTCTTAACATTTGTTATTATAACCAATAGGGGTTGTGCTTGTCAACAGGGCGATGGAGGGTTATAATGATGTCAAACACAAATACCGGAGGATCCTATGGAGTATATTGAGGCATTGATGGATTTCATGCGCCGTTCGCCCACGGCATTTCACGCGGTGGGGAATATCGTGGAGATGCTCAGAGCACGCGGATTTCAGGCGCTCAGCGAGTGCGAGGACTGGGCGCTCGAGCCGGGCGGCAGCTACCTTGTGACGCGCAACCAGTCCTCGGTCATCGCCTTTCGCGTGCCGGAGGGGACGGCGGATCACTTTCAGATCGTGGCCAGCCACTCGGATTCGCCCTGCTTCAAGCTCAAGCCCGCCTCGGCGCGGGAAACAAACGGCTACGCGACGCTGAACGTGGAGAAGTACGGCGGCATGATCATGTCCGCGTGGTTCGACCGGCCGCTGTCCGTGGCGGGGCGGGCGATCGTGAACACCGGCGCGGGGTTTGAATCGCGGCTCGTATATCTGGACCGCGACCTCGCCCTCATCCCCAACATGCCCATACACTTCAACCGCGAGGTCAACGACGGCGTGAAGCTGAACCCGCAGGTGGACATGCTGCCGGTGTACGGCGCGGCGGGATCGGACCTCATGGCGCTGGTGGCGTCGGCGCTGGGCGTGAAAAAGGAACAGATCGCGGGCGCGGACCTGTACCTGGTCAACCGGGACCATCCCCGGCTGTGGGGCGCGAACCGCGAGTTCATCGCCGCGCCGCGGCTGGACGACCTGGCGTGCGCGTTTTCCTCGGCCCGGGCGCTTATGGAGGCCGCGCCGTCCCGCCACGCGGATGTGCTGTGCGTATTTGACAACGAGGAGGTGGGCAGCGGCACCCGCCAGGGCGCGGATTCCAGCTTCCTTCGGGAGGTGCTTGGGCGCGTCGCCGCGGCGCGGGGCGCGCTGAGCCTGGAGGCCATGCTGGCCCGGAGCGTGATGCTTTCCGCCGACAACGCCCACGCGGTGCACCCGAACCACCCGGAGAAGTACGACGCCGACAACCGCGCGGCCATGAACGGCGGCGTGGTGGTGAAGTTCAACGCCAGTCAGAAGTACACCAGCGACGGCGTGTCGCAGGCCATCTTCGAGGGCATATGCGCCCGCGCCGGCGTGCCCGTGCAGCGCTTCGCCAACCGTTCCGACATCCCCGGCGGCTCCACGCTGGGCAATATCGCCAACACCCACGCCTCCATGAGCACCGTGGACATCGGCATGGCCCAGCTGGCGATGCACTCCGCCAACGAATCCGCTGGAGCGCGGGACGTCGAATATATGGTCCGGGCCATGCGGGCGTTTCATGAGGCGGAGATTGAGATTGTGGGAGATGGCGTGATTAATATGACCACCGGCTGAGCCGGTGGTCATATACTTATATCTTTGGCGGCAGCAGCTCGAAATTGATCTCGCCCGCGGGCACCACGGCGCTCTGCATGCGCACGCGCACGCGGTCGCCCAGCTTGAACACGGTGCCGGTGGCCTCGCCCACGATGCGCTTGCGGGCCTCGTCGTAGACGTAGTAGTCGTCCAGCTCCGATATGCGCACCAGGCCCTCGACGCGGTTGGGCAGAGTGACGTACAGCCCCCAGGCGGTGACGCCGGAGATCACGCCGTCGAACTTGCGGCCGATCTGATGGGACATGTAGGCAGCCATCATGATGTCGTCCCCCTGGCGCTCGGACAGCGTGGCGGCGTACTCCCGCCGGGAGCACTGTGCGGCCAGCTCCGGCATGCGTCTGGCCATGCGGCCCGCGCGGTCCATGTCGCCGCCGATGAGCAGCTTGAGCATACGGTGCACCGTCAGGTCGGGATAGCGGCGGATGGGGGAGGTGAAGTGGCAGTAGTCCGACATCGCCAGCGCGTAGTGGCCCAGCGGCTTTTCGGAATACTGGGCGCGCTTCAACGCCCTCAAAAGATAGTGGCGTATGACCTCCCGGGCGGGGTGGTCCTTCGCGTCCTCCAGTATGGCCTGGAGCCTGCCCGGATGGGGGTTTGAACCGATGTGGACGTGCAGGCCGACGCCGGACAGAAACGCCTCCAGCGTCCGCAGGCGGTCCGCGTCCGGCGCCTCGTGGACGCGGTAGAGGAAGGGCAGCTCGGTGCTCCGGGCCAGCGCGGCCACGGTCTCGTTGGCGGCCAGCATGAAGTCCTCGATCATCTTCTCCGCCTCGCCCCTGGGCTCGCAGAGTATGTCGGTGGGCTCGCCCTTTTCGTCCAGCACGAACTCCGGCTCGTCCATCTCAAAGTCGATGGCCCCGCGGGACTGCCGTCGGGCGCGCAGGTCATGGGAGAGCGTGAGCATGTCGTTCAAAGCCTTCTGGACATCCCCGGCGATGTCCGTCTCGCCCCCGTCCCACAGGCGGTTCACGGCCTGATAGGTCAGCCGGGCGTGGGAGTGGATCACTGACTGCATGAGCCGGTGGTCCTTTATAACGCCGTTTTCGATGTCCATGAACAGGCTCATGGCCAGACGGTCCACGTCCGGCATCAGCGAGCACAGGTCGTTGGACAGGCACTCCGGCAGCATGGGCACCGTCAGCCCCGGCAGGTAGAGCGAGGTGCCTCTTATAAGCGCGTCCTCGTCGATGGCGGAGCGCGGGCGCACGTAGTGGGATACGTCCGCGATGTGCACGCCCAGCCGCCAGCCGCCTTCGATGGGCTCGATGGACACGGCGTCGTCGAAGTCCTTGGCCGTCGCGCCGTCGATGGTGAAGGTCAAAAGGTCCCGAAGGTCCTCCCTGCCCGCCATGTCTTCCTCGGACACCGCGGCGGGCATGTCCCGGGATTCCCGCTCGACCTCGGGGCTCAATTCCGTGGCGAAGCCGTGATCCTCGGCTACGGCCCGCATCAGCGCGCGCATGCTGGAGGTGTTGCCCAGCACCCGCTCCACGCTGGCGTAAATGGGGCGGTTGAATTCGGGGTACTTCTCGATCTTCAACTGGACGATCTCGTCGTTTTTGACGAAGGAGAGATCCCCGGTCAGCGCCACGTCGTAGGGGATGCGGGTGTCGCAGGGCACGGCGGTGGCGTACACGCGGGCGTCGCCCCGGCGTTCGCCCTTCCGGGCGCGCTGCTCGACGCGCACGTAGGCCGCAAAGCCCGTCCTGCCGCGCTTAAGGATGCTGTGCAGCGTGCACCGCGCGCCCTCCGGGTGGATGAGCACCACGTCCTCCGGCATGCATCGCTCGTGGCCCACGGCGTTCACCGGCAGGGCGGGGTCGCCGTTGACGGGATGGGCCAGCGGCGTGCCGTTGCGCTGGAAGCTGACCGTCGCCTTCACGAGCCCCGCGGCCTCGGGGGTCATGTAGCGGCCCTTTTTGGTCAGCACGACCTCGCCCTCCGAAATCAGGGCTTCGAGGGCCTCCTTCGCCGCCTGCGCGGGGCAGCCGAGCCGGGACGCGATTTCCTTGATGCCCACCGGCGCGCCGGCCTCCGCCAGGAGATTAATGATCTGCTCGTTCATCGTCTTCCACCTGCTCAATGGGTTTGGGTTCGATGTGTATCTGCTCCACCCGGCGCCGGGCCGCCTTCTCCACGGTCACGCGGCTGTCGCCGAAGTCGAAGCCGTCGCCGGGCTGCGGGAAGCGCCCCAGCACCTCCAGCACCCAGCCGTTGACGGTCACGGATTCATACTCGCCGGGGATGTCGATCTTCTCCCGCAAATCGTCCAGGCTGGCCCCGCCGGACACCCGCAGGCTGCCGTCGGACAGCTCCTCGATGTCCTGCACCACCTCGTCGTGCTCGTCCCAGATCTCGCCCACCAGCTCCTCCAGCACGTCCTCCATGGTGGCGATGCCCAGCACGCCGCCGTACTCGTCCATCACCACGGCCATGTGGTTCTTGGTCTTTTGCAATAGCTTCAACAGCACCGCAAGCTGCGTGGTGGGCACCACGCACAGCGGAGGCGTCATGAGCTCGCGTATGGATACGCCTTCCTTGCGGGTGTAGAAGTCCTTTTCATGCAGTATGCCGATGATGTCGTCCACGCTGTCCTGGTACACGGGGAGGCGGGAGTAGCCGCTCTCCTCGAAGGCGCGGGCGATGGTGTCGATGTCGTCGTCGATGGCCACGGCGGTCATGTCCACGCGGGGGGTGAGTATATCGCCCACGGTCATGTCGTTGAACTCAATGGCGGAGCGGATGAGCTCGCTCTCGTGGGCGTCGATCTCGCCGTCGCTCTCGGCCTCCTCCACGATGGTGATGAGGTCCTCCTCGGTGATGCCGCGATCATCCGAGGGCTTGAAGATGTGGTAGATCAGCTTCTGCCAGAGAGTGGTCAGGTAAATGATGGGGGTCAAAAGCCGTATGATCAGGCTGAGCATCGGGTAGAAGGCAAAGGCGATCTCCTCCGGGTGCTCCTTGGCGATGCTCTTGGGGGCGATCTCGCCGAACATCAGCACCACCACGGTCATCACCGCCGTGGACAGCGACACGCCCCGAGGGCCGACGAGGTTCACAAACAGCACCGTGGCCAGCGAGGCGGAGAGTATGTTGACGATGTTGTTGCCCACCAGTATGCCCGAGAGCAGCTTGTCGTATTTTTCCGCCAGTGAAAGCACCTTCGCCGCGCGGCGGTTGCCCGCGTTGGCAAGGCCCTTTACGCGCACGCGGTTCAAGCTGGTATACGCCGTCTCGGAGGCCGAGAAGAACGCCGAAAACAGGACGAGGATAATCAGATAGAGTATCAGTGTACCGTTACTGTCCATTATGGACGCTCACGCTCCTTGGGGGTTAGGGAGTAGGGAGTAGGCAGTAGGGGCTACCGTAGCGGCTATTCCTATTGCCTATTGCCTATTCCCTATTGCCTTAATATACGTATTATAATTGACAAATGTTAATTATATATTAATACCCGAGTATAAGCGCCCTCAGTTGACCCGCGCTGTCGCAGCGATTCGGGATGTCGAGGCCGTCGAGCTCGTGGGGCCTGCGGAAGCCCCAGGAAACCCAGGCGCAGTCGATGCCGGCGTTTTGCGCGGTGCACAGGTCGGCCTCGCCGTCGCCCACGTACAGCGTGGCCTCGGGGCGGACGCCGAAGCGCCGCATGATACGCCGCGCGCCGTCCGGGGCGGGCTTTCTGGGGATGCCCTCGCGCTCGCCCAGGGCAATGTCGAGCAGGCCGTCGAAGTGCTCATAGCAGAGCAGCTGGACGGCGTCGTCCACCTTGTTGGAGTTCACCGCGCAGCGCACGCCGCGGTCGTTGAGGGCGCGCAGCAGCGACGGTATGCCGGGGTAGGGGACGGTTTTGTCGTTCACATGCTCCAGGTAGATCGCCTTGAAGCGCGCGAGCACCGCGGCGGCGACGGCCTCGTCCGTCCCCTCCGGCACCGCCCGGTGAATGAGGCGCGACACGCCGTTGCCGACGAAGGTGCGGATCTCCTCCGTGGTGCGCGGGGGAAAGCCGTACTCCGCAAGCGCCGCGTTGGCGGCGTCGGCCAGGTCATCGAGGGTGTTCAAAAGCGTGCCGTCCAGATCGAATATCACAAGGGTGTATTTCATAGGGCGCTTCTCCGTTTCGCTGATCGTTTGTATTATCATACCAGATTCGATTGAATGAACCGCAACCAACGGGTTAGAATTTGGTTATGCCGGTGAAATTGGGGCGGTTATTGACGGGGACGGATTGAAAATAAATGTGATATATGATAAAATACACAACGATAAGATGTAATAATCGGCGCCGTGTCGGCGTAAGCATTAGGGACGCGGCGGAACGGAGCGACGGCATGGCGGCATATTCGGGCCTGGCGGGCCTCTACGACAGGCTGATGGACGACGTGGACTACCCGGCCTGGGCTGAATACTATCTGAAACTGCTGGAGACGGCGGGGGTCGCGCCGAAGCGGCTGTGCGACTGCGCCTGCGGCACGGGGGCGATGTCCGTACAGTTCGCGCTGCGGGGCATACGGGTGACCGGCGCGGACATTTCCCGGGAAATGCTGGAACAGGCCCAGGCGCGGGCGCGTCAAAGCGGCGTGAACGCCATGTTCGTCGAGCAGGACATGTGCGCGCTTGCGCTGCCGCGGCGCGTGGACGCGCTGGTGTGCGCCTGCGACGGCGTGAACTACCTGCTGGACGACGACAGGCTGAACCGCTTCTTCGCCCGGGCATACGATTCCATCCGACCCGGCGGGGCGCTGGCGTTCGACATCTCCTCTGCCCACAAGCTGGAGCGCGTGCTCGGAAATAACTTTTTCGGCGAGGAGCGGGACGACGTGGCCTACCTGTGGTCGAACCGCTTCGACGCCACAAAGCGCACCGTGACCATGGATCTCACGTTCTTCGTCCGGGAGAAGGGCGACCTCTACCGGCGCTTTACGGAGGTACACGTCCAGAAGGCCCACGAGGCGGCGCACATCGCGGCGCTGCTTGAACAAAACGGCTTTTCGGACGTGCGCATCTACGGCGACAAGACCTTCGACGCGCCCGAGCCGGACGAATCGCGCATCCACTTCGTCGCCTTGTGCGGACCGAATTAAGGAGAAGAAGCATATGGATATAAGAAGCCGGGACGGCATACTGAATATATCCCTGATGGGCGGACAGGCCCGGGCGATACTGATCGAATCCACCGACATGGTGCAGGAGGCCAAGCGCATCCACGGTCTGTCGAAGATCGCCACGGCGGCGCTGGGTCGCACGCTCACGGCCACGGCCATGATGGGCTCCATGCTCAAGGGCACGGACGAGAGCGTCACCGCCTCCATCAAGGGCGGCGGCCCCATCGGCACGGTGCTGGCGGTGGCCAACGACAAGTGCGAGGTCAAGGGCTACGTGGGCAATCCCGCCGTGGACCTGCCGCGCACCGGCAAAAAGCTTCCCGTCGGCGCGGCGGTGGGCAGGGACGGACGCCTGACGGTAATCAAGGACATGCACCTGAAGGAGCCCTACGTGGGGCAGGTGAACCTGGTGTCCGGCGAGATCGCCGAGGACTTCGCCATGTACTTCACCGCCTCGGAGCAGACGCCCTCGTTGGTGTCGCTGGGCGTGCTGGTGTCCGACGAAAAGGTGGAGTCCGCGGGCGGGCTGATCGTGCAGGTCATGCCCGGAGCGACGGAGGCCGCCATAAAGTCCATAGAACTCAGCGCCGGCATGTTCACCGACATTTCGGGCACAATGAAGGAATACCATCTGGAGGGCGCGGTGAACCAGCTGCTCATGCACCTGGAGCCGGAGATCCTGGAGCGCCGCGACACCCGCTACGCCTGCGATTGCAGCCGCGCGAGGGTCGAACGGGCGCTGATCACGCTGGGCAGGGACGAGCTACGGGACATGATCGAAAAGCAGCACGGCGCTCAGGTGGACTGCCATTTCTGCAACAAGCGCTATCAATTCAGCGAATCGGAGCTCGCGGCGCTGCTGCGCGCGGCGACCGGGCGGGAGGATGAATGAGCAAGTATCCGAAAGTGGTCTCTTTTGACCGGTCCGCGGCCTACCTTCACCATCGGGCGATGATGAACCGCCGGGACAACCACACCGTGGACGCCCTGGAGCTGATGCGCCGCGCGGTGGAGGCCTCCCCGGAGAACAGCGAATACCGGCTGGACCTGGCGGAGCTCTACTGCGAGATGGGCTGCCACGAGCAGTCGGCGAGGCTTCTGCTGGACATGCTGTCCGAGGGCGACGCCCCCAGCGAGTGCTACTACGGCCTGGCGATGAACCAGCTGGGGATGAGCGACATCACCGGCGCGAAGCAGTCGCTGGACCTGTATCGCAAAAAATCTCCCCAGGGGGCCCACGCCGAGGAGGTGGACGCCCTGGCGATGGAGCTGGACATGTACGCCGAGGGCAACCGCCCCGCCAGCCGCCGGCTGTACCGCGCCATGCGCGTGGCGGACCGGGCCTGCGAGGCTATGAAGGGCGACAATCCCGAGAAGGCGTGCCGGCTGTTTGAATCGTCGCTTCGCATGGCCAGCGAGCAGTACGAGATGCGCGCGCTGTACGCCATGGCGCTTTTGATGTCCGGGCGGGAATCGGAGGCGCGCGCGCAGGCGGACCGGGCCTGCGCGGGCTATCCGCCGTCGGTGCGGGCGCTGTGCGTGTGCGCCCAGGTGTACAACATGCTGGGGGACAAGGCGCGCGCCGTCGCGCTGATGGACGCCGCCGAGAAGGAGCTGCCCCAGGGCCCGGAGCTTCGGCTGATGATCTACTCCGCCGGGGAGATGGGCATGAGCGGCAAGGCTGCGGAATACGCCCGGCTGGCGCTGCAGGAGACGCCCTTCGACAAGGAGCTTCTGCACATCCGCGCGGTGGCGATGAAGCAGAGCGGCGCGCCGGACGCCGAGGCGGGGCGGTGCTGGGAGCGCATACTGCGCCTCGACCCCGAGGACAGCGTGGCGCTGTTCCACTCGGAGGCCGCCGCCCACAACGCGCTGGGGGCCTGCCGGCTGGATTACAGCTACCAGGTGCCCGACGGGGAGTACATGCGCCGCATGAAGGCGCTGACGGACGCGCTGTCCGGGCAGGACTTCGAGGCGCTGAAGCGGCGCTGGCGGGAGGAGCCGGAGTTTCGGCGGCTTCTGTGCTGGGCGGCGCACGCGGAGGACGTGAAGCTGGGCCGTGCCGCGGTGACGGTGCTGTCCGCCATCGACGCCGAGGACGCCCGGAGCGTCCTGCGGGAGCTGATGGTGCGCCCCGGCGCGCCCCGGGAGCTCAAGCTGCACGCGCTGATGGTCGAGCGCCTGCGAGGCCGTCCCATACAGGAGCTGCTGCCCGCCATGGCGGAAAACGTGGGCACGGCGCTGGTGGACATCGACGCGCTGATGTCCGGCCTGCCCGTGGGCGAGCGGCAGCTGGTGCGCTTCGCCGACGAGGTGCTGGATTACGATTACGACATCCGCGCGCTGCCCGCCCTGGCCCTGATGTGGTCGGGCTACCGGGCGATGCAGGGGTTGAAGGGCGACCCGCTCAAGCGCATCGAGGCCTCCGCCGGGGCGCTGGCGTACAACTACCTGCTTTTGAACGGCATGACGCCCAGAATAGGGAAGCTCGCGCGGCAGTTCGGCTGCGACGCGCGGCAGCTGGTGTTCTGCGCCCGGCGCATGGCCGCGACCCTTGAACGCCGCAACAGAGGATGAGAAGCGATGAAGATATACGATTTTGACGCCAAATTCTTCGATTATGTGCGCACCTGGATGGCGCTGCACCCCGGCCTCAAGGAGGACGAGGTGGAGCAGAAGTACAACGAGATGATGCTGAGCTGGTTAAACGCCCCGGCCCAGTGGCTGAACGGCGAAAAGCCGGGGGAGTACTTCAACCGCTACACAGAGCCCAGGGACCTGATGAAGCTGCTGGAAGAGTACATGAAGCGGGACATCGGCCTGCCCGAGCCGCTTTACAGCCGCATCGTGGCACTGGGGGACGCCTGCGCGCCGTACCTGGTCAGGATCGTACAGGGGGAGCACAATTCCGAAAAGCTGCGCGGCACGGCGCTGGCGCTGCTGGGGGACATGGAAAACGCCCTGCCCCGGGAGCTGTGCATCGATCTGATCTGCGCAAGCGAGGACGGGGACGACCTGGGCGACCTGGCCGCCGAAGCCCTCATGCTGACCGACGACTCCGTCGTTGAACAGCTGATGGACCGCTACGACGGGGCCACCGAGTACGGCAAGATGACGATACTGGACGTGTGCTCGAAATACCGGGTCCATGAGCGCGCCTACGCGGAGATGGTCAAGGGGCTTATGACGGAGTACAAGATCCGCGGCTATTACGCCGGGCTGCTGGCCGACTACGGCGATCCCCGCGCCGTCGAGCCGCTGATGCAGGCCCTGCAGCTGACGGACCTGAACTATCTGGACTACATCGAGGTGCGCAACGCCATCGAGGCCCTGGGCGGCGATCCCGGCGAGGAGCGCGTGTTCGACGGGGACCCGGATTATGAGGCGCTCAGGAATATGTAGGGCGGAAAAGTGACGAATACGCCACCGAAGGGAGGAACGACGATGTATTGCTCACGATGCGGAAAAAAGGTATTGGACTCCATGCTGTACTGCCCCTTCTGCGGCGCGGAGATCATCATACCCGAGCAGGACGGCGAGGAAGCGCCCGTCGCGCCCCCGACGGAGCCGGAGCCGGTGCCGCCGGTGTTCTCCTTCGACCTGCCCGACGACGACGATACGGAGGCGGAGTTGCCCGGGCCGGAGCCCTCCGCGCCCGAAGTTCCGGAGCCCCTCGCGGCGCCGGTGATCCTGGAGGCCCCGGTGGAAGCGCCCGCGGCCTCGGAGCCCGAACCGGAGCCTGTACCCGAGCCGGAACCCGAACCGGAACCGGAGCCGGAGCCTGAGCCCGTCGCGCCGAAGCCTCTGGATCGCCGTTCGGCCAGCGTGGGCAACGTGGTGCCCGGGCACAGGTCCACGGAGACGCTGGTGCCGAACAAGGCCTCCATGTTCCTGGACGACGCGGACTTCGACGACGATTTCGACGACGCCTTCGACGACGAGGAGGACGATACCGACGATTTCGACGACTTCGAGGCGGCGCTCAGGCGCGACGCCCGCAAGCCCCTGCGGGTCGGCGGCTACAAATCGCGCCGACGGGACGAGGACGACGAGGAAGAGGAAGACGGGGAGGACGACGACGATGCGTCCGGTAGCTTCGTCTCCCGCCACATAAGGGGCATCGTGGGCATACTGCTGTTCCTGGTGCTGCTTGCGCTGCTGGCGTTCTACGCGCTGTCGGATTCCGGGCAGCTCTCGCTGGCGAAGATCAACGCCACGCTGCCCCTGCGGGCGGACATCTACAGCCGCGTGGCCTATGAGTTCTACCAGTCCGGGGATTATGCCCAGTCCGGCGTGTACTACGAGCGCGCCCTGGCCAGGGATCCGGGCAGCTACAACTACGCCTCCTCGGCGGCCATGGCCTACCTGTCCGCGGGCAACAACGACCGGGCGGCGGAGATGCTCAGGAAGTGCATCCAATTAAAGCCCGACGCCGTGGAGCCCTACGTGTACCTGCTCAACCTCTATCCCAACGCCGCCTCGCGGCCCTGGGACATCGCCCAGCTGTTGAAGCAGGGCTATGAGAAGACCGGGGACGCGCGGCTGGAGGCCGTCAACGATGTCCCCCAGGGCTGACGCGCCGCGGTTCGTGCTCGCGCCCATGGACGGCATGACCCGGGCTTCGTTCCGCGCGGTCTGCTTCGGCTACGGCGCGGACGGCGCGACCACGGAGATGATACAGTCCCTGGCCTACGGACGGGCGAAGCGCCGCCTCAGCGAGACCTTTCTGGAGACGCTTATACGCTTTCCCGAGGAGGGCGACCTGGCCGCCCAGCTCATCGGCAGCAGCCCCGCCATGATGGGGGAATCGGCCCGGAAGCTTTGCGACCTTGGACGGTTTGACGCCATAGAGATCAACATGGGCTGCCCCGCCCGGAAGGTGGTGGGCAGCGGCAACGGCGCGGCGCTGCTGCGCACCCCGGAAAAAGCGGTGGAGATCATGCGGGCGGTTCGGGAGCGTTCCCGGCTGCCCGTTCGTCTGAAGCTGCGGCTGGGCTGGGACGAGGACAGCATCACTGCCCCGGAGCTTACGCGCGCCGCGGAGGAAATGGGGTTTGAGCGCGTCACCGTGCACGGGCGCACCCGCGCGCAGCGCTACGCCGGGGCGGTGGACGCCGACGCCATACGCGGCATCGCCGAATCGGTGCGCATCCCCGTGTACGCCAACGGCGGCGTGACCTGCGCCCGGGACGCGCTGACGTTCCTCGAAGCGACCCGGGCCAACGGCGTGGCCATCGGGCGGGCGGCGCTCAAGCAGCCCTGGATCTTCGAGGACATCCGCAGGCTGAGGATGGGGGAGACACCCCGGGAGCACGACGCCGCGGAGCGCGTGGACGTGCTGCTGCGCCTCGCCCGGCTGTCCTGCCTGCACCGGCCGGAGCGCGTGGCGGTGTGCGAGATGCGCAAGTTCGCCTCGTGGCTGCTGCCCGGGCTCACCGGCGCGGAGGGCGCGCTGGAGCGGCTCAACCGCGCCTTTACGCTGGAGGATTTTACCCGCCTGATGGAGGGCTACCTCGACGCCCTGCTCCGCTCGAACGATGTGCGCATCCACCCGGAGCTCAAACCGAGGACGGATCTGGACACGGTATGATAAAAACCCCCGCCCGGAACGATGCTTCCGAACGGGGGTTCAGTGCGGCTGGCGGGACTTGAACCCGCAAGACTTGCGTCGACGGATTTTAAGTCCGTTGTGTCTGCCATTCCACCACAGCCGCATGTGTGTATTATAGCATATATTCCCGGGAATGACAATGTTCGCGGGGCCATTCATTAAAAAATCTTTACAGAAACGGCCCGATCGTCACGAAGGAACCGTTTTATAACCGCAATGTCACGGTTTGGTACGATTTGCCGCCCCGTTTGAGGTTGCAGTATCGTTAAAGAGAATGTATAATAACAATGATATACTACGATTTATACGGAGGTTTATGTAAATTGGCCACGCAATATCCTTCGAATCGATCCTCGAGAGCCTCGGGCGGCTATGACCGTCCCGTTTCCTCCACCCAGCCGGGCATTTCCCGCTCCGGCAGGGGCTACGGCGGCTACTCCGGCAGACCCTCCGGCGCCTCCGGCGGCGCGCGCAGGCCGTCTTCGGGACAGCGCCCCGCGGGACAGCGCCCCTCCGGCCAGCGTCCCTCGGGAGGGCGTCCCTCCGGGCAGC
>JAFRFY010000185.1 GCA_017434085.1 Clostridia bacterium
CCACCGCCGGGCGGCCCTTGGCGTCGAGCGCGCAGCCCGCGGCTTCAAACAGGCCGGTCTCCACCAGCTCGCCCACGGCGGCGATCACCGCGTCCGCCGGGACGCGCACGACCTCGCCGGTGTCCACCGGCGCGCGCCTGCCGGATATATCCGGCGCGCCCAGTGCCATTTTGCGGCAGATCAGCTGGCCGTCCTCCAGGCGCTCCGGCGCGAGCAGCTCCCGGAATTCCACGCCGTCGTCCAGCGCCATCCGCAGCTCTTCCTCGTCCGCGGGCATGTAGCGCCGCGTCCTGCGGTAGACCAGCCGGACGCTACGGTTCCCCGGCAGGCGCTTGGCCGCCCGGGCCACGTCCATGGCCGTGTTGCCGCCGCCGATCACGACGATGTTTTCGCCGAAAGAGGCGGCCCCGGGGTCTTTGCGGATGGCCTCCAGGAACTCCAGCGCGTCCAGGCATTCGCCGGACTGGAGCGGGTTTTTACCGCGCTTCCACGCGCCGACGGCCACGATCACGTCGGTGAAGCCCTCGGCCTTCAATGCGTCGACGGAGGATATCTCCCTGCCGCAGACGATCTCGGTCCCGAAGGCTTTGCAGATTTCGACGTCCCGCTCGATGTCCTTCTCGTCGATGCGGAAGCCGGGGATGACGTGGCGCACCACGCCGCCCGGGGTGGCCTTGCGCTCGAACACGGTCACCTCAACGCCCGCGCGGGACAGGACCGCCGCCGCCAACTGGCCCGCCGGGCCCGCGCCGATCACGGCGACCTTCTTGCCGCCGGCGGCCTTCGCCGGGCGCAGGGTCGGGAGCACCGCGTCGTAGCCGCCGCGGGCCGCCGCCAGCTTGGTCTGGCGGATGTTCACACTGTTTTCATAGTAGTTGCGCATGCACTTGTCCCCGCAGTGGTGGGGGCAGAGGGTGCCGGTGGTGAAGGGCAGGGGGTTGCGCTCCAGTATGACGCGCAGCGCCTTTTCCGCGTCGCCCTCCAGCATGGCCTGTAAATAGGCGGGGATGTCCTGGGCGATGGGACAGCCGTCGCGGCAGGGGGCCGAGAAGCAGTCGAACAGGGGCAAATTCTTGCCGTTCTTTCGGTCCGGCAGGGGCTTTATGGGCTTTTTGTAGAGCGCGGAGGCTGTGACGCCCTCATCCAGCGCCTTCACCGCCGCGACATCCACCCCGGAGAAGGGCGCGCTGCCGCACTCCATGAGCGTCGCCGCGACCTGCGCAAGCCGCCGGTAGCCGCCGGGCTTTAAAATCGCGGTGGCCATGGTGATCGGCCAGATGCCGGCGTTGAACAGCGCCGCGGCGTTCTGGGCCGTCGCGCCGCCGGAATACGATATGCGCAGGCGTCCGCCGAAGGTCTCGCTGATCTTTGAGGCCAGGTGGATGGTCAGCGGGAACAGCGCGCGCCCGGCCATGTACATCTCCTCGCTGGGCAGCTCGCCCCGGGTCACGTCCACCGGGAAGGTGTTGGTCAGCTTGACGCCGAACTCCAGCCCCTTTTGGGAGGCCAGCGCCGTCAGCCGCGTAAGCATCGGTACCGCGTCGGCCCACTGCAGGTCCTCCCGGAAGTGCCTGTCGTCGAAGCACACGTAGTCAAAGCCCAGGCTGTCCAGGCGGGCCCGGGCGTAGTCGTAGCCCAGCAGGGTGGGATTCAGCTTGATGTAGGTGTTCAGGCCCTTCTCCTCGATCAGGTAGGTGGCGATGCGCTCGATCTCGTCCGGGGGACAGCCGTGCAGCGTGGACTCCGTGATGGAGCGCGATATGCGGGAGCTGATGCCGCGGATGTAGGCCGCGTCCACGTTCTTGAACCGGCTGACATTGGAAAGCGCCCAGCCGATGCACGATTGAAAGACATCGCTGTCCTTCGCCTCGATCAACCCGTCGATGAAGGCGTTGATCTTATCGGACTTGATGCCCGCAAGGTCGTAGCCCACGGACATGTTGAACACGAAGGCGTCCGGGTCGCCCAAGCCGAATTCCTTCGCCAGCAGCTTGCAGGCCACCCAGGCCTTCACGTACTCGGCGTAGGCCTCGTGCACGTAAAGCTCGGTGGACCACTCGCAGTTGTAGCACTCGTCGTCGGCGAGTATGCAGGGCTTGTTCACGCAGGCCGCCAGCTCCGGGCCGTCCATGACCTGCACCGTCTTGAGCTCAAAGAAGCGCGCCCCGGCGACGTAGGCGGCGATGATGTTCTGAGCCAGCTGCGTGTTCGGCCCGGCGGCGGGGCCGAAGGGCGCTTCGATCTTCTCCTCAAAGATCGGCAGGGCCTGGCCGTTGTCGTGCTTCACCGGATCCGTCACGCCAAACACGCTGCCGCGCTTGCGATATTCCTCCAAAACCCAGTTCATCAGATGCCCAAAGGCGATCGGGCGCATGATATCGCTCATGGAATGCTCCTTTCATTGCAATCGTTCAGTCGGGCGGGCGATGGGGGCATCGCCCCTACGGTTGGCGGGTCAGGCCCGGGCGATGGGGGCATCGCCCCTACGGTTGGCGGGTCAGGCCCGGGCGATGGGGGCATCGCCCCTACGGTTGGCGGGCCGGTGTAGGGGCGATGCCCTCATCGCCCGTCGCATTCATCGGCCCGACTGAACGGCTGTCCGTCGTCAATACTCCCTGTTGTTCAGCGCTCCCCACAGCGCCTTGCTCTGCTCCAGCGTCCAGGCGTTGATGCGGCCCTCGTCGATATCCACGAACCGGCGGTCCCGGTACAGCACCCTGCCGTTGATGACGGTGGTCACGCAGTTGCGGCCGTTCATGCCGAAGAGCATGTGGCCGTCGATGTTTTGATCGCTGAACGGCGTGAAGGGCTTGTATTCCATAACGATGACGTCCGCCGCCGCGCCCTCCCTGAGGATGCCGAGGGGCACGCCGAAGTACTTCTCGGCGATGGTGCGGTTGTTGATAAACTGCATCGTCACGTCCTCGCCCCAGGCGACGTTGGGCAGCGCGGCGTTGTGGCGCTGTATGATGAGGAACACCTTCATGCTCTCCAGCATGTCGTGGGTGTAGGCGTCGGTGCCCATGCCCACGGTGATGCCCTTCTTCATCATCTGCAGCACCGGCGCGCAGCCCACGGCGTTGCCCATGTTGGATTCGGGGTTGTTGACCACCATGGTGCCGGTCTCCTTGATGATGTCCATCTCGGCGGGGCTGACGTGGATGCAGTGGCCTAAAAGCGTCCGCTCGCCCAGTATGCCGTTGTACAGAAGCCGGTTCACCGGGCGGCAGCCGTAGTTGCGCAGGCTGTCGTAGACGTCGTTCATGCCCTCGGCCACGTGGATGTGGAAGCCGGTCATGCCGTCGTTGGCCTCGACCATCCTTTCAAAGGTCTGATCGGAGATCGTGAACAGCGCGTGGCCGCCGAACATGGCCTTGATCATGGGGTCGTCGGCCTTTTTCGCCCACCTGGCGAACTCGGCGTTCTCCTCGATACTCTGTTTGGTCTTCTCCGCGCCGTCGCGCTCCGAGACCTCGTAGCACAGGCAGGCGCGCATGCCCAGCTCCTGCGCCACGTCCCTGATGGCGAACAGGGAGCCGGGGATCTCGCCGAAGCTGGCGTGATGGTCGAATATGGTGGTCACGCCGTTTCGGATGCAGTCGAGTATGGTGGCGTAGGCCGAGGCGCGGGTGCCGTCGAGGGTGAGCTTCCGGTCGATGGCCCACCACATGCCCTCCAGCACCTCCAGGAAGTTCGTGGGGTTGTTGCCCTCGATGGCGAGCCCCCGGGCCAGCCCGGAGTAGATGTGCGTGTGGGCGTTGATGAGGCCGGGCATGATGACGTTGCCCCGCGCGTCGATGAACTGCGCGCCGGGGTAGGCCGCCTTCATGGCGCCGGTGTCGCCCACGGCGACGATCCTCGCGCCCTCCGCGACCACCGCGCCGTCCTTCAGATAAGGCCGCTCCGGGTCGCGGGTAATGACCTGTCCGTTGCCGATAATCAGCATGTTTACACCTCCTGATGGATTCCGAGCCGCTTGAGCATGGTCTTCTTCACCGCGCGGAATATGTTCTCGTAGCCGGTGCAGCGGCAGAGGTGGCCGGACATGCGGATGCGTATCTCCTCGTCGGACAGAAGCCGACCTTCGTTGAGTATCTCCACCGCGCTCATGATGGCCCCCGGCGTGCAGAAGCCGCACTGCACGGCGGCCTCGTCGATGAAGGCCTGCTGGATGTCGGAGATCTCCCCGTTCGGGCCCTCCAGGCCCTCCAGCGTCAGTATGTCCTTGCCGTCGGCCCACACCGCCAGGTAGATGCAGGAGTTGAAGCACTCCCCGTTGATGATCACGTTGCACGCCCCGCACTCGCCGACCTCGCAGCCCTTCTTGACGCTGGTCAGCCGAAAGTCGTTGCGCAGCAGGTCCGTCAGCGAGGCGCGCACGTCCACCATGACCTCCCGGGGCCGCCCGTTGACGGTACAGTGAATCAGCTTGTACTGCTTACCCATCGATCACACCTCCCGCCCGTTCAATGGATTCCGTCAGCGCCCGCTTCGCCAGCTCCACCGCGATGTGCTCGCGGAAGGCCTTGGCGGCGCGCCAGCTGTCGCGGGGATGGATGTCGTAAAGCACCGCCCGGGCGAAGGCCTCGACGGTCTCGCGGCACACCGCCGCGTCCCTGGCGATCGCCTCCGCCGACGGCGCGCGCATGGGCACCGGCCCCGCCACGCCGTAGGCGACGCGGGCGTCGACGAGCGTTTTCTTGTCTTCGGACAGCTTCGCGTTCACGGAGCAGCCCAGGTTGGCGATGTCCATGGCCTCGCGCATGGCGTACTTGATGTAGTGGCCGAAGTAGCCCTCGTAGGCCACCTTCGGGATGAGGATGGCGGTCTGCAGCTCCGCGGGCCTTAAATCGACCACGCCCGCCTTGATGTAGAAGTCCCGTATCGGCAGCCGCCGCACGCCCTCGGGGCCGTGAAGCTCCACGACGGCGTCCCAGGCCATCAGCGTGGAGGCGGAGTCGGCGCTGGTGACGCCGTTGCAGGTGTTGCCGCCGATGGTGCCGATGTTGCGGATCTGCGGCCCGCCCACCAGGCTGACCGCCTCGCCCAGCACGGGAATTTTATCCTTGATGATGGGGGAGGCCGCGATGTGCGAAAACGAGGTCAGCGAGCCGATGCGGATGGCCTCGTCCGCGTCGTAGCACACGCCCCGCATTTCATCGATCGAGAATATGCTCACCAGCTCCGCCCCGGCGCGGCGGCCCTCCCGAATCTGCACCAGCACGTCGCTGCCGCCGGCGATGATCTGCGCTTGCGGATGCTCCTGCAGAAGCCGGATGGCGTCTTGCACGCTTTCCGCCTCATAGAGCGCTTTTATGTCGTACATGGAGGCACCTGCCTTTCGTCATGGATCAGTCCCGCCTCGGTAAAGGCGCGGAACAGGTTGTGGGGATTGGCCGGGGCGTTTTTAACGCCCACGCCAGTGGCGTGGTATATGGCGTTGCGGATCGCCGGGGCGGGGGAGCAGGCCGGGGGCTCGCCCAGGCTCTTGGTGCCGAAGGCGCTGGTGGGCTCGGGGTTCTCCACGAATTCCGCCACGAGCCGCGGATGGTCCAGCATGGTCGGCAGCTTGTAGTCCAGCAGGTTGTTGTTGAGGGGGCGGCCGGTCTTTTCGTCGAACAGCAGCTTCTCGGACATGCCGAAGCCGATGCCCATGCTCATGCCGCCGTGCACCTGCGCCTCCGCCAGGGCGGGGTTGATCAGCGTGCCGGCGTCGTGGCAGTTGACGATGTTCAATAGCTTGACCTTGCACAGGGGGATGTCCACCTCCACCTCGGCGATGGTGCAGCCGAAGGAGTAGGCGTTGGACTTGATCTGATAGGTGCTCTCCGCGGAGATATGTTGGCTGTCGGTCAGGCTGTAGAGCGCCTCCTCCGCCAGCGCGGCGAGGCTCATCAGCACCCGGCCGTCGGTGGTGCGCACGATGTTGCCGTCCACGATGTCCAGGTTGAAGGTCGGCATGCGGGTCAGCCTGTGGGCGTAATCCAGTATGCGCTCCTTTAACAGAAGCCCCGTCTGCCGGATGGAGAAGCCCGCGATGTAGGTCTGCCGGGAGGCGTAGGCACTGGTGCCGAAGGGGGTGACGTCGGTGTCCTGGCAGGAGACCACGTGCACCTTGTCGAGCGGCACGCCCACCACGTCGGCGGCCATCTGGGCAAACGCCGTGTCCGCGCCCTGGCCGATCTCGGTCTCCGCGAGCTGCAGCTGGAAGGAGCCGTCCTGGTTCAATACCATGCGGCAGGAGGAGGATTCCAGCGATATGGGCCACACCGCCGTGTTGTACCAGAACATGGCCACGCCGATGCCCCGGCGCACGTCGCCGGTCTGGCTCTGATATTCTTTGTACTTGCGCTCGTAGTCGATGGCGGCCATGGCTTTGTCAAGGCACTGGTTGAAGGAATCGTAGTACAACTCGTTCTTCGAGAAGCCGTCCACGTAGCCCACGGGCATCAGGTTTTTGCGGCGGAATGCGACGGGGTCCGCGCCGATGGCGGCGCACACGTCCTCAGTGTGGCACTCCACGGCCCACATGGCCTGCGGTATGCCGTAGCCGCGCATGGCCCCGGCCACGGGCTTGTTGGTGAACACGGTGTAGGCGTCCACCTCCACGTTGTCGCAGGGGTAGAGCTGGGGGAAGCAGCCCGCGCCCTTGGCGCAGATCGAATGGCCGTGGGAGGCGTAGGCCCCCTGGTCCGAGAAGGCCTCCAGCTTGCGGGCGGCGTAGGTGCCGTCCGGGCGCACCCAGGACACGATGTGGTTGCGGATGGAGTGGCGCGTGCGGTTGCACACGAAGGTCTCCTCCCGGGGCACGTCCAGCTTCACCAGGTGCCCGCCCACCTGGAGGCTCAGCCAGGCGCACAGCGGCTCGTAGAGTATGTCCTGCTTGTTGCCGAAGCCGCCGCCCACGTAGGGCTTGATGACGCGCACCTTGCCCCAGTCGACGCCCAGGGCCTGGCCCACGATGCGCCGGACGATGTGGGGGATCTGCGTGGAGGAGACCACCTTGATCTTGTCGCCCTCCGCCTCGGCGAAGCAGATGAAGTTTTCGATGTGGCAGTGCTGCACCACCGGCGTCTCGTACCAGCCCTCGACCTTTGTAAGCCCGGGCTCCTGTATGGCCTTGGCATAATCCCCGATGCGAATCTGCGTGTGCTTCAATATGTTGTTGGGGTACTTCTCATGAAGCTGCGGCGCGCCGTCCTCCATGGCCTTCTGCACGTCCAGCACGAAGGGGTAGGCCTCGTACTCCACGCGAATCAGCTTGAGGGCCTGGGCGGCGGCGACCTCGTCCTCAGCCACCACGGCGGCGACGTCGTCCCCGTAGAAGCGCACGCGGTCCGTCAATATCAGGCGGTCGGCCACGTCCTGGTGGGACGGGTCCGTGGACCACGGATGCCCCGCCGTGGGGAAGTAGTGCTTTTCATTTAAGTCGAAACAGGTCAGTATCCTGACGACGCCGGGCACCTTCTCGGCCTCGGAGGTGTCGATGGACACCACCCTGCCGTTGGCGACGGTGGCGTGCAGTATCCGGGCGATGTAGGCCCCCCTGTCGCACAGGTCGTCGGTGTACCTGGTGCGCCCGGTCACCTTGTCAAAGGCGTCCACGCGCCTGACGCGCTGTCCCGCATACACGGGCGATCCCTCCTTATTTATATCACTTTGATTCCATCCACAAACTTCATGGTGATTCCGGTGCGGTCAAGCTCCCGGTAAAATGCGCGCTCGAGGCGGTCAGCGGCGGAGAGGGGGCGGGGGCTGGGCTCGGCGGCATCGTCGAGCACGATGGCGTCGAAGACGAAGCCGTCCTCGAAGCTGCCGATGCTGCCGAAGAAGCTCCCGCCGCCCTTCGTGGCGAGGTAGAGCGCCTCGGGGAAGGTCAGCGGCTTCGCGTCCCGGTCGATATAGCGCCAGTACATTTTGGACACCTGTATGGCGTCGGTCACCGCGCGGAACATGGAGATGGAGCTGCCGCCGGACACGTCCGTGCCCAGGCCCATGTGAAGCCCCTTCTCCAGGTAGCGGCGCGCCGGGGCGATGCCCGAGGCGATGTTCATGTTGGACGACGGGCAGTGAGCCACCCACACGCCGTTGTCCAGCATGCGCTGAACCTCCTCCGGGGTCGAGTAGACGCAGTGGGCCATCACGGTGCGGCTGTCCCCGCCGAACAGGCCGAAGCGGTCGTAGGCGTCGCCGTAGAAGGCGGCCTCCGGGGCGAGCTCGCCGACGAAGGCCACCTCGTCGGGGTTCTCCGACAGGTGGGACTGCACCGGAAGATCGTACTCCCGGCGGATCTCCCCCAACTTTTCCATCAGCGCGTCCGTGCAGCTGGGCACGAAGCGCGGGGTGACGATGGGCCCGGTGCGCACGTAGCCGCGCTTCAGGCACGACTCGATAAATCGCCGGGTGTCCGCGGCAGCCTGTTCGGCGCCGGGCTCGGTCAGCTCGGCGGGGGCGTAGCGGTCCATATTCACCTTGCCCACCAGGCTGGCGACGCCGCACTGCTCCATCAGGTCCATCAGCGTCAGGGTGGCGTCGGCGTGCATCGTGCCGAAGATCACCGCGCGGGTGGTCGCGCCCTCTTTGAGCTTTTGCGCGAAGATGCCATACGCTTTTTCGGCATAGGCGGCGTCGGCGTAGCGGATCTCCTCCGGGAAGGCGACCTTGTACAGCCAGTCCATCAGCTCGTAGTCCATCCCCGTGCCGCAGAAGGCGTACTGGGGCGCGTGGGTGTGCAGGTCCACCAGCCCGGGCAGTATCAGCCGGTCGCCGCAGTCGACGACCTCCAGATGGGCGAAGCGCTCCGGCACGGCGTCAAAGACGCCCCGGCAGACGCCGTCCTCGCACACCACGATGCCCCGCTCCCGAATCTCCAGGCGCCCGGGCGCGGGGGTGTGGCAGACGTTGCCCTTCAATGCAAAGCTCGCGTTCAAGATATGAATTCCTTTCCCTGTCCGAGTGTGTCATTCTTTAATCTTATTATAACAAATGCAGAGGGGATAAGCAACTACAAAATAGCAGGATTTTTGATGTGGCGATGCTGAATCCCAAAAAAGCATCAGGCACCCGGCGTGAACCGGATGCCCTTTGCAATTGAGACAGCGCCAAAATGGGCTGGATGGAGAGGAGTCCCCATCGCTTCCATTGTAACGCCAAAGCGCCCCGGGGTCAATGCTCCGGGGCGCAATATCAAACTATCTTCGCCAGACTGTCACGATTACCACAGATTTACCGCGCCGGAGGCCTCGCCCTTGACCCAGTAGGCCGCGTTCTGGTCCACGCGCACGTAGACCCTGTCCACGTCGCCCACCTTCGCAAGGATGTCGGATACGGTGATCTCGCCGCCCAGCGGGGACTGTACGATGATGTCCGTCTCCTTCTTCGCGCGGCTGCGGGCGGGCTTTTTGGGCGCGGCGGGCTTCTCCGCCTTGGGGGCCTTCTTCGGGGCGGCCTTGGCCTCCGCCTTCTCCGCCTTGGGGGCTTTCTTCGCGGGGGCGGCCTTGACTTCTGCCTTGGGGGCGGCCTTTTTGCGGGTCTTCTTCGCGGGGGCGGCCTCGGAGGCGGACAGGTCCACGCCGTAGACCTCCTTGATCTTGTCGAGCACCTTCTGGCTGGGGTTGATCTTGCCGGTTTCATAGCCGCCGATGGTGGAAACGCCGATGCCGAGCGCCTTGGCGAGCTTCGGCTGGGACAGGCCCTGGGATTGACGGAATTCCTTGATGGTCATATCATTCTTCTCCTTGTTGTTTTTAGTATATTATAGCGTGGATGGGGGGAGGCGTCAAGGGAGTAGGGATTAAGGAATAGGGAATAGGCTATAGGAATAGCTAAGACCTGCTCCCTCAATCCCGTTCACTCCCACTCAACTTCCACGCGCATAATATAATTACACATACATTTAACCCTTCCTGCGCCCCATCCGTATTGACACGCGCCTCAAAAGATGGTTTAATAGAATTCACCCAAGAGTTTAGTAATCTTAAACTTTCCGAACGTTCGGGAGGCGTCAATATGGAGATAGGCGATAAACTGCGCCGGCTGCGGCTTCAGCGGGGGCTGACCCAGGAGGAGCTGGCGAACCGCGTCGAGCTGTCGAAAAGCTTCATATCGCTGCTGGAGCGGGACCTGACCAGCCCGTCGCTGGACACGCTGTCGGACCTGCTGGAGACCCTGGGCAGCGACCTGCCGACGTTCTTCGCAAAGGACGACGAAAAGCTGGTGTTCGGCGATCAGGACATATTCGTCAAGGAGGACCCGGAGGGCATAAAGGGCCAGATCAAGTGGCTGATCCCCTCGGCCCAGAAGAACCGCATGGAGCCGATCCTTCTGGAGATGGCCCCCGGCGGCGAGACCGACGAGGACGACCCCCACGAGGGCGAGGAGTTCGGCTACGTGCTCTCCGGCACCCTCCGCATCGTGCTGGGGGACCGCGCAGAGCGCGTGCGGCGCGACGAGAGCTTCTACTTCCGCCCCACCGCCCCGCACAAGCTCCAAAACGCCGGCAAAACCCCCTGCCGCGTGCTCTGGGTCTCGACACCGCCGAGCTTTTGAGAGTGGAGTTTGGAGAGTGGAGTGTGGAGTTCCGGTGGAAATCCTGACGGATTTCTTTGATTAGAGTTACAGCAAGACGAACGATCATTGCAATCAACCTTTGAATCAAAACAAATCCCGAAGGGATTTGAACCGCAACTCCACACTCCACACTCCACACTCCACACTCTCTATCCCGAACCCCGGTTTCGTGGTTGAACCGACATAACAATCCCACCCAACGCTATACAGGAGCTGTAACCATGATAGACGAAACCCGCCTCATCGAAATCAAGGGCGTCTCGAAGAGCTTCGGCGACACGCAGGTGCTGCACGACATCGACCTCTACATCCGCAAGCGGGAGTTTGTGACGCTGCTGGGCCCCTCGGGCTGCGGCAAGACCACGCTTCTGCGCATACTGGGCGGGTTTGAGATGCCGTCCACCGGCGAGGTGCTGTTCGAGGGAAAGGACATGACCGGCATACCGCCCTACAAGCGCCGCATCAACACGGTGTTCCAGAAGTACGCGCTGTTCAACCACTTGAACGTGTTTGACAACATCGCCTTCGGCTTGAACCTCAAGACGCCGGAGCAGCTGGGCTGCAAGTCCCGCGCCGAGATGAAGCAGGAGGTCGCCCGCCGGGTGAACCGCATGCTCAAGCTGGTGAAGATGGAGGGCTACGAGAAGCGCTCCACCAACGCCCTGTCCGGCGGCCAGCAGCAGCGCATCGCCATCGCCCGGGCGCTGGTGAACGAGCCCGAGGTCCTGCTGCTGGACGAGCCCCTCGGCGCGCTGGACCTCAAGCTGCGCAAGGAGATGCAGCTGGAGCTCAAGGCCATGCAGCAGCAGCTGGGCATCACCTTCATCTACGTCACCCACGACCAGGAGGAAGCCCTGACCATGTCGGACACCATCGTGGTGATGAACCACGGGCGCATCCAGCAGATCGGCGACCCCAAGGGCATCTACGACGAGCCCCGCAACGCCTTCGTGGCGGACTTCATCGGCGAAAGCAACATCATCGACGGCACCATGCTCCAGGACGACCTGGTCCGCTTCTCCGACACCGAGTTCCAGTGCGTGGACGAGGGCTTTGCGAAGAACGAGCCGGTGGACGTGGTCATCCGCCCCGAGGACATCATGCTGGTCGGCGAGGACGTGGGCATGCTCCGGGGCGTGGTGGAGAGCGTGATCTTCAAGGGCGTCCACTACGAGATGATCATAGAGTCCAACGACTGCAAGTGGAAGGTCCAGTCCACCACCATGCAGCCCGTGGGCACCCGGGTGGGCATGACCATCGTACCCTACAACATCCACATCATGCACAAGATGCCCGTGCTCAAGGAGGCGTAGCCCATGAAGCGTTCCTGGTATGCCGCACCCTACGGGGTGTGGATGGTGCTCTTCACCGTGGTGCCGCTGCTGTTCGTGCTCTACTACGCCTTCACCGACCAGAGCGGCGCGTTCACGGTGAACAACTTCGTCAAGATCGCCTCGCCGATGTACGGCCTGGTGCTGTGGGACAGCCTGCGCCTGGCGTTCTTCTGCACGCTCTTGTGCCTGCTGATCGGCTATCCCACCGCCTACTTCCTGGCCAGCCGGGATTTTTCCAACGCCCAGACGCTGGTGGTGCTGATACTGGTGCCCATGTGGATGAACTTCCTGCTGCGCACCTACGCCATGATGACACTGTTTGAAAACAACGGCGTCATCAACACCCTGCTGGAGTCCCTGGGGCTTGAGCGCATACAGATGATTGGCACCGAGGGCGCCGTACTGGTGGGCATGGTGTACAACTTCCTGCCCTTCATGGTGCTGCCGGTCTACACGGTGCTCAAGAAGATGGACTACTCCGTCATCGAGGCCGCCGAGGACCTGGGGGCCTCCCCCATCCGCGTGGTCAGCCGCGTGGTGCTGCCCATGTCCATCCCCGGCGTGGTGTCCGGCATCACCATGGTGTTCATGCCCGCCGTGACCACCTTCGCCATCTCCCGCATGCTCTCCAGCGGCATGATCTACCTGGTCGGCGACATGATCGAGGATTACTTCATCGCCATGAACAACCGCAACGTCGGCTCCACCATCTCCCTGGTCATGCTGGTGCTGATCATACTGTCCATCGGGCTTTTGAGGAAGGTCGATCCCGACAATACGGGGGGAGGGCTTTGGTAGAATTAGGAATTAGGAATGAGGAATGAGGAATTACAGATGGAAGAGGTCGTAACCCCAATTCCTAACTCCTAACTCCTAATTCCTAATTCCTAACTCCTAATTCCCGATTACACAAGGAAGGGGATTGTTTGATATGAAGGTTCGCAGTCATCGCGCCGGAAAGCTACTCAAGGGTCTTTGGCTGGCGCTGGTACTGGCGTTTTTATACATTCCCATCATCGTGATGATCGCCCTGTCCTTCAACGCCTCGGTGTCCCGCGCGGCGTGGACGGGCTTCACGTTGGACTGGTACGTCAAGCTGTTCAAGTCCAAGCAGATCATGGCGGCGCTGAACGTGACCATCACGGTGGCGGTGATCGCCACGGTGGTGTCCACCGTACTGGGCACGCTGGGGGCCATCGGCATGCACGCCATGTCCACGGGCATGGCCAACCTGCTGATCAACGTCTCCTACCTGCCCATGACCACCCCGGACATCGTCACCGGCGTGTCGCTGATGCTGATGTTCATATTCGTCAAGGTCCCGCTGGGCAAGTGGACGATGATCATGGCCCACATCGCCTTCGACACCCCCTACGTGCTGTTCTCGGTGATGCCGAAGCTTCGGCAGATGAACCCGAACCTCTACGAGGCCGCCCTGGACCTGGGCTGCCACCCGGCGAAGGCGCTCTACAAGGTGATCATCCCGGAGATCATGCCCGGCATCGTCACCGGCGCGCTGCTGGCGTTTACCATGTCGCTGGACGACTTCGTGATTTCCTACTTCACCTCCAACACCGACCAGAACCTCGCCATGATCGTCTACTCCGCCGCCCGCCGCGGCGTCGAGCCCACCATGTACGCCCTCTCCACGCTGATGTTCATCGTGGTGCTGGGACTTTTGCTGATCGTCAACCGCCGCAACGGACTGGAAGATATCGCGTAAGCACAATGCCCTCGGGCTTTGCACATAACCCCTTATAACACGAAAGGATGATACACATGAAGAAGACTGCCGTCATACTGCTGATCGCCCTGCTGGCGGGCCTGTTCACGCTCCCCGCCCTCGCGGAGGACAAGCCCTTCGCCGGCACGGAGTTGGTGGTGTACAACTGGTACGACTACATCGACCCCTCGGTGCTGGACATGTTCCAGGACGAGACGGGCATCGAGGTCACCTACGTCAACTTCACCCAGAACGAGGACATGTACGCCCGTCTGGAGGCCGGCGCGGGCGCGTATGACGTGATCTTCCCGTCGGAATACATGATCGAGCGGCTGATCAAGGAGGACCGTCTGGAGGAGTTGAACCTCGACAACATCCCCAACCTTGAAAACATCCTGGACAACCTGCGCGACCCCAGCTACGATCCCGGCAACGCCCACTCCGTACCCTACATGTGGGGCACCCTGGGCATACTCTACAACGAGGACATGGTGTCCGCTCCGATCACCAGCTGGACGAGCCTGTTCGACGCGCAATACAAGGGCTCCATCTTCATGATGAACTCCCTGCGCGACACCATCGGCCTGGCCCTCAAGACGCTGGGCTACTCCATGAACACCCGCGATGAGGCCCAGCTGCGCGAGGCCGGCGACATGCTGGTCAAGCAGCGCCAGGACAAGCTGATCTCCGGCAACTTCGTGGATGAGACCAAGGACAAGATGGTCGCCAACGAGGCCGCCCTGGCCGTGATCTACTCCGGCGACGCCCTCTACGCTATGGAGAAGAACGACCGCCTGGCCTACGCGGTGCCCGAGGAGGGCTCCAACATCTGGGTGGACGGCATGTGCATCCCCAAGGGCTCCGCCCACAAGGAGGCCGCCGAGTGCTTCATCAACTTCATGTGCCGCCCCGACATCGCCCAGATGAACATGGACTATATCTATTACTCCTCCCCCGTGAAGCAGGTCGTGGAGAACCTCGACGCGGAGCAGGCCGCCAACGCCGCCCTCAATCCCCCCGAGGACGTCATCGCCCGCTGCGAATACTACAACGACATCTCCGATTCCATGAACCTCTACGAGGGCATCTGGATGGAGATCCAGATGGCCCGCTGACATCTTCCCTGTACGATAACCGCCGCGCTGAATTTCAGCGCGGTGGTTATTTGTATGCCGTATCACCCTATACTCAGTATACACTCGGTCAATATCTCAATAAACCGCGTCCGATCGACCTTCAGCAGCACGAACACGTTCTTGAAGGGGAACTGCTTGTCGCTGTACAGGTCGGTGACGGACTTCCCGGCGGTGAGCTCCGCGCGGGTCTCGACGGCGACCCCGGCCATCTCGCCCTCGAACAGCTCCGGGTGGGCCAGGAACATCACCGGGCATGAGTCGTGCATGCAGAAGCCGGGCTGCCCGATTTTGTGAAGCGCCTTCCACGCCCGCTGGTTGCAGTCGTGGACAAAGCGCCCGGCCCGGGTGCCCGAGGCGGCCAGCGCGTCCAGCTGCTCCGGGGTGAAGTAAGCCTGCAGGGTCACGTCCAGGCCGCACATCGTGAGCTTCGCGCCGCTCTTGAGCACCAGCTCGGCGGCGTGGGGGTCGGTGTAGAAGTTGAACTCCGCGGCGGGGGTGACGTTGCCCGGCCCGGCGGAGCCGCCCATGAACGTGACCGAGTGCAGTAGCGTCGGCAGGTCCGGGTGCTTGATGAAGGCGATGGCCACGTTGGTCAGAGGGCCGGTGGGCACCAGCCTGAGCTCGCCCGGCATGGATTTCGCGCAGGCGTACAGCGCGTCCCAGGCGGGCTCGGGGGGCGTGGCGAGGTCCTCCGGCAGCGGCAGCTCCACGTCGCCCAGGCCGTTTTCGCCGTGGACCTCGGCGGCGGTGTGCAGGGGCTTCATGAGCGGCCGCTCCGCGCCCCGGTACACGGGGTAGCGCCCGCCCATCAGCCTGCAGATGCGGTGGGTGTTCAGATAAGCGTTCTGCTGGGTGGTGTTGCCGCAGACGGCGGAGACGGCCTTCAAATCGATGCCCTCCAGCCTGTGGGCCAGCATGATGGCCACGGCGTCGTCGGTGCCGGTGTCGCAGTCCATCCACACGGGGATCGGTTTCATGGGCGCACCTCCTTGTAGCGGGCGATCAGTTGAACGAGCCGGTCCGCGAAGGCGTCCCGGTCCACGTCCAACAGGCAGGTGGCGTTGGGGGCATGGCCCGTGCTGCCGTGCCAGTCCGGGACGGTGGCGCCCTTGCAGTAGTCGCCCAGGGTCTCGATCTGCACGTAGCAGTCCTTCATGGTGAACAGCTCCGGGTACAACAGCGCCATCACCGCACAGGGGTCGTGCATCGGCGCGCCGGCGTAGCCGAGGTTGCGATGGAATTTATAGAAGAACTCGAGCCACTGCCACACCACGTCGCTGACGGCGCTGCCCTGCGCGCGGATGCGCTCAAAATCCCCCGGCAGTATCAGGGCCTTCTCGGTGACGTCCAGCCCCGCCATCAGTATCGGCAGGCCGGACTCGAACACGATCCTCGCGGCCTCCGGGTCCACCAGTATGTTGAACTCCGCCGCGGGGGTCCAGTTGCCGTGTAAAAGCCCGCCGCCCATCAGGCTGATCCGGGCGATTTTGGGCTTCAATTCCGGGTGGGCGAGCAGCAGCGCGGCGGTGTTGGTCATGGGACCGGTGGACACGAGGGTCACCGGCGCGGCGCTCTCCCGGAGCACCCGGGCCATCAGCTCCACCGCGCCGAAGGGCTGCGCCTCAAAGACGGGCTCCGGCAGCGCGGGGCCGTCCAGCCCGGATTCGCCGTGCACCGAGGGCGCGTTCATGGGCGCGGTCAGCAGCGGATGCGGGCAGCCCCGGGCCACGGGGACGTTCAGCCCGATCAGCGCGCACACCCGCAGCGCGTTGTAGGTGGTCTTCTCGATAGTCTGGTTCCCCGCGCAGGTGGTCACCGCGCGGATGTCGAACCGCCCGCTTATATGCGCCAGCGTCCAGGCAATCGCGTCGTCATGCCCCGGATCGCCGTCGAGGATGAGGGGGATCTTTGACAGGTTTGTCATGGCGTTACTCCTTTGGAGAATGGGGAATTGGGAATTGGGAATTATAGAATGCCGTTTAAAGTTACAGACGGGCGATGAGGGCATCGCCCCTACAATCGCGCGTTATCCGTAGGGGCGATCCCCTGATCGCCCGCCGGACTGAACAGTCACATTATCAAAAGAAATCCGTCAGGATTTCCACCGCAATTCCCAATTCCCCATTCCCAATTCCCAATTCAAAAGCACTGCATGTGAACAGAAACGCAACGTTTCACCTGCCCGCGGCCTTCTCCAACGCCGCGACGGAGTGCTGCTTCTTGACGCGGCGATTGCGCACCACGGCGAACACCACGAGGCCGATGATGGTGACGGCGTAGGGTATGGGAGATGCGAGGTTGGAATCGAGGCCCACGGCGGAGAACTTGATGCCCAGCGCCTGCGCGAAGCCGAACACCAGCGCGGACAGCATGCCGCCCAGGCACTCCCCGCCGCCCATGGCCTGCGCCGCCAGGGCGATGAAGCCTCTGCCGGACACCATGTCCAGCGACCAGCCTTGGGCGTAGGCCATCGACATGAACGCCCCGCCGAAGCCGCTCATCAGCCCGGAGAAGGCCATGGCGATGTACTTGATGCGCATCACCGACACGCCCACGGAGGACGCCGCGTTGGGGTTCTCGCCCACGGCGCGTATGTTGAGCCCCAGCGCGGTGCGGTAGAGCATCACCGAGGTCAAAAATACGAACAGGAAGGCCAGGTACGTCAGCAGGTTGTGCCCGGAGAGCACCTTGCCCAGAAAGGGTATTTTGTTCAGCAGGGGGATGGTGATGTCCGGGATGCACAGCGACTTGGTGATCAGGCCCGTGGTGGAGGCCATGGCCTTGCCCCGGGTCAGGTTGGTGATCACCTTGCACAGAAACAGCGTGCCGCCCGAGCCCATCATGTTCACGGCGATGCCCACGAGTATGATGTCCGTCTTTAATTGAAAGGCGAAGAAGCCCATCATCAGCGACATCAATACGCCCGTCAAAAGCGCCGCCAGGAATCCCCAGAACCAGCTCCCGGCGTAGTAGCTGACCAGCGAGCCCGCCAGCGCGGAGAACATCATCAGGCCCTCCAGGCCGATGTTGGCGAAGCCCGCCTTTTCCACCACGATGGCCGCCAGCGTGGCGTACAGTATCGGCGCGGAGATGCGTATGATGGAGAAGAAGAACTCCGGCGTGGCCAGTATTTTCAGGAAATTAAGCATTCTGACGCCCTCCTTCCGCGCGCGCGCGCTCGATCTCCTCCTGCGCGGACCTGACCACCAGCTTCTGCCGGTAGCCGGACAGGAACTGCTCCGCCGCGAAGAACAGGAAGATCACGCCCTGCACGATGTCTATAAGCTGGGCGGGCACCTTGGCGTAGGTGGCCATCAGGTCGCAGCCCTTGGACAGGTAGGCCATGAAGAAGGCCGCCAGCGGGACCATGTAGGGGTTGTTGCCCGCCAGGATGGCGATGGTGATGCCGGTCCAGCCGTAGCCGGGCAGCGCCGACCAGGAGAAGCTGGTGTAGCGGCCCAGCATCTCGATGCCGCCGCCCGCGCCCGCCAGGAAGCCGCCCAGCACCTGGGAGAGCACGATCACCGCGCCCACCTTCATACCGGAGTACTTGGCGAAGTCCTGGTTGATGCCGATCATGCGTATGGCGTAGCCCCAGCGGGAGCGGTACATGAACAGCCCGCAGAGGATCACCGCCGCGATGGCGATGACGAAGCCCCAGCTGAGCTTCGCGCCGGAGAACACGGCGTTGTTGATGATCGGCGATATGGCCGAGGATCCCCGGAAGGGGTAGGACATGATCTGCCCGCGGCTCTTGTCGGCCAGGTGGGTGTTCATCAGGTACTTGATGACGTACATGATGATGTAGTTGAGCATCAGCGAGCACACCATCTCGCTGACGTTGAGCTTCGTCTTGAGAAGCGCCGGCAGGAGCATCACCAGCGCCACTGCCGCGCCGCCGATCAGCACCGCCACGACGGGGTGCAGCCCCGCGGGCAGCGGCAGGTAGATGGCGACCATGGCCGTGACGAAGGCGCCCAGCATGATGCCGCCCTCCGCGCCGAGGTTGAACTGGTTGGCGGAGAACATCACGCACACCGACAGGCCCGTGAATATCGTGGGGATCATGGCGGCCAGTATGTCCGCCAGGCGCTTGGCCTCGAAGGCGGTGCCGTTCTTCTTGCTGAATCGGAACACCGGCCCGGCCAGCATCTGCTTCAAGGCCTCCCGGGTGGCCTCCAGCTTGTCGTGGAACGTCGCGCCGGAGGCGCTGATGAATATCAGCAGCGTGGCCACCAGCAGCGCGATCAGTATGGCCACGAGGCTGCGGATGACGGTAAACCGCAGTTGACGTTGTTTAGTCATGACAGGCCCTCCTTATCTCCTGATCACTCTGCTGCTTGAGCCCCAGCATGTACTCGCCCATGATCTCGTCGGTCAGCCCGGCGGTATCGTCGAAGTAGGCGGCGATCTGGCCGTTGTGCATCACGATCAGGCTGTCCGAGAGCTCCATGACCTCGTTCAAGTCCGCGGACACCAGCAGCACCGCGATGCCCGAGCGGGACAGCTCCACCAGCTTTTTGCGGATGAACTCCGTCGCGCCCACGTCGATGCCGCGGGTGGGCTGGTCGGCCAGTATCAGCACGGGATCGTTGGAGAACTCCCGGGCCACCACCACCTTCTGGATGTTGCCGCCGGAGAGCATGCCCACGTGCTGGCTCCGGTCCTTGCACAGCACCGTGAACTCCCTGATCAGCCGGTCCGCCTCCTGGTGGATGGCCTTCATGTTGAACAGCGGCCCCGAGTTGTAGCGCTTGTCGGAGGCGCGGTCCGATATGACGTTCTCCTCGATGGAGGCGTCGGCGGCGATGCCGTAGAGCATGCGGTCCTCGGGCACCAGCGACACGCCCAGCTCGCGGATGCGCTGCTGGGGCAGGCCCAGTATGCTTGTGCCGTTCACGGTGGCCGTGCCGGAGTTGGGCACGTTGAAGCTGAACAGCATGTCGATCAGCTCCTTCTGGCCGTTGCCCTCCACGCCCGCGATGCCCAGGATCTCGCCCTTGCGCACGTCGAAGGACACCTTGTCCAGCATCTTCTTGTGCCACTCGTTGACGTATTCGAGCTCCCGCACCCTGAGCACCGTGTCCCCGGGGACGGCCTTGTCCTTCTGCACGCTCAGCACCACGTCGCGGCCCACCATCAGCCGGGAGATCTCCTCCTTGGTGACGTCGCAGGTGTTGTACACGCCCATGCTGCGGCCGTTGCGCATGATGGTCAGCCGGTCGGTGATCTCCATGATCTCATTGAGCTTGTGGGAGATGAACACGATGGTGTAGCCCTGGTTTTTGAGATTCTTCAATTCCACGAACAGCTCCGCGGTCTCCTGCGAGGTCAAAACGGCGGTGGGCTCGTCCATGATGAGTATCTTCGCCCCGCGCACCAGCGCCTTTAAAATCTCCACCTTCTGCTTCATGCCCACGGGGATGTCCATCACCTTGGCCTCGGGCTCCACGTGCAGGTTGAATTTTTCGGAATACTCCCGCGTGATCTCGATGGCCTTGGCCCGGTCCACGAACAGGCCGGACTTCTTCGGCGCCATGCCCAGCACCATGTTCTCTGCCACCGACAGGCTCGGCACCAGCATGAAGTGCTGGTGGACCATGCCGATGCCGTGGGCGATGGCCACCGAGGGCGAGGTGAGCTCCAGCTTTTCGCCGTTTACGATGATCTCGCCGCTGGTGGGTTGCTCCAGGCCGAACAGCATCTTCATCAGCGTGCTCTTGCCCGCGCCGTTTTCGCCCATCAGGGCGTGAATTTCACCCTTGCGCAGGTCGAAATCCACCCCCTGGTTCGCCGCGACGCCGTTGGGATAAACCTTCGTGATCCCCTTCATGCGCACGACATAGTTCTCCGAGGCTCTTTCGTCTGGCATGCTTGTACCTCCTTGTTGGGTGGGTTGAGAATGGGGAGGAAGCTCACAGGAGCCTCCTCCCCGTCGATTGCCGGGCGTCGATCCGCTTACGGGCGGACAGCCTCGCGCAGGGACACCACGTCGGCGGCGTTCTCGCCGATGGCGGTATCCACGGTGATGCTGCCGGACAGCACGGCCTCCTGGGCCGCGGCCACGGCGGCCTTGGTCTCGTCGGAGGCGTACTTGTCGAAGTTCTTGTCGGTCACGATGCCGACGCCGCCCTCGGCCAGGCCCAGGGTGACCTCGGTGCCCCAGTGCTCATTGCCGGCGTCGAGCTCGTCGAACATCCAGATCAGGGAGTTGCCGATGTTCTTCAAACCGGAGGTCAGGGTCAGCGCGGCCAGGTCGGGGCTCAGGGTCAGCTCCTGGTCGGAGTCCACGCCGATGAACCAGGCCTTGCCGGTCTCCAGGGCGGCCTCGGCCGCGCCGTTGCCGGCGTTGCCCGCGACGCCCCAGATGATGTCGCACTTGTTGTCGTTGATCATGGACAGGCCGTACTCCTTGGCGATGGCGGTGTCCACGTAGTCATTGGTGTAGCGGGTGTCGATCTTGATGTCGGGGTTGACGGACTGCGCGCCCTCGATGAAGCCGATCAGGAAGTCGTTGATGACGGGGGAATCCACGCCGCCGACGAAGCCCACCACGGCGTCCGCGTTGATGTTGTTCAGGCTGGTGTCGGCGGTCATGCAGGCCGCGTAGACGCCCACCAGGTAGCCCATGTCGTTCTGCTTATAGGTCAGGTTCAGCACGTTGGCGTTCTCGCCCACGTAGGTGTTGTCGTCGAAGATCACGTACTTCTGGTCCGGATACTCGGTGGCGACCTCCTTCAGATAGTCGGGCATCTGATAGGTGCCGCAGATGATCACGTCGTAGTCCTCGGACGCCGACACGTCGTACAGCGTGGAGAGCCACGTGGGCTGATCCTCGTCCGTGCCGCCCATCTCGATGGTCGTGTACTCGATGCGCCCGGCCTCCTGCAGCGCCGCCAGGCCCGCCTCGGCGGAATCGAAGAAGGACTTGTCGCCCAGGTTGCCGTTGACCAGATAGGCCACGCTGTACACATTGCCCTCCGCGGACGCCGCGACCGCCGCCAGCGTCAGAAGCATCGCTACCGCCAGGATCACAGACAGGATTTTCTTCATATAAGTGTTCCTCCCTTGATGTTTGTTTGCGAGTATGCACACACCCCGCAATTCATCTTTATTTTACAACAAACTAACAGACATGTCAAGCAGTGTCGCGCACAGAGTGTCACAATACCAGCTCCGCGACAAACACCACGACGCAGCACAGCACGCTGACCTTAAACAGGCTCAGGCCGAACCAGGCCATGACCAGGCCCGCGACGAGGGCCAGCGCGGCGGAGACGGGGGTCTGCGTGGCGGAGAGTATGGACGGGAAGGTCATGACCGCCAGGGTCACGTAGGGCACGTAGAACAGGAAGGAGCGTATGGTCCTGTTGGTGATCTCCCGCCGGATGAGCGTCAGCGGCAGCACGCGGATCAGGTAGGTGATGCCCCACATGCCCAGTATGTAGAGGTAGACGTTATGCCGCATGGCGGTCCTCCTTTCCGTCCACGGGGAAGGCGATGGCCGCGACGAGGGAGATGCACACGGTGAGCAGTATGATCTTCATGCCGGAGGAGATGCCGTCGAACCAGGGCAGCGCGCTGACGGCCCAGCTCAGCGCGAAGCTTATGATCACCAGGCCCGCGATGACGGGATTCTTGCGGGCCGGGGGGACGAAGATCGACATGAACATGCCGTACAGCCCCACCGACAGCGCGCTCACCACCCGCACCGGCAGCACATTGCCCAGCACCACGCCCATGAGCGTGCCCAGCGCCCAGCCGGGGGTGGCCACCGCCGCCATGCCGTAGACGTAGTACGGGTTCAGCCGTCCCTCCACCGACACCGACACGCCGAAGATCTCGTCGGTGATCCACAGCCCCATCAGCATGCGGTGCCGCAGGGGCAGGGCCGGGTCCACCTTCTGCGAAAGCGCCGTGGACATCAGCAGGTAGCGGGCGTTGGCGATGGCCTCCATCACGATGACCTCCGCGAGGCTCGCCCCCGCCGCGATCAGCGTAAAGCCGATGTACTGGCCCGCCGAGGCCATGATCAGCGCGCTGGCGACCGTCGCCTGCGCCGCCGTCATGCCCGCGTTCTTCGCGGCGATGCCCAGCGCGATCGATACCGCAAAGTACCCCAGCATGATCGGTATGCCGTCCCTCAACCCCTTGACGAACCATTTCCTCCGGTCGCTCAGCATGTTCATTCTCCTCGTTTGTAAACTATGGAACCCCTACTCCCCGCGGGCGATGAGGGCATCGCCCCTACGTGTTCCCTGTTCCCCGCGGGCGATGAGGGAATCGCCCCTACGTGTTCCCTGTTCCCCGCGGGCGATGAGGGCATCGCCCCTACGTGTTCCCTGTTCCCCGCGGGCGATGAGGGCATCGCCCCTACGTGTTCCCTGTTCCCCGCGGGCGATGAGGGCATCGCCCCTACGTGATGTCGTAACCGACATAACCCCTACTCCCTACTCCCTAAGCAAATACCTCCCCGACACGGGGAACTCAAAATACGTCTGCGGGTGCGGCTCGTCCTTCAGCGCGAAGTGCCACCACTCGCAGTCGATGGGCTGAAAGCCGTTGCGCACCATGGCGCTTTGCAGGAACATGCGGTTTGCGTGCTGCGCCTCGGTGACGGCGGCGCTGTCGGGGTGCGAGACCTCGCTGAACAGGTCGAAGGGGCTCCCCATGTCCACCTCCTTGCCGGTGCGCATGTCCAGAAGGGTCAGGTCCACGGCGCTGCCCCGGCTGTGGGAGGACTGGCTGGCGATGTAGCCCCGCTTGAACAGCTCCTGCTTTTCAAGGTCGGGGTAGAAGAAGGGCTTCATGCGCAGGTCCAGGTCGTCGATGCCCCACATCACGAAGTGCCGAACGGCGTTCGCGGGGCGGTAGGCGTCGTAGATCTTGAGCCGGTAGCCCTGCACGTTGACCTCGGCCGCCACGCGCTTGAGCGCCCGGGCCGCCTCCACGGTCAGCAGCGCCACCGGCTCCTCGTAGCCGTCCACGCGCTCCCCCACGAAGTTGTAGGTGGAGTAGTAGCGTATCTCCTGCACGATCCCCGGGATGTAGTCCGCCAGCAGCACAAACCCCGAGGAATCCATCGTCACCTTCTGCCTGTAGTCCATGATAACCCTGTCCTTTCCATGAAAATACGCCAGCGGCGGAGCCGCTGGCGTCGGAGTTTCGCTTACGGCACGTACTCCCGGTTGATCTCGGTGATCCGGTTGTCCACCACGGTGAGGGTGGTGTTGTAGGGCACGAAGAAGCCGGTCGCGTCGCCGCGGATGGCGTCCGCGATGCCGTCGTAGCTGACGGTCACGGGACCCGCGTCGAGGTCGGAGCTATCGTTGTACACGCACCCGGCGTCCAGCATGAGCGAGGTCACGCCCTGCTCGGTGTAGGTGGGCACGTCGCTCAGCATGCGCACCACGTAGCCGTTGGATTCGGGGGACGCCACCATCATGAAGCCGTCGCCTTCGTTGCCGCCGTTGATCTCCATCTCACGGATATCGGGGGCCTCGGGATTGATCGGCATGGGCACCGCGGACGCGATCTCCACGGCCTCGCCGCCCACCATCAGGGTGTCGCCGGGGCGCAGGGCCTCGATCTGGCCGACGTCATAGGTGTCCAGCGAGAAGATGTGTATCGCGTTGATGAAGGTGCCGGAGGCCAGGCTGGCGATGTCGCCCTGGTTGAAGGACACGGGCACCACCGCGTTGCTCAGGTTGTTCACGTCCAGCGCCGCGCCGATCGGGGACACGGTCTTCGGCGCGGGGGTGTTGCTGTTGTCGAAGGTGACCTCGTTGCTCAGCCACTTGGCGCCGCTCTGGTCGGACACCGCCAGCGCCGCGAAGTGCAGCGCGCCCTCGCCCCAGTCGTCGTCCGCGCTGAAGGTGCCGGACACGCTGTTGCCGGCGTTGGGCTTGAGCGCCTCGCCGTCCAGCACCATCACCAGGTTATTGCGCTTGAAGTCGGCGCGGTTGCCGAAGGTCAAAAGCAGCGCCAGGAAGTGCGCCTGCTCGCCGCCCAGGTTGGTCAGCGTCCAGCTGTAATTCTTGATGCAGTTGTCGTCGCTCGCGCCCACCACGTCCAGCGTCAGCGCCAGGTTGACGGGCGCGCTGCCGTCGCCCTCGCCCTTCCAGCTGTCGTCGTTCATGGTCTCGAACCAGGCGTTCATCAGGGCGTCCACCTCGGCGGGGCGGATCTTGCCCGGCACAAAGTGCACGCCGCGCTCCTCGGCGAACTTGGCCATGGCTTTGTCCAGCTTGGCGCCGTAGATGCCGTCGAAGCTGCCCACGTCATAGCCCATCGCGCCGAGGATCTGCTGCAGGGCGCGGATCTCCTCGCCCCGGCTCTTGATCTCGTAGCCGTCGCTGGACTCCACCACCTCGTGCTGCTCGTAGCCGCAGTCCTTGCACACGCGCTTGCGCTCGCCGGGCTCGGTGCGGGTCATCTCCTTCACCGTCTCCCAGGGGCCGAAGTCGTGGTTCAGCCGCTGCAGCGTCTGGGGCCAGGCGACGCCGTCGACGGTCAGGCCCTCGTCGGCCTGGAACTGCTTGAGCGCCTTCTCGGTACCGCCGCCGAACGCGCCGTCCGCGCCGCCGGCGTTCAGATAGCCCAGCTCCACCAGCCGCTGCTGCATGCTGTACACGGCGTCGCCCCGGGCCTTGCGCCGCAGGGTGCCCTCGGGATCGAAGCTCTCCTCGCCGCCGTCATAGCCACACACGGTGCAGATCTTCGCCCGGGTGCCGCTGGAGTGGTCGGTGGGCTCCACCAGCACGCGCCACTCGTAGCTGTGGGCCAGCTTGTCCAGGGCCTGGTGATCCTGCTTGCCGCACACCCGGCAGGTGCGCACGCGCTCGCCGGTCTGGGTGCAGCTGGGCTCCCGGGTCAGTGTCCACGGGGTGTAGTCGTGGTCGGCCAGGAAGCTCTTCTTCTCATGAAGCCCGCAAACCTGGCAGATCCGCACCCGCTCGCCCTTCTGGACACAGGTGGCCGCCTTGGTCACCTTCCACGGCCCGAACTGGTGCTTGGTCTTGCCTATCTCCTTGCTCTGCGTCTTGCCGCAGGTGGTGCAGGTGCGCTCCTTCAGGCCCTTGTGGTCGCAGCTGGGCTGCCGGACCACGCGCCAGGGTCCCCAGGAGTGCTTGTGGGGCTGCTGGGCCGTCAGGTGCTTGAACTGTATCCAGCCGGTCTTGACCTGCCCCTTCTTGTTGACGTAGCTGATGTGCGCCCAGCCGTTGCCGTCGTCCTCGAACACGTCCACCGCGCCCGCGAAGGGCAGGCGGCTGATGACGTCCGAATCCTTGCTGTTGCGCTTGTGTACCTTGCCGGGGTCGCTGTTGACATAGAGTGTGTACGCCGACGCCGACATCACCAGGGACGCGACGATCAAAAGCGCCACCACGGTGGTGAACAGCTTCTTCATCTCACTTCTTCCTCCTTTGCTGATCCGCGGTGCTCATAAAACGTTTCGCACAATGCGCCATATTGACAGGAACTGTCAACACTATACCTCATTATACAACAAAAGGAGTGGGTAATAAAGGGGCGCGCGGCCCGCAAATTGTGACGATTGTTTGACAAATAGGGGATTAGGCAATAGGGAATAGGCAATAGGGAATAGGCAATAGGGAATAGGCAATAGGGAATAGGCAATAGGAATAGCCTGGGGCAGGCGTAGGGGCGGCGCATCGCCGCCCCTACGATACGGGTTCGGATATCATCCAGACGATGAGGGCATCGCCCTAAAGAATGGGGGTACTGATACCGTCGGGCGATGAGGGCATCGCCCCTACGGTTGCTTTTGTACCGACATAACCCCTACTCCCTACTGCCTACTCCCTACTCCCTACTGCCTACTCCCTCATTCCCCTTCCTCGATCGTCGCGTAGATCGCCCGTATAGCCTCCTCATAGCGCTCCTCGGGGACGCCTATGAGCAGGTTGAGCTTGCCCGCGCCCTGGTTGATGGTATTGATGGGCATGCCCACCCGGGCGAGGGCCTGGAGCACGCGGACGTTGGCGTCGCAGGATTCGGTGCCCCGCTCGCCGATGACCGCGATCATCGAGAGGTTCTCGGTGAGGCCCAGGTAGTCGGGGTTGAGGGTCTGGCGGATCTCGGCGAAAAGGTCCTGCTTGCAGGGGGCGAGCACGTCGCTTCGCATGACGACGGTGACGGTGTCGATGCCGGTGAGGCACTGCTCGAAGGGGATGCGCCGCTTTTTGAGGATGTCCAGCATGACGGCGGTGAAGCCGGATTCGTCGGACACCATGACCTTCTCCACCTGGATGACCGACATGCCCACCCGGCCCGCCACGCCGATGATGGGGTACTTGGTCTCGCCCTTGGGCAGCTTGCGCACGATGGTGGTGCCCGCGTCGCCGGGGCGGTCGGTGTTTCGGATGTTGATGGGGATGCTCATGTCGGCCACGGGCAGCACGGCGTCGGTGTGCAGCACCGAAGCGCCCATGTAGGACAGCGTGCGCAGCTCGCGGTAGCTGACGTATTTTACGGTCTTGGGGGCCTTGACGATATGGGGGTCCGCGGCCAGCAGCCCGGAGACGTCGGTCCAGTTCTCATAGAGGTCCGCGCCGATGGCGGCGGCTACCAGGCTGCCGGTCACGTCCGAGCCGCCCCGGGAGAAGGTGTGGATCTGCCCGGTCATGTCCGCGCCGTAGAAGCCGGCCACCACCGCGTTTGGGAGGGGCCGGAGCGCCGCGTGGATGGTGCGGCGGGTGACGGGGGCGTCCAGCCTGCCAGCGTCGTCAAAGCAGACGCACCACTCCGGGTCCACGAAGGTATAGCCCAGGTAGTCGGCCAGTATGCGGGAGTTCAGGTATTCCCCGCGGCTCAGGATGTAGCTTTGCCGGGGTATGCCGGAAAGATGCTCCCGCAGCGCGCCGATCTCGCGCTCCAGCGGGAAATCGAGGCCCAGCGCGGAGACGATCTCCCCGAAGCGGTCCCGGACGCGCGCGAGCGCGGGCTCGAAGGGACGCCCGCAGATGGCGGCGTCGTAGCACTGCTGCAGCAGGTCGGTGACCTTTTCGTCCTCCGGGAAGCGCTTTCCCGGCGCGGAGGCCACCACGAACCGGCGGGCCGGGTCGCTTTGGACGATGGCCCTGACCTTTTCAAACTGGCTCGCGCTGGCCAGGGAGCTTCCTCCGAATTTCGCAACGATGGTCTTCGTGTCAATCACCTCATGGGATGGCTTTAGTCCGGGAGGGTGCGCGTGAGCACGGCTCCCGGGAGGGCGTCGGCGGCGCGGCGGGCGGTCAGCGTATCCTCAAACGCGCCCACCACGGTGGAGCCGCTGCCGGTCATGAAGGCGGCGCGGGCCCCCAGGCGGCGCATGTCATTAATGAGCCCGCCGATCTCCGGCATCAGCCTGACGGCCGGGGCGGTGAGGGCGTTGGCGCACAGCCGGTCGATACAGTCAAAGCGGCGGTCGGCCACGGCGTTTACCAGCGCGGGGGCGTCCAGCTTAACGTCCGGAAAACCCTCCCGGTCCCACAGCGTGAACACCTCCACCGTGGACAGCCCGCCGCCGGGGGTGACCAGCACCAGCGGGATCTCCGGGGCGGCGGGGGCGCGGTCGATGCGCTCGCCGATACCGCGCACCCGGCAAAGCCCGCCCGCCAGGCAGAAGGGCACGTCCGCGCCCAGGGTCGCGCCGATGTCCATGAGGGCGGCGTCCGACAGATGAAGCCCCCACAGCGCGTTCAGCGCCCGCAGGGTCGCGGCGCAGTCCGCGCTGCCG
>JAFRFY010000186.1 GCA_017434085.1 Clostridia bacterium
AGAAACGAAATCTTTAGAACTCTGGAATGTGTTGTTGATCGTTTGTGTGAAACTATCCGTAGTCTTTCATGTGAGATCGTTCGCAGCATCACTTGCAGGCAGTGGATACTTGATGCGTTTTTAGAATGAGAATAGTATTAGAATATTTCACAAATATGATCAAATATGACGGAAATATGTTTGAAATTTAAATTTAACATGTAGATAATGAACATTGTGACAAAAAATAGTATAATAATCCCGGATTGTCATAAGGATGGAGGCAAAATATGGGCAAAAAGATGACAAAAAAGAAAAACACCAAGGCGGAGCGCAGGCGCATGAAGCGCAGAAGGCAGATGATCCGCAACGGAATTCTCTTTGGCGGCATAGCCGCCGTATGTGTCGTCTGCCTGATCATGATATCGATACTCAACCGACCCGTGGTGCCGCAATCCACCTGGTACGTGGAGGACGGCGCGCTGGAGATCGCGGCGCCGCCAATGGATGCCGGCGGCGCGAGGGTGGCGGCGGGGACCTTTGAAACCGCCGACAACGCCGCGACCGACGGCTCCAGCAACTTTGACGCCGTGCCCGACCTGCCCACCCGGGCGGACCAGGCCGCCGACGACCAGGCCAGCAGCGAGGTGCCCAGCTTTGAATCCGAATTCGGCGTCGCGCCGGACTTCGGCGAGGAGGCCACCGATACCCGGGAGATACTGTCCGACGACGGCACGGTGATCCAGGCGGGCAGTTCGTCCGCCGACGGCGCGGACCTGTCCGAATCGGAGGACGCCAGGGCCCAGGCCAACCCGGACGGCAGCACCAGCATTACCATCACCGCCGCGGGCGATTGCACCTTCGGCGGCTGCCTGAAGCACGATACCTACAAGGTGTTCAAGAAGTACGTGGACACCTACGGCTACGACTACTTCTTCCAGAACGTGCGCTCGGTGTTCCAGCAGGACGACCTGACCATCATCAACCTCGAGGGCCCGCTGACCGACGTGGGCACCATGACCACCAAGAGCGGCATTTGCTTCCGCGGCGAGCCGGAGTGGACGGCCATCATGACCGGCTCCAGCGTCGAGGTCTGCAATTTTGCCAACAACCACGCCATGGACATGGGCAAGGAGGGCTTTCAACGCACCACCCAGGCCCTGGACGAGGCCGGCATCGGCTATTGCGCCTACTCCAAGGCGTACAACACCACCGTCAAGGGCGTGCGCGTCACCGTGCTGGGCTTTGACAAGTGGAACAACAGCAAGTCCGAGGTCGTGGACGCCGTCAAGAAGGCACGCCCCGACTGCGATTTGCTGATCGTCAACATGCACTGGGGCTTCGAGATGCACTACGAGCCCATGAAGGACCAGAAGGACGTGGGCCACGCCGTCATCGACGCCGGCGCGGACCTGGTCATCGGCACCCATCCCCACGTGTACGGCGGGGTGGAGCAGTACAAGGGCAAGTACATCTGCTACAGCCTGGGCAACTTCTGCTTCGGCGGCAATACCATGCCCTCCGACCAGCGCGCCATGATGTTCCAGCAGGTGTTCAACGTGTCCGAGACCGGGGAGATCACCGACGGCGGCATCAACGTGATTCCCGTGCGCGTGTCCGGCGATTCCCGGAAGAACGATTTCCAGCCCCACATACTGGGGGCCAAGGCGGGCACCAAGCTGCTCAAGGCCATCGCAAGGTACTCCAACCTGAACAGGAATACCGCGTGGATGACCGGCAGCTACCCCGAGCAGATCGGGCTTTTGAGCAGGACCGCCGTGGGCAGCGCCGATGCCGCGGGGACGGTCCAGCCGCAGACGGCGTCCGTCACGGAGGCGGCGTCCGTCACGGAGGCGGCGTCCGCCATGGAGGCGGCGTCCGCCCAAGCGGATGCGGCGGCCTCGGACTACGCCGTCACCGGCATCGAGGAACCCGCCGCGGCCATCCAAACCGAGGCCACCCGGCAGCCCATCGGCGCGGCCGAGCTGACCCAGGAACAGAAGATACAGATACAGGAACAGATCTACTACGACCAGATGGTCAAATAAAAAACGGATAGGGGGAGGACTGTGGCGAAGCAGCGGAAGATGTCCAAGGCGGCGCGCAAGCGTGCCGCGCGCAGGCGGCGCATGCTCAGGACCGGCGCGATTTACGCCGGTGTGGCGCTTATATGCGTGGGCTGCCTGCTGGCGATGTCCGCGCTGAATCGCCCCGTCGAGCCCCGGAATACGTGGTACGTGGAGGACGGCGCTATGGAGATCGCCGCGCCGGGCATGACCGGCGACGGTCCCGCCGCCGCATCCGGCGCACTCACCGCCGCGGGGGACGAAGGCAACTTCGCCCCCCGCGTGCTGCCCGGCTACCCCGGGGAACCCACCCGCGTGCCCACCGCCGCGCCCACGCAGACGCCCACGGAAGCGCCCACGGGCACGCCCGCCGACAGCCCGGTGCCGACGCCCACGACCGGCGCCCGGACCATCACCATCACCGCCGCGGGGGACTGCACCCTGGGCGGCAGCGTGCACCAGGACACCTACGCCCGGTTCAAGCGGTTCGTGCAGTCCTACGGCTACGACTACTTCCTCGCCAACGTGCGGCCGCTGTTCGAGGCGGACGACCTGACCGTGGTCAATCTCGAGGGCCCGCTGACCGACGTGGGAAAGGACCGCCACGGCAGCTACGTGTTCAAGGGCGACCCGGACTTCGTGAACATACTCACCGGCTCCAGCGTGGAGCTGTGCAACGTGGCCAACAACCACTCCAAGGACTTCGGCACGGCGGGCCTCAAGCGCACCGCCGAGGTGCTGGAGGCCGCCGGCGTGGGCTGTTGCGGCTACGCCAAGGTGTTCCGCACCACCATAAAGGGCGTGCGCGTCACGGCGTTGGGGTATCTGGAGTGGGAGATCGACAAGGCTAAGATCGTGGAGGCCGTCAAGCGCGAGCGCCCCGACTGCGACATACTGATCGTCAACATGCACTGGGGCCGGGAGAAGCACTACGAGCCTGTGCCCGCCCAGAAGACCTACGGCCACGCCATCATCGACGCCGGGGCCGACCTCATCATCGGCACCCATCCCCACGTGTACGGCGGCATCGAGAAGTACAAGGGCAAGTACATCGTGTACAGCCTGGGCAACTTCTGCTTCGGCGGCAACGACAATCCCTCCGACAAGCGGGCGCTGATGTTCCAGCAGGTGTTCAATGTGTCCGAGACCGGGGAGATCAGCGACGGCGGCATCAACGTGATCCCGTGCAGCGTCTCCAGCGGCTCCGGCAAGAACGACTACCGGCCCACGGTCATGCAGCCCTACGACGGCGTGAAGCTGCTCAAGGCCATGGCCCGCTATTCCAACTTCGCCAAGGGCGGCTTTGAGTGGCTGCCGGGCTGCTACCCGGAGCAGGTCGGGCTGGTGACCGTCGCCCGCCCCGCGGCGCAGACGGAGGCCACGGCACAGCCGGAAGGCGTGGAAGTGAGCTGATATGGGCAGGAACGCGCGCAATATGGACGCCTGCCAGCTCATCGAGCGCAGCGTCCAGAAGAAGTACCGCAAGGCGCTGTGGACGCCCTTCGTGGCGGCGGTGAAGCGCTACCGGCTGATCCAGGCGGGCGACCGCATCGCCGTGTGCATCTCCGGCGGCAAGGATTCCATGCTGCTGGCCGTGATGATGCGCCAGCTGCAGCGCTACTCCGACGTGCCCTTCGAGGCGGTGTATCTGGTGATGGACCCGGGGTACATCCCCGAGAACCGGCGGCAGATCGAGCATAACGCCGCGCTGCTCAGGCTGCCCGTGCAGGTGTTTGAGAGCAACGTGTTCGAGGTCGCCAACGGCGCGGAGAAGAACCCCTGCTACCTGTGCGCCCGCATGCGCCGCGGCTTTCTGTACGCCCGGGCGCGGGCGCTGGGCTGCAACAAGATCGCGCTGGGGCACCACTTCAACGACGTGATCGAGACCACCGTGATGGCCATGCTCTACGGCGCGCAGCTGCAGGGCATGATGCCCAAGATCCGCAGCGACAACTTCCCGGGCATGGAGCTGATCCGCCCGCTGTACTGCGTGCACGAGGACGACATCATCGCCTGGCGCAACTACAACGGGCTGAAGTTTTTGCAGTGCGCATGCCGGTTCACCGAGCACGCCGCCGAGGCAATCCACGCCTCCAAGCGGCAGGAGGTCAAGCTGCTGCTTAAACAGCTCAGGGCGCACAACCCCGACGTGGAGAAGAGCGTGTTCAACAGCATCCACGCCGTGAACCTGGACACCTTCCCCGGCTGGAAGACCCTGGGGGAGGACCACAGCTTCCTGGAGTGGTACGACGAGCGGAAGAACCCGTAGGCGTTCCCTCGCCTGCCCCCCAACAGTAGGTGCGGGCTGGAAGATTCTGTGGTATTTGTGTGTTGAAGATGGACAACCGCCCCCGGAGGGATTATAATAAATGTGAAAACAAATCCCACCGCGAAAGGGGAGAGGATGTTATGAAGCTTATAGGAATACTGTTGCTCGCGGCGATGCTGTTCACCGGCGTGACGGGGGTCTCCGTGGCGCAGGTGCTGGCCATGAGCGCGGACGACTTTGACGCCGGCGGCTACGACGGCGCGTGGACCACCGTGCAGGCGCTGGACGTGGAGATCTTCCTGCCCGAGGGCTGGACCGGCGAGGACACCGACGCGGACGGCGCGTGCTACGTCGCCAGAAGCGCGGACGGCACGGCGTCGCTGACCATCGTGTACCCCGTGGACGGCGCGGCGGGCGAGGAGATATCCGCCAACGGCAAGCCGGCCCGGATCGTCCGCGGCGACGACGGCAGCCTGTCGATCACCGTGACCCTCAGCGAAAACCGCCTGGCGGAATTCCACTTTGACCGGACGGACGAGGACGCCCTGACCGAGGACCTGGCGCTGCAGATCGCGGGGTCCTGGACCGACGTGTGGTAATACTCACCATCAAAAACCCGCCTTTCATCAAACGAAAGGCGGGTTTTTTCGTTCGCTTATCGCACCCTCATCCCTTCACCGCGCCGGCGACCATGCCCTTGATGATCTGGCCATTGAAGGCGAAGTACATGATCACGATGGGGGCCATGGTGATCAGCATGGCGGCCATCTGCTTGGGGTAGTCCGAGGCGAACTGGCCCTTGAACTGGGTCAGCGCCAGCGGCACGGTTTGCAGGTTGACGTCGTTCATCAGCACCAGGGCGAAGGAGAACTCATTCCAGCAGCCGAAGATCTGTATGATGGCGATGGTCACCAGGATCGGGCGGCACAGCGGGAATATGATGGTCCACAGCGTGCGGGAGAACGCCGCGCCGTCGATGGAGGCGGCCTCCTCCAGCGCCACGGGGATGCCCTTCACGTAGCCCTCGGTGAGGAATATGCCCATCGGCAGGCCGAAGCTCACGTAGGGGAACAGCAGCGTGTACCACTTGTCCAGCAGGTTCACGTTCTTGAACACCACGTAGATGGGCACCAGCAGGGAGTGGATCGGTATCAGCATGCCCATCAGGAACATCACGTACAGCGGCCGGTTCAGCTTGAAGCGTATGCGGGCCAGTATGTAGCCCACGATGAAGCTGAACAGCACGATCATGATGATGGACAGGCCCGTGGTGCGCAGGCTGTTCCACATGGACTGCCACAGGTGATAGTCCTTGTTGGAGAGTATCTTGATGTAGTTGACCGGGTCCCACACCTTCGGCAGACCGATGATGTCGGCGTTGAACACGCGCTTTTCCTTGAAGGAGGAGTAGAGCATCCACACCAGCGGGAAGATGCAGCTTAATGAGAACACCCACAGCACCAGGTTGATGAGCACCGTGCCGACGGCCTTGCCCACGGGAGAGGTCTGGCGAACCGCCGTGATTTCAGCTTTCTTCTGCATGATTACGCCTCCAGTCCGCGGGTCGCCCGCTTGACCAGCCACTGGGAGCCGCCGATGACCGCCAGCGACAATACGAATATGGCGACGGAGATCGTGGAGCCGTAGCCCAGGTTGGTCTGTTCAAAGGATACCTTGTAGCCGTACATCGCCATGACCATGGAGGCCGTGCCGGGGCCGCCGCGGGTCATGGTGTAGATGTTGTCGAAGGCCTTCATGTTGCCCGCGATGCACAGCGTCAGGCACACCAGCATGGTGTTGCGTATCAGCGGCAGCGTGATGTGTATAGCGGTCTGGTAGCCGTTGGCGCCGTCGATCTCGGCGGACTCGAATATGGACTTGTCGATGCCCGCGATGGCGGAGAACATGATGACCATGTAGTAGCCGATGTACTGCCAGATCAGCGGTATGGATACGTACAGCATCACGTGGGCGGAGTCGTTCAGCCACACCTGCGCAAGCTCCGGCCTGCCCAGCACGTTGATGATGAACCAGTTCAGTATGCCGTACTTGTTGTGGTAGATCATGGTCCAGATCATGCCGATGCACACGGCGGAGATGGTGGACGGGAAGAAGCCGAAGGTGCGGTGGATGGTCTGGCACCTGGCGAGGCGGGAGTTGGCGAACAGCACCAGTATGAAGGCGATGCCGATCTGCCCGATGATGCAGGCCGCCACCAGGTACAGGTTGTGCCCGAAGGACGCCCAGAAGGTGGTGTCCGCGAACAGCAGCTTGTAGTTGGTGATGCCGTTGAAGGTCTTCACCGGGCCGCTCTTCCACTCGAAGAAGCTGTAAAACAGCGCCGCCACCAGCGGCATGAACACCGTGAAGATGAACAGCGCCACCGGTATCAGCAGATACAGATAAATGGTTGATTTCTTTGGCCGGATGGAATCAAGCATCCCGTTTCCCTTCCTTTCGTGTGCCGCGTGCTCCCGGGTTTCCGCTCCGACGGGTCAGAGTGGCCGATGTGGATCGTCGAACGACCGGGCGATGAGGGCATCGCCCCTACATGTCAGTCCGCACCGGGGCGTAGGGGCGATGCCCCCATCGCCCGCACGTATCGGTCCGCACCGGGGCGTAGGGGCGATGCCCCCATCGCCCGCACGTATCGGTCCGCACCGGGGCGTAGGGGCGATGCCCCCATCGCCCGCATGTATCGGTCCGCACCGGGGCGTAGGGGCGATGCCCCCATCGCCCGCACGTATCGGTCC
>JAFRFY010000187.1 GCA_017434085.1 Clostridia bacterium
AGAAACGAAATCTTTAGAACTCTGGAATGTGTTGTTGATCGTTTGTGTGAAACTATCCGTAGTCTTTCATGTGAGATCGTTCGCAGCATCACTTGCAGGCAGTGGATACTTGATGCGTTTTTAGAATGAGAATAGTATGAAACACCAGCCCACCGGGTTTATCCCCAAGAAACGACACATGATCGTTTCGATTTCGAGGGAGCCGACCCGGTGGGCTGAATTATATTATGGGCACTATCTCCGTCAAACCGATTCGCCGCGGGTTTCGGTGAGGAGGAGGATTTCGGAGGAGAAGTCGCCGGCGGGGTGGATGAAGCCGTCGACCTCCGACTGATCGGGGTGGGCGATCACGCCCGCGTTCATAAGCTCGTCCCCGTAGAATACGCCGATCTGCGTCTCGCCGCCGTCCGGCGCGGGAATGCTGACGGCATAGGCGGCGTCGGGCTTCAGCCCCGCCAGCCGGAGGGTCCGGGCGGGGGTGTTGACGGCGTGCAGCGCGTGATACCGGCCGACGATGGCCTGCGTCCGGTCCCCGCTGACCACCATCCACGCGGCGTCGTCGCCCTCGAAGGGGGAGGCGAGGCGGTAGAAGTCGCCGAATTGTATCAGCTCCCGGTGGGCCTTCATGAAGGCGGTGTCCCGGGCGACCGCGGCCTGCTCCTCTTCCGTCAGCGTGTCCAGGTCGAGCTCATAGCCGAAGGTGCCGAAGAAGGCCACGTCCGCGCGCATCCGGAGGGACGCGCTCCTGCCGGTCTGGAGGTTCGGCGCCGCCGAGACGTGGCTGCCCATGGCGCTGACCGGGTAGACCAGGGAGGTGCCGTACTGTATCTTCAAACGCTCGTAGGCGTCGGTGTCGTCACTGGTCCAGGCCTGGGGCGCGTAGTACAGCATGCCGGGGTCGAAGCGCCCGCCGCCGCTGGCGCAGGATTCGAACAGTATGTCGGGGAACGCCGCGATCAGCCGCTCGTAGAGCGCGTAGACGCCCAGTATGTACCGGTGGAAAACCTCGCCCTGCCGGTGGGGCGGGAGCGCGGCGGAGAAGCACTCGGTGATGCTGCGGTTCATGTCCCATTTGATGTAGGATATTTTGGATTCCCGCAGGACCTTTTCAAGCATGCCGTAGATGTGGTCCACCACCTCGGGCCTTGAGAAGTCCAGCACGCACTGGTTGCGAAACAGCGTGGCGCGGCGGTCGGGGATGCGCAGTATCCAGTCCGGGTGGGCGCGGTACAGGTCCGAATCGGGGTTGACCATCTCCGGCTCGATCCACAATCCGAACTTCATGCCCATCGCGGTCACCTTTTCCGAGAGCCCGCTGATGCCGTCGGGCAGCACCTCCGGGGCGGGCACCCAGTCCCCGAGCCCGGCGCGGTCGCTGCGGCGCGCGCCGAACCAGCCGTCGTCCAGCACGAACATCTCGATGCCGCACGATTTGGCCTTGGCGGCGATTTGCAATATGTGCGCCTCGCTGATGTCGAACTCCGTGGCCTCCCAGTTGTTGATGAGTATCGGGCGGGGCGCATCGCGCCACGGCCCGCGGGCCAGCCGCGCGCGGTACAGCCGGTGGAAGGTCTGGCTCATACCGTTCATACCCTGATCCGAGTAGACCATCACCGCCTCCGGGGTCTGGAAGCTGTCGCCGCTGTTCAATTCCCAGGAGAACCAGGTGGGATTGATGCCCATCAGCACGCGGGAAAAGCCGTTCTGATCGACCTGCACCTGCGCTAAAAAGTTGCCGCTGTACACCAGGGAGAAGCCGAGCACCTCCCCGCTGTGCTCCGTGGTATGCGGCCGCCTGAGGGCGATGAAGGGGTTGCTCTGGTGGGAGGAATTGCCGCGGATGCTCTCGACGCCCTGTATCCCCGCGGTCAGGCGGGCGACGGCGGGGGTCCGCTCCCTGGCCCAGGCGCCGTTTAAGGACAGCCACTCGTAATCGGCGTCCGGCAGGTCCAGGCACAGGCTCATGGCCCGCTCCAGTGAAAGCGTCTGCGTTCCCTCGTTCACGAACCGCGCGCTGCGGGCGAGCGCGCCGCCCTCGGAAAAGATGGTGTAGTACAGCTCGCACACCGCCCCGGCGACGCCATCCCGCAGCCGGAGCACCAGCGTGGAGGCCTCCTCCGGCGCTTCGGCATAGGTGGCTGGCAGGGATGGAAGCTTCGGCTTGCCGGGCAGTATCTCGTAGGAATCATAGGCGAACACCGCCAGGCGGCTGCCGTTTTCCTGCAGCAGGCTCACCGCGCACTGGCGGTAGTCGGAGCTGCCGTAGCACGGGTATTCGAGCCGCATGCTCTCCTCGGGGATGGCATCGTTCGCCATGGTCAGCGCCACGCTGAACGGCATGGCCTTGCCCCGCAGATGCGCAAAGTCCGCCCGGTCGTGGATGCGCCTGCCGCAATACAGCTGCTCGGGGAGCCCGCCCGGCTGTATGGCGATGATGTAGCTCAGCGCGTCGTTTTGCAGATGAAAGGTCAGCGGGGATTCGTGGACAAAAATCTGTTGCATGGCAGTGCTCCTTTTTCAGACTGTTCGTCAGTTTATTATCATCCCTTGAGATGGTTGTTGATCGTATCCCATATGACGCCCGCCGCGAACTCCGACCCGGCCTTGGAGGCGTGTACGCCGTCGGCGTCGTACAGATCCACGTCGGCGTGCGTCCTCTGGTAATCCCACCACAGCTCGCCCACGGGCGCGAGCAGGGCGCCGATGTCGTTGGCCACCCGCCGGTTGGCCTCGTTCAGCTCGCCCTGCTTCTCGGGCTCGGACTTTTTCGACCAGCACTCGTAGATGACGGGCACGGCCTTGGTCTGGCGGATGAGATCGTTGAAATACCAGGCGGCCTCCAGGAAGGCGTTCGCGTCCATGGGGTTGACCTTCTCCTGGAGGATGACGTAATCGTAGCCGCCCTCGAGTATGGCCGTGCCCACGTCGGGGTCCTCCATGTGATCGCCGAGGGCCCACGCGCTCTCGGTGAACCGGGTGACATCGCAGTTGTAGCCCGCCTTGTTGGCGTTGCTCTGCACCATGAGGGGCATGGCGTTATAATAGGTATGGCTGTTGCCGATGAAGAGCAGCTTGAGCGTCCTTTCGGACTCCTCCGAGGCGGGCTTGGTCACCTTGATCTCGCAGGTCGCCTTGCGGCCCTTGTAGGTGGACGCCGTGATGACGGTGGTGCCGGGGTTGAGGGCGGTGACGGCTATGGTGGAGCCGTTGCCCGCCGTGAAGGGCTTGGCCTCGCCCACGGCGGCCACTTCGGGCCTGCTGCTCGACCATGTGATCTGGGACGCCGTCCCCACGGGCAAAAACGCGCTCAGCTCGACGACGTCCTCCGCGAGCATGGTGGCGCTGGGGATGTTCATGGTGACCTTGGAGGGGGCCTTCAATACCTTCACGGTCAGCGACGCCTTCTTTCCGTTGTGCGTTCGGACGGTGATCACGGTGGATTTGTTGAGCTTATTGCCCTTGATCACGCCGCCCTTTTTGGTGACGCTGGCGACCTTCTTGTTCTTCGAGGCGTAGGTGAACACGGCCACCGCGCCGGGGTTGAGCTCGGGCTTAAGCGCCACGCTCTCGCCCTTTCCGACGAACAGCGTGGCCATGGGGAAGCTCACCCTGGCGGGGGTGGTGGGCGAGTTGACCTTGACGATGCATGAGGCGCGCTTCCGGTTGTAGGTCCGGGCGGTGATCCTCGCTTTGCCGACGCCCACGCAGCTCACGACGCCGTTGGGGTCTACGGTGGCCACGGCGGGGTTGCTGCTGGTCCAGACGATGGTGTGGGAGACGCCCCCCTTGACCTTCGGCGTGAGCAGCAGGGTCTGGCCCTGGGTGACCGTCCGCTTTTTGGGCAGCGTGATGCGTTTCGGCGCGGCCCTGACGGTGACCGCGCAGACGCCCACGACCGCGCCCCCGGCGGTCACGGTGATGACGGCCTTGCCGCGCTTCCTGGCCCGGACGAGGCCCGCGGCGTTCACCGAGACCACCTTCGGCCTGGAGGAGGCGTAGGCCTCGCCGCCGCTGAGCCGGTACGTCTCCTTGCGGCCCAGCACCAGCTTCTGCGGGATGCCTCCGGCCTCCGCGAGCACCGGCGGCGCCGACGCCTCGGCGGCCTCGAGGCTCAGCGCGGCCTCGGGAGCGGGCGCGGCCTCCAGGTCGGTCGTGGTTTCCGCTTCCGCGAGAGCATCGACGCTCTCCACGGGCAACGCTTCCTCCGCGACGGGCGCTTCCTCCATCTCCGGAACGGGGTCGTCCTGTGGCGCGGGGTCGTCCTGGGGAACGGGGTCGTCCTTCGGCGTGTCGGGATCGTCCTGCGGGGCGTCGGGTTCATCTTCCGGGGCGGGATCATCCTGCGGGGTGTCGGGTTCATCCTGCGGGGCGGGATCATCCTCCGGGATGGGATCATCCTGCGGCGCGTCGGGCGCGCTTTGCCCGTCCTCCGGGGCGTCCTCGGTCGGAAGCTCCAGCCCCTCCAGCTCCTCGGGGACCTGCTCGTCCTGCGGGGCGGCCACGCTGCCCTCCGGGGCGGCGTCCTCCGCGAAAAGCTCCGCCGCGACGGCCTCCGGCGCGCCCTCGGAGACGCAGACCGGGGACAGCAGCAGCATGACGGCGAGCAGCGCCGAGGTGTATCTGTAGATGAAACGCTTCATATCGTATAAGCCTCTCGGTGGAATCGGTGACAAATGCGTACCTAATTTACATTATAACATGGATTCATGCTTCCGACAACCGTGAAGCGCCGAAAAAACGCCCCTTCCCGGAGCGATGGGAAGGGGCGTTCCATCAGTACTTCACCTTGCAGGTGTAGCGGGAGCTGACCCAGGCCTCCCGCCCGTTCCAGGAGATCTTGTACCACGGGATGCCGCGGTCGTCGGTCGAGGTCTTGCCCAGGAACCTGGCGTCCTCGCCGACGTGGAGCACGCCCAGGGACTTGTACTGCAGGCCGGGGCCGCTGCGCACGTTGGACTTGCCGTCGTCGCCCTCGATGTAGGTGGGGGACTTGCCGCCGGTGACCGCGGACAGCTCTTCGTCGTTCAGTTCAACAGCTCTGATGAATTCTTCGCTCATGGTCGATGCCTCCTTGTTTTTATCCTTATGGTAGGATTATACCATCAAAAAGCGCCAACGGATTGGGAAAATTGGAAATAATTTGTGACGACGCGGCCGGGCGCGCCGCCTGCGCGATTCGCGGCGGCAGAAATGACCTGAATTTGAACATGTCGCCCATTGACGGCGTTTGCCGCGATGTGTTAAACTGTATATGTCAAATCATGGGCATATATTGTTGGTTTGTCCGGGCAACTGAGGACGAAGGAGGGCGCTGATGAAATCCATTGGACTGCGGGCCCGAATCATGATCATCGCGTCGGTGTTTCTGCTCGTCACGAACCTGGCGCTGGGCGCCGCGCTGACGCGGCAGTCGCGCCAGGCCATGAAGACGCAGATCGACGAGCGCATGCTGGACGTGGTCAACACCGCCTCCGACATGCTCGACGGCGACGTCCTCGAGCGGCTGACGGCGGAGGACAGCGCCGCGCCGGAGTACCAGGCGGTCATGGACACGCTCAACTGCTTCCGCGACAACATCGCCCTGTCCTACATCTACTGCATACAGGACCTGGGGGACAAGCGCTTCGCCTTTACCATCGATTCCGACGCCGACGATCCCGCCGAGTTCGGCGCGCCCATCGCCTACACGGACGCGCTCTACAGCGCCAGCCAGGGGGTCGCCTCGGTGGACGGCGTGCCCTACGAGGACCGGTGGGGGCGCTTTTACAGCGCGTACAGCCCGGTGTTCGATTCGCAGGGGAAGGTGGGCGGCATCGTCGCCGTGGACTTCGACGCCGGCTGGTACGAGAGCCAGCTCAACAAGAACACGCGGACGATCGTCATCGCCTGCGTGCTGTCCCTGGGCCTCGGCATCGCGCTGGTGCTGTTCATGACGCGCCAGTTCGGCCGCCGCGTCGAGCAGATCAACGGCAACCTCACCGATCTTGAAAACGACATGCTGGAGCTGACCGGCAACGCCGCCGCGCCGACGGCTGCCGCGGAGACGGAGCTGCGGGACGACAGCCTGACGAAGATGGACAGGACCATCGCCGAGCTGCGCAACGACCTGCGCGAGCACGTCAGCCACATCAACACCCAGGCCAACAGCATGATCACCGCCATGGCCTCGGACTACCGCTGCGTGTACTACGCCGACCTGGACGCGGACACCTGCATATGCTTCCGCGGCGACCCCAACGACCCCGACCAGACGCCGGAGGGCATACAGTTTCCCTTCCATGAGCGCCTGACCTGGTACGCCGAAACCGCCGTGACCGAGAGCTACCGCGCCGGTTTTCTGGATTTCATAGAGCCCGACAACATCCGTGACGCCCTGTCGAGGCAGCCCCTCATCGCCTACCGCTACCTGGCCCGGCGCGAGGGCCGCGAGTACTACGAGATGATCCGCATGGCCGGCGTGCGCCGCGTGGAGGATCGGGACGACCACCTGGTGCACGCCATCGGCCTGGGGCTTACGGAGATAGACGCCGAGATGCGCGAGTCCATGGCGAAGAACGAGGCGCTGGCGGAGGCGCTGTCCATGGCCGAGGAGGCCAACAAGGCCAAGACCACGTTCCTGTCCAACATGAGCCACGAGATCCGCACGCCCATGAACGCCATCATCGGCCTGGATACGCTGGCGCTGAGGAAGGACAACCTGGACGGGGAGACCCGGGAGTACCTGGAGAAGATCGGCGGCAGCGCCCGGCACCTGCTGGGGCTCATCAACGACATACTGGACATGAGCCGCATAGAGTCCGGCCGGCTGGTGCTGCGCAGGGAGGAGTTCTCCTTCAGCGGCATGCTGGAGCAGATCAACACCATGGTGATGTCCCAGTGCGGCGACAAGGGCCTGACCTATGAGTGCCGCATGCTGAGCCTCGTGGACGATTACTACATCGGCGACGACATGAAGCTCAAGGAAGTGCTCATCAACATACTCTCCAACGCCATCAAGTTCACCGACGCGCCGGGCAGCGTCACCCTGACAGTCGAACGGACCGCGCAGTACGAGGACCAGTCCACGCTGTGCTTCCGCATCAAGGACACCGGCATCGGCATGGACAAGGAGTTCATACCGAAGATCTTCGAGGCGTTTTCCCAGGAGGACGGCAGCCGAAAGACCAAGTACGGCTCCACCGGCCTGGGCATGGCCATCACCAAGAGCATCGTGGAGATGATGAACGGCTCCATCGCCGTGGAGTCCGAGAAGGGCGTGGGCACGGAGTTCATCGTCACGGTGACGCTCAGAAACAGCGAGCACAGGGAACCCGACCGGCAGAACGCCATCGATCCCGGCACCATGCGGGTGCTGGTGGTGGACGACGACATCATCGCGGCGGAGCACGCCCGCATGGTGCTGGACGAGGTGGGTATTCGCGCCGACGTCGCCAACAACGGCGAGGAGGCGCTGCGCATGATCGAGGTGCAGTCCGCCAAGCAGGCGCCGTACAACCTGGTGCTGATGGACTGGAGCATGCCCGAGATGAACGGCATGGAGGCCACGAAGGCCATCCGCGAGCGGCATGACAGCGAGACCACCGTGGTGGTGCTGACCGCCTACAACTGGGACGACATCCAGGAGGAGGCCCACACCGTGGGCGTGGACAGCTTCCTGTCGAAGCCGCTGTTCGCCTCCAATGTGATCGAGGAATTCGAGCGCGTGGCCCGCCGCAACCGCATGGGCCTGTTCAAGGAGAAGAAGCGCGCCGAGATGGCGGGGCGGCGCATACTGCTGGCGGAGGACATGGAGATTAACGCCGAGATCATGATGGACCTGCTCTCCATCGAGGACGTGGAGGCGGAGCACGCCGAGAACGGCAGGATCGCCGTGGAGATGTTTGAAAAAAGCGATCCCGGCTACTACGACGCCATACTGATGGATGTGCGTATGCCCGAGATGGACGGCCTGGAGGCCACCGCCGCCATACGCGCCCTCGACCGGCCCGACGCGAAGCGCATACCGATCATTGCCCTGACCGCCAACGCCTTCGACGAGGACGTGCAGCGGTCGCTCCAGGCGGGCATGAACGCCCACCTGAGCAAGCCGGTGGAGTCCGAGCACCTGATGCAGACGCTGGGCGAGCTGATCTACGAGGCCGAGGCGCAGGCGGAGGCGTAGATTCCGCCTGCCCCTGCGCTATTGCGTTTGACCGGCAATGATGGTATAATCTTAACAGATCGACATATGGTACACGGACGATATATGCGGGAGGTAATGACGATGAGAAGGATACTGTCTCTGGTGCTGTCGCTGACGATGCTCTTGTGCGCGGTGCCCGCCCTGGCGGACGTGGCCGCCGACGTGGAGGCGGGGCAGGCCATGACCCACGACGAGCTGGTGGAGAAGGCCCTTGCGGAGACCGGCACCTTCGTGGTGTACGGCAACACCAGCCGCATCGAGACCGCGGCGGAGGCCTTCGGCGCGCTCTACGACATCCCCTACGAGCCCAACAACCTGAAGGACCAGGAGATCTACGAGAAGCTGCGCTACGTGACCGGGGGCGACGCCGCCGACATGGTGATGATACAGGACGGCGCGCAGCTCACGGACGCCATCGACGAGGGCCTGGTGGTCAACTTCGTGCCCGGTTCCGTGGCGGACGCGCTGGACGAGTCAGATCAGCAGCCCGCGCTGGTGCACCAGTACATCAACAAGCTGTTCATCTACAACAACCTCGGGGATTCCGTGCCCGCCATACGCAACGTGTGGGAGCTCACCGCCCCGGAGATGAAGGGCAGGGTGATCTTCAAGAGCCCCGAGAACGAGAAGGTCAACATGAACTTCCTGGTGATGTGCACCAAGGACGAGTGGGCCGACAGACTCTCCGAGGCGTACAGGGAATGGAAGGGCGAGGAGATCGACCTGGGCAGCTATCAGAACGCCGGCTACAAGTGGGTGGCCGAGTTCCTGGACAACGTGACCTTCGGCAAGTCCGACACCTCCATCGCGGAGGAGGTCAGCCAGGAGACCGCCGCGGGCACCATCGGCCTGTTCGTTTTAAGCAAGCTGCGCTCCTCCTCCGTGCTGACCGACAACCTGACCGTGGCGGCGTATGACGCCGTCGCCAACGGCTACGCCGTGGAGCCCTTCGCGGGCTTCATGTACCCCATGTACACCATGGTCAACACCAACGCCACCCGCCCCTACACCGCCATGCTGTTCATCGAATACCTGATGACCGAGGAGGGCTTTAAGCCCTGGGGCAAGAACATCGGCGCGTACTCCCCGAACCCCGCCTTCGCCGTCAACGACGGCGATCTGACCATCGACGTGTGGAAGGACGCCCTGGTGGTGGAGGACGCGGATTACATCCTCGAGAGCTTCGACGTGGAGGACTTCGTGCTGCAGCACTGTCAGAACTGAGGATTCATCGAACCCACCCGGCGGGGGCCGCCCCGCCGTTTTTCTATTCTTTCCCATAGGGGGGAGCCCGATGGAAGAGGTCAAGGCCCGCAACGTCGCTCTGAACCGCTTAAGGGGCCGCGCGACGGCCTGGTTTTCCAAGCCGGCCAACATCATACTGCTGGCGTTTTTGGTCGCGCTGGTCGTGCTGACGCTGTACCCGTTGCTGTCGCTTCTGACGGAGACTTTCACGGTCCACGCGGGCCGCGAGGCGCGGGCGGCGCGCCAGTCGGCGGGGGAGTTCACCCTCTATCACTTTGAGCGGCTGTTCGCCACCCGCGAGAACGATTACAGCCGGATACAGTTCTACGAGCCCTTCGTGAACACGCTGACGGTCTCCCTGGCCGCGTCCCTGATCGCCATCCTATTCGGCGGCACGGTCGCCTTCCTGGTGACGCGCACGAATCTCAAGTACATCAAGTTCGTGTCCGCCGTGTTCACATTCCCCTACATCATGCCCTCCTGGACGCTGGCGCTGTTCTGGGAGACCTTCTTCAAAAACGTCAACATCGGCTTGAAGACCTCCAACGGCATCATGGCCGCGGTGTTCGGCGTGTACATGCCGGAGTGGTTCGTCTACGGCGCGTTTCCCATCGCGCTGGTGCTGGGGCTGCACTACGCGCCGTATGCCTTCATACTCATAGGCACCATGCTCCGCAACATGGACGCGAGCCTCGAGGAGGCCGCCACGATACTGCGCACCGGCCGCTTCCGCATCATCCGCCGCATCACGCTGCCGGTGGTGTGGCCCGCCATCATGTCCACCTTCCTGCTGGTGTTCGCAAGCTCCATGAGCGCCTATTCGGTGCCCGTGTTCCTGGGCTCGCCGGTGCGCTACTACATGCTGTCCACCAAGATGAAGTCCCTGATCGACAGCTACCCCGGCCAGGCCTACATCATCGCCGGGGTCATGATACTGATGGGCATGGTCATACTGCTTTTGAACCAGCGGGTGACCGGCAGCCGCAGGCAGTACACCACCGTGTTGGGCAAGAGCCATCAGATCCGGCGGATCGACCTGGGCCGGGCCAACGCGCCGCTGGCGATACTGCTGGTGATCGTGCTTTCGCTGGTGGCGGTGGCGCCGCTGGTCACGTTCGCGCTGGAATCGGTCATCGTCAAGGCGGGGGATTACAGCCTCTCGAACATGACGCTGGACTTCTGGGTGGGCACCGACCTCACCAGGCGGCTGGACCAGGGCGACTCCACCGGCATACTGTTGAACCCCAAGGTCTGGAACGCGCTGGGCTACAGCCTGGCGCTGGCGTTGCTGTCGGCCTTCATCGCGGGCAGCTGCGGCATACTGGTGGGCTACGGCGTGGCGAAGCGCCGGGGCGGCGCGCTCGCCAATACCGTCAACGCGCTGTCCTTCTTCCCTTACCTGATGCCCTCGCTGGCCTTCGGCGCGATCTATTTGGCCATGAGCTCGAAGGTCCCGTGGCTGAGGGGCTTCCCGCTGCTGGTGCTGGTGGGGTCCGTGAAGTACCTGCCGTTTGCCTCGCGGTCCGGGCTGAACGCCATGCTGCAGCTGTCCGGCGAGATCGAGGAGGCCGCCGTCATCACCGGCGTGCCGTGGTGGAAGCGCATGCTGCGGGTGATATTCCCCATCCAGAAGGCCGGCTTCCTGTCGGGATACCTGGTGCCCATGGTGTCCTGCATGCGGGAGCTGTCGCTGTTCGTGCTGCTGGTGCCCACCAGCAACGCCATACTCACCACCATGCTGATGCAGTATTCCGAAAAGGGCTGGGCGCAGTTCGGCAACGCCATCAACCTGCTGATCATCATCGTGGTGCTGCTGGTGAACTTCATCGTCAACAGGCTGACGGGCGCCTCAATCGACAAGGGAGTGGGTGGCTGATATGCCGGAAATCTTTCTGAAAAACGTATCCAAGCACTTTGGCAAGGTCGTGGCGGTGGATAAGCTGAACCTGCAGATACTGAACAACGCCTTTCTGACCCTGCTGGGGCCGTCCGGCTGCGGCAAGACCACCATACTGCGCATGATCGCCGGGCTGGAGACCCCCACGGAGGGGCAGATCACCATCGGCAACAAGGTGGTGTTCGACTCCGACCAGGGCATCAACCTGCCCCCCAACAAGCGGGACGTGGGCTTCCTGTTCCAGAACTACGCGCTGTGGCCCCACATGACGGTGTACCAGAACATCGCCTTCGGGCTTGAAAACCTGAAATGGGAGAAGAATGAGATCCGCGACAAGGTGAAGGAACTGCTGAGCATGCTGCGCATCGAGGCGTTTGAGAACCGCTATCCCAGCGAGCTCTCCGGCGGCCAGCAGCAGCGCGTGGCCATCGCCCGCACGCTGGCCCCCGGGCCGAAGGTGCTGTTCATGGACGAGCCGCTGAGCAACCTGGATTCCAAGCTGCGCATGGAGATGCGCGCCGAGCTCAAGCGGCTGCACCGGGACACGGACTCCACCATCGTGTACGTCACCCACGACCAGCAGGAGGCCATGACGCTGTCCACCATGGTGTGCGTGATCGACAAGGGCCGGCTGCAGCAGTACGCGCCGCCGCTGCCCATGTACAAAAACCCCGCCAACGTGTTCGTGGCGGACTTCCTGGGCAACCCGGCCATGAACTTCATCGACGGCCGCCTGACCGAGGCGGGGGAACTGACCTTCGGCGGCCTGAGGGCGCGGTTCGAGCCCTTCAACGCCGTCACGCTGGGGGCGCGGGACGTGATCGTGGGCATACGGCCCGAGTACATCCGCATCGGCGCGGAGGGGCCGCTGGAGGCCACGGTGTATTCCACGCTGCCCTCCGGCATGGAGACCACGGTGAAGATGAACGTGAACGACATCTCCCTGACCTCGGTGGTCTTCGGCGATGTGGACTTCCCGGTGGACCGGAAGGTGCGCTTCTCCTTCAACAAGGCGACCGTGCTCTTCGACAGGGAGAGCGGCCGGGCGCTGGCCCGGGGGGCGCTGACGATCGTCAGCTGAACGAAGACTGAACATGAAATGAGGTAGAGCCCATGCGACCGACCGATACGCTGCTGTGCACCGCCGTATTGTTGCTGCTGCTGGCCGTTGCCAGCGCTGTGCTGAACAAAAAAAGCGAGCAGACCCGCCGCCGCGCGCTCATCATCGCGGGCATCGCCACGATGGCGGTATTTATAATATATAAGGTGGTGCTGTTCAACGACAGGGAATTTGACAGGCTCACCGCCTCCATGGGCGGCTTCAACTGGTGGGGGGAGCTGCCGCTGCACCTGTGCAACGTCAATATGATACTGATACCGTTTGCCGTACACTATGACAGCCGTCCGCTCAAGAGCTTCTGCTTTTTCGTGGGCCCGCTGGGGGCGATGATGGCGCTTTTGATGCCCGGGCTGGGGTTTGACGGCTATCCCATATGGCTCCCGCGGATGCTCTGCTACTACGGCATCCACTTCGCCATACTGCTCGAGGGGCTGGCGCTGGCGACCCTGCGGCTCTACAGGCCCAGGCTCCGGGACGTGCCCGTGACCGTCGTGACGCTGCTGGCGATCACGCTGGTTGCCTTCGGGATCAACCTGATCCTGCGCGCCACGGGGCTTTACCCGAAGGCCAACTACTTCTTCTCCGTGGAGACCGAGGGCAACGCGATACTGGAGCTGTTCCATCGCCTGATTCCCGTGCCGTTTTTATACCTGCTCCCGGGAACCGTGATACTCGTGGCCTACATGGCGGTCGTGATGGCCGTCGTGGCGGGGACGGAGCGGGTGATAAAACGTATAAGGAAATAGATTCGTTTTGAGATAGGCCCGTTCCTCACGCCCCGGCCTGCACGGCGGTCAGGGCGACGGTGTTCACGATGTCCTGCACGGAGCAGCCGCGGGACAGGTCGTTGCAGGGCCTGGCGAGCCCCTGCAGCACCGCGTAGCACTCCGCGCCGCCGATGCGCTGGGTGATCTTGTAGCCGATGTTCCCGGCCTGCAGGTCCGGGAAGATGAGCACGTTCGCGCGTCCGGCGACGGGACTGCCGGGCGCCTTTGATTTGCCGATCTCCGGCACCAGCGCGGCGTCGAACTGGAGCTCGCCGTCCAGCATGAGGTCCGGGGCCAGCTCATGGGCCAGGGCCGTGGCCTCCTGCACCTTGGCGACCAGCTCGTGTCTGGCGCTGCCCTTGGTCGAGAAGGACAGCATGGCGACCCGGGGCTCCTCGATGCCGCACAGCACGCGGGCGGTGTCGGCGGCGGATACCGCGATCTGCGCCAGCTCCGCGGCGGTGGGGCAGGGGACAACCACGCAGTCGGCGTACACCAGCAGCCCGTCCTCCCCGAGGCTCTGGTTGGGGCAGTTCATCAGGAAGCTGGAGGAGACGATGCTTAAGCCCGGCTTCGTCTTGATGATCTGCAGCGCGGGGCGGAGCATGTCGCCGGTGGTGTGCACCGCGCCGGACACCAGCCCGTCCGCGTCGTCCAGCTTGACCATCAGCATGCCGTAGTACATGCTGTCGGCGGCGAGGCGCGCGGCGTCCTCCCGGCTCAGGCCCTTCGCCCTGCGGAGTTCATAGAGGGCGTCGGCATACGCGACGGCCCTCGGGCTGTCGGCGGGATTGACGATGTCGATGCCCGCCAGGTCCGCGCCGCAGCGGTTTGCGACGGCCCGTATGGCGTCCGGGTCCCCCAGCAGTATGGGCCGCGCCAGCCCCTCGTCGCGCACGCGCGCCGCGGCCTGCACGGTGCGGGGCTCGTCCCCCTCCGGCAGCGCGATGCGCTTCACGTTTTTCCGGGCCTTTTCCCAGACTTTTTCAATCATGCTCATGCCTGTTCCCTCCATGGCTCGTCAGAATGTCACGCCCTCAAAGCCCTGCCACACGTTTTTGCCGCTGTAGGTCATGGCGGTCGCCTGGCCGCGCAGTACCTTCAGCACCGAAAACGCCAGCGCCTCCTGCTCCATCTCGCCGGGGTAGACGTGGATCGGGGCGATCCATCCGCAGCGCTTGCGGATGCCCTCGGTGATGTCGTCAAAGCGCATCAGCCCGCCGGTGAGCAGTATGGCGTCCACCCTGCCGCACAGCACGGCGCTCATCTCCCCGATCATCTTGCAGATCTGGTAAATCATGGTGTTCCACACCAGGGTCGCCTTTTTGTTGCCCTGGCGGACCAGCGCGTGGATGTTGTCGGAATCGGAGGTGCCGAACAGGCTGACGAAGCCGCCCGCCCGGGAGCACATCAGCCGCACGTCGTCGACGGAATTGGCCTCGATGTAGTCCAGCAACGCCAGTATCGGCACGCTGCCGATGCGGGTGGGGGTGAACGCGCCCTCGCCGTCCGCGCCCATGTTGCCGTCGATCATGCGGCCGTGGTCGTGGGCGCTGACAGTGATGCCGCCGTCGATGTGGGCCACGATGAAGTTTAAGTCCTCATAGCGCCGCCCGATGGCCGCGGCGTGGGCCTCCGCCACCGCCTTTTGGTTCAAAACGTGGGAGTGGGCCACGCGGTAGACGCCCCGGATGCCGGTCAGCCGGGCGTAATCGCAGTATTCGTCCACGTTGGTGGGGTTCAGCGTGTAGGCCTCCCGGCCGTACTCCCGGGCGAACTGCCACGCCAGCATGACGCCAAGCTTGGCCGGGTGCTCGCTGCCGCCGACGGCGGCCTCGGTGTCGTCATAGAGCTTCTGGTCGATGCGCGTCACGCCGCCGGGCTGCGTGCAGGCGCTGCCGCCGCGGCCCACGAACACGTCGATCTGCGCAGGGTCCACCTGCTCCTGCTCCAGCATGTTCAGTATGACCTTGTAGCGGAAGGGCATCTGGTCGTTCACGTGGGGGTATTGCAGAAGCACCGGCGCATCGTGAAACAGGCTCTTTTCAAACAGGGCCTTCTCGTCCTCAAAGAGGCTGACCTTCGTGGATGTGGAGCCGGGGTTGATGATGAGCAGCTTGTATTTGGTCGCCATGATCCATCCCTCAAATCGCGTTAGTACGGTGTTATTGTAGCATACGCGGCAGAGCGTTTCAAGTTCATTTTTTAAACAATACATATTCAGATGAAGGCACCATCGTGGACGCGACGTTTGCGGAGGCGCCGAGGCAGCGCAACCGCCGGGAGGAGAACCAGGCGATCAAAGCCGGTCAGGTTCCCGAGGAAAGGCCGGATCCCGAGAACAGGCACAAGCTGGCGCAGAAGCACACGGATGCGCGCTGGGCCAAGAAGAACAATCCAACATATCGCGGCTAAGCTAACTGCGTGTTGGTCTTTTGCTTCATACCCTACTCTAACAATGATGCCAGGTCTGCGCAGGACCCCGGCATATCTTTACTGTCTATTCACATGAAAAGGGCTGCCTCGTTTTGAGACAGCCCGCTTTTGACATATTTTACTCCACCTCGGCGATCAGCTCGCGGCAGTGGGTTTCGTTCATCTTCACGCACATGGCGTAGAACTTGTCAAGCGGCACGTTGTGAAGCTGCTGCTTTTGGCCGCGCACGGTGATGGACACGGTGCCCTCCTCGCGCTCCTTGTCGCCGACCACCACGATGTAGGGATCCTTCATGTTCTTGAAGTTCTTGATCTTGGTGTTCATGTTGATGTCGGCGTAGTCCGCGACGGTGCGGATGCCCAGGTCCATCAGGTGATCCTCGATCTGGCGGGCGTAGTCGTTGTGCTCCACGCGGATGGGCACGATGGCGACCTGCTCCGGGGCCATCCAGAAGGGGAAGTTGCCCTTGAAGTGCTCGATGATGATGCCTATGAAGCGCTCCAGAGAGCCGTACAGCGCCCGGTGGATGACGATGGGCATCTCCTGCCCGCCCTCGGGGGTGATGTAGGTCAGCCCGAAGTTGTGCGGCAGCTGGAAGTCCAGCTGGATGGTGCCGCACTGCCACTCGCGGCCCAGGGCATCCTTGATCTGCAGGTCGATCTTGGGGCCGTAGAACGCGCCGTCGCCCTCGTTGATCTCGTAGCCGCCCTCGCCGTACTTCTTGTCCAGTATCTTCTTGAGGGCCGCCTCGGCGCGGTTCCAGCTCTCGATGTCGCCCATGAAGTCCTCGGGGCGGGTGGAGAACTCCGCCCGATAGGTGACGCCGAAGGTGGAGTAAATTTCATCCGCGATGGCGATGATGTCGGCGATCTCGTCCTCGATCTGGCTCTCCATCACGAAGGTGTGGTCGTCGTCCTGCCGGAACTCCTGCACGCGGAACAGGCCGTTCATCTGGCCGGACTTCTCCTTGCGGTGCAGCACGTCGTACTCGCTGTAGCGGATGGGCAGCTCCTTGTAGGAGTGCAACGTGCGCTTGTAGGTCATCATGGCGTTGGGGCAGTTCATGGGCTTGGCGCCCATGGTGTCGTCCGCGTCGCGGTTGAACACGGGGCTGCCCTCGGGGAGCTTC
>JAFRFY010000188.1 GCA_017434085.1 Clostridia bacterium
ACCTTCTACATCGACGACAACATCGTGCTGCGCACCCACACCTCCCCGGTGCAGGCCCGCATCATGACCACCCGCAAGCCGCCCATCCGCGTGATCTGCCCCGGCCGGGTGTACCGCGCCGACGAGGCCGACGCCACCCACTCCCCGGTGTTTCACCAGATGGAGGGCCTGGTGATCGACGAGAACATCACCATGGGCGACCTCAAGGGCACGCTGGACGAGTTCGCCCGCCAGATGTTCGGCGAGGGCATCCGCACCCGCTTCCGCCCCTCCTTCTTCCCGTTCACCGAGCCCTCCGCCGAGGTGGACCTGACCTGCGCCAACTGCCGCGGCGAGGGCTGCCGCATGTGCAAGGGCACCGGCTGGATCGAGGTGCTGGGCGCGGGCATGGAGAACCCCCGGGTGCTGGAGATGTGCGGCATCGATTCCACCAAGTACTCCGGCTTCGCCTTCGGCATGGGCGTGGAGCGCATGGCCCTGCTCAAATACAACATCCCGAACCTGCGGTATCTGTATGAGAACGATCTCAGGTTCCTGACGCAGTACAGATAAGAAGGGGAGGTAGACGACTATGAAAGTGCCAATGAAGTGGCTGAAGGAATATGTGGACATCAACATGAATGCGGAGGAATACGCCTCCCGCATGGTCATGACCGGCACCGGCGTCGAGGGCGTGGAGAAGACCGGCGCGCAGTTTGACAACGTGGTCGTGGGCTATGTGGTGTCCTGCGTGGACCATCCCAATTCGGACCACCTGCACCTGTGCATGGTGGACGTGGGCGGGGACGAGCCCATACAGATCGTGTGCGGCGCGCCGAACGTGCGCGCGGGCATGCGGGTGGCGGCGGCGCTGGACGGCGCGCACCTGCCGGGCGGGAAGATCAAAAAGGGCAAGATGCGCGGCGAGGTGTCCATGGGCATGCTGTGCTCCGGCCCCGAGCTGGACGTGCCCGCGGGGCTGTACCCCCACATCGGCGACGAGGGCATCATCGAGATTTTCGAGGATGTCGCCCCCGGCACCGACGTGAAGGAGGTCTTCGGCCTGGGCGACGACATCGTCGATTTCGAGATACTGGCCAACCGCCCCGACTGCCTGAGCGTGTGGGGCCTGGCCCGCGAGAGCTCCGCCGTGCTGGAGGAGCACTTCGTGATGCCGGAGATCGCCGTGGAGGAGACCGGAAAGGGCGCCTTCGACGACTACGCGAAGGTGATCGTCGAGGACGACCAGCTCTGCCCCCGCTACTGCGCGCGGGTCATCACCGACGTGAAGATCGGCCCCTCTCCCAAGTGGATGCGCGAGTACCTGTACGGCGCGGGAGTGCGGCCCATCAACAACATCGTGGACATCACCAACTTCGTGATGCTGGAGACCGGCCACCCGATGCACGCCTTCGACCTTTCCAAGGTGAAGGACCAGACCATCGTGGTGCGCCGCGCGAAGTCCGGCGAGCACCTGACCACGCTGGACGGCAAGGAGCACGTGCTGGACGAGAGCATGCTGGTCATCGCCGACAGGCAGAACGCCACCGGCCTCGCGGGCATCATGGGCGGCGAGGAATCGGAGATCGTCTCGGACACTGCCAGCGTGCTGTTCGAGTGCGCCGCCTTTGAGCGCGCCAACAACCGCGTCACCGCCCGCACGCTGGGCATCCGCACCGAGTCCAGCGGCCGCTTTGAGAAGGGCGTGTGCGCCGAGACCACCATGGAGGCGCTGGAGCGCGCCTGCATGCTGGTGAACATGCTGGAGTGCGGCAGCGTCGTGCCCGGGGCCTACGACCACTACCCGCATCCCGCAGAGCCGAAGAGCATCGACGCCAGCGTAGCGCGCATCCGCCGCCGCATCGGCGTGGACGTGCCCGGCGAGGCCATGGAGGACATATTGAACCGCCTCTACATCGACACCACCCTCGTGGGCGAGGATGGACTGCACTGCGAGATCCCCGCCTTCCGCATGGACATGGAGACCGAGGCCGACGTGTCCGAGGAGGTGCTCCGGATGTACGGCTACGACCACATCCCCTCCACGCTGATGAACGCCGTCACCATGCCCGGGTACAAGAGCCCGAAGCTGGTGTTCGCCGACCGCGTGAAGGACGCGCTGGTGGGCATGGGCCTGTACGAGGTGCTGAACTACTCCTTCATCAGCCCCAGGTGGATCGAAAAGCTGGGCCTGCCCGCCGACGATCCCCGCCGCGACGCGGTCACGCTGCGCAATCCGCTGGGCGAGGACACCAGCGTCATGCGCACCTCCCTGGTGCCCAGCATGCTGAACACCGTGGCGGCGAACCTGAACCGCGGCATAACGGCGGGACGGCTGTTTGAGCTTTCCAAGGTGTTCGTGCCCGCCGAAAAAGCGGGCGAGCTGCCCGTCGAAAAGACCGCGCTGTGCGTGGGCTGCTTCGGCGAGGACGTGGACTTCTACACCGTCAAGAACATCGCGGTGTGGCTGCTGGCGAAGTTCGGCGTGACCGCCGCCATCGAGGCCGCGGGGGACGGCTACTATCACCCGGGTCGCAAGGCCGTGATGACCGCCGACGGCGTGCAGCTCGCCGCGCTGGGCGAAATTCACCCCGACGTCGCGGAGGCCTTCGACATCGCCCGGCGCGTGTACGTGGCCGAGATCGACCTGGACGCCCTGATGCCCATGGAGAAGGACTTCTACGGCGTGAAGCCGCTGCCGAAGTTCCCCGCCGTCACCCGCGACATCGCCGTGGTGGTGCCGGAGAAGGTGGGCGCGGGCGCCATGATGGACCTCATCCGCAATACCGCCCAAAAGACCCTGGAGGACGTGAGGCTGTTCGACATCTACCGCGGCGACAAGCTGGGCCTGGGCGTCAAATCCGTGGCCTATTCCATCACGCTGCGCGCTCCGGACCGCACCCTCACCGACGAGGAGATCAACGCCACCATGGACAAGGTGTTGAAGGCGCTGAACAGGCAGTTCGGCGCGGAGCTCAGGGCCTGATGGACACAATCCGCTTTAACGGCGTCCCCTGCCCGGTCGTCAGGCTGCTGGGCAGGGGAAAGGGCGGCTATTCGTACCTGGTCGAACGGGACGGCGGGCGGTTCGTGATCAAGCAGATTCACCACGAGCCCTGCGACTACTACACCTTCGGGGACAAGCTGCAGAGCGAATTAAATGATTATCAAAGCTTGACCGACGCCGGCATCCCCGTGCCCGAGCTGATCGACGTGGATATGGCGGGGGAGCGGCTCATGAAGGCGTACATCGACGGCCCCACCGTCATGGAGCGCCTCATGGACGGCGGGGACGTTGAGCCATACCTGCCCGCCGTGCGCTGCATGGCCGCGCGGGCCATGGCCCACGGGCTCAACATCGACTACTTCCCGACCAACTTCGTCATCCGATCGGACGGGCTTTGGTACATCGACTACGAGTGCAACGCCTATATGCCCGAGTGGGACTTCGAGCACTGGGGCGTAAGGTACTGGTCGCGCACGCCGGAGCTGGAGACCTGGATAAGACAACAATCCTCCGGAAAGGAAAAACCATGAACACCGATATCGTCATCATCGGCGCGGGCCCGGCGGGCATATTCACCGCGCTGGAGCTGATCCGCAAGGGCAGTCAGAAGAAGATCACCATCTGCGAAAAGGGCGCGGCCATCGAAAACCGCCGCTGCCCCAAGGCCAGGACCCAGAAGTGCGTCAACTGCAAGCCCTACTGCCACATCACCACCGGCTTTTCCGGGGCGGGCGCGTTCTCGGACGGCAAGCTGTCGCTGTCCTACGAGGTGGGCGGCGACCTGCCCACGCTCATCGGCGAGGACCTGGCGCAGGAGACCATCGATTACGCGGATTCCATCTACCTCGAATTCGGCGCGGACACCCACATCGAGGGCGTCGGCAACACCGAGGCGGTCAAGGACATCCGCAAGCGCGCCATCCAGGCGGGTCTAAAGCTGGTGGACTGCCCCATACGCCACCTGGGCACCGAGAAGGCCCAGACCATCTACTACGGCATCGAGCAGTACCTGCTTAATCACGGCGTGGAGATACTGTTCGGCTGCGAGTGCCGCGACCTGATTTTGAAGGACGGCGCGTGCCTGGGCGTGCGGGTGGTCGTGGACGGCGCGGAGCGCGAGATCATGGCCGAGCGCACGGTGGTGGCCACCGGACGCCGCGGCGCGGACTGGCTGGAGGGCCTGTGCGCCGAGCACGGCATCGCCCATTCGCCGGGCACGGTGGACATCGGTGTGCGCGTGGAATGCCGCAACGAGATCATGGAGAAGGTCAACGAGGTGCTCTACGAGTCCAAGCTCATCGGCTATCCCAAGCCCTTCAAGAACAAGGTGCGCACCTTCTGCCAGAACCCCGGCGGCTTCGTCAGCCAGGAGAACTACGACAACAACCTGGCGGTGGTCAACGGCCACTCCTACAAGGAGAAGAAGTCCCCGAACACCAACCTGTCCATACTGTGCAGCCACAACTTCTCCGTGCCCTTCAACCAGCCCATCGCCTACGCGCAGAAGGTGGGCGAGCTGACCAACATGCTGGGCGCGGGGCACATACTGGTGCAGCGCTTCGGCGACATACTGGACGGCAAGCGCACCTGGCAGAAGGAGCTCAACCAGTCCAACGTCAAGCCCACGCTGCCGGACGCCGTGGCGGGGGACATCACCGCCGCCATGCCCTACCGGGCCATGATCAACATCATCAACTTCATACACGCCATGGACCACGTGGTGCCGGGCTTCGCGTCCTACGAGACGCTGCTGTACTCCCCGGAGCTAAAGTTCTACTCCAACCGCGTGAAGATGGACGAGCGCTTCAATACCTCCCTCCGGGGCCTCCACTGCCTGGGCGACTCCAGCGGCTGGACCCGCGGGCTGATGATGGCCAGCGTGATGGGCGTGCTGATGGGCCGGGAGATCGCCGCGGAATCATGACCGTATATCAAAATAAGGAGTGCTGACAGATGAACGACTACAACGAGATTGGCGCGAGGCTGAGGGAGCTTCGGGAGGTCAGCGACTACACCATCGAGGAGCTGGCGGCGGAGCTTCGGCTGAGCCCGGAGGTGTACGCCTCCTACGAGCAGAACGGCAAGGACGTGCCCATCAGCGTGATCTACGAAATCGCCAACAAGTTCAAGGTGGACTTCACCGAGATCGTCACCGGGCAGAGCGCCAAGCTGGAGACCTACCACCTCATACGGCGTGGCGGCGGCAAGATCGTCAACCGCAACCCGGAGTACCACTTCGAGGACCTGGCCTTCCGCTACGCCAACAAGGTCATGCAGCCCCTGCTGGTGACCCTGGAGCCCACCGAGGCCGTGGCCAAGCTGATCACCCACAGCGGCCAGGAGTTCAACATGGTGCTGGAGGGCACGGTGATCGTCACCCTGGGGGACAAGGAGTTCGTGATGAATCCCGGCGACACCATCTACTTCAATCCCACCATCCCCCACGGCCAGCGCTGCGGCGGGGACGTCAAGGCGCGCTTTCTGACGGTGATCGCCGAGTGAAGGGGGAGACTGTATGAATTACCTGCTGAATAAATTCCTGCCTCAGATCGAGTTTGACAGCTACGAGGCATTCCGGGAGAAGTTCACCATCAACGTGCCGGAGGACTTCAACTTCGGCTACGACGTGGTGGACGCCTGGGCCAAGGCGGAGCCGGACAAGCGGGCGCTTCTGTGGGTCAACGAGGAGGGGGAGGAAAAGACCTTCACCTTCACCGACATCATGAAGCTGTCCAACCGCGTGGCCAACTTCCTGCGCGGGCTGGGGCTCAAAAAGGGCGACGTGGTGATGATGATACTGCGCCGCCGCTGGGAGTACTGGGTGTGCGCCACGGCGCTGCACAAGCTGGGGGTCATACTGATCCCCGCCACGCTGCAGCTGACGAAGAAGGACATCGTGTACCGCGGCAACGCCGCCGGGGTCAAGGCCGTGATCTGCGTGGACGACCCCTTCGTGGTGCAGCAGATGGAGCTGTCCGCGCCGGAGATACCGTCCCTTGAGAATAAAATACTGGTGGGCGCGCCCCGGGAGGGCTGGCTCGACCTGCACGCGGAGATGGACAAATGCCCTGAGACCTTCGAGCGCCCGACGGATGATCAGGCCACCCGCTGGAACGACGTGATGCTGGTGTACTTCACCAGCGGCACCACCGGCATGCCCAAGCTGGTACAGCACAATTTCGCCTACCCGCTGGGGCACATCGTCACCGCCAAATACTGGCAGCACGTGGAGGAGAACAAGCTCCACATGAGCGTGTCGGACTCCGGCTGGGCCAAGTTCGGCTGGGGCAAGATCTACGGCCAGTGGATCTGCGGCGCGACCATATTCTGCTACGACATGGTGGGCCGGTTCAACCCCGCCAACCTGCTCAAAAAGGTGCAGGACTACCGGGTGACCACGTTCTGCGTGCCGCCGACCATGTACCGCTTCATGCTGCAGGAGGATTTAAGCCAGTTCGACCTGTCCAGCCTGCACCACTGCGCCACCGCCGGCGAGCCGCTGAACCCCGAGGTGGTCAAGCAGTGGAAGGAGAAGGTGGGGCACCAGATTTACGAGGGCTTCGGCCAGTCCGAGGGCCCGGTGCTGATCGCCAACTTCGGCAGCGAGTGGTTCGAGCCCATACAGGGCTCCACCGGCAAGCCGAACCCGCTGTTCGATATACAGCTTTTAGACAACGACGGCAACGTCTGCGAGGACGGCGACGAGGGCTCCCTGACCATCATGGACGTGAAGCACCACCCGCCCGTGGGGCTGTTCACCGGCTACTACAAGAACCCCGAGATGACCGAGGAGAAGCTGGGCGGCGTCGGCTACAACACCGGCGACGTGCTCTGGCGCGACAGCGAGGGCTACTACCGCTTCGTGGGCCGCAACGACGACGTGATCAAGTGCTCCGGCTACCGCATCGGGCCCTTCGAGGTGGAGTCCGCGCTGATCGCCCACGACGCCGTGGTGGAGTGCGCCATCACCGGCGCGCCCGACCCCATCCGCGGCCAGATCGTCAAGGCTACCGTGGTGCTGGCCAAGGGCTGGACGCCCTCCGAGGCGCTGACCAAGGAGCTGCAGAACCACGTCAAAAAGCTCACCGCGCCCTATAAATATCCCCGCGTGATCGAGTACGTGGACGAGCTGCCCAAGACCGTCGGCGGCAAGATCAAGCGCGCCATGATCCGCAAGCAGGATGAGGATGCGTTTGGCGCGACGGCGCAGCGGCGCTGATAAAAATCAGTTACACACAGAAAACCCCGTCCGTTTCCGGACGGGGTGCATCGGCGAAGCACATTACTTGGTGGCGGCTTCTACCTTGATGATCTCCTGGCCATCATAATAGCCGCAGAACCTGCAGACGCGGTGGCTCAGCTTCATCTTCGCGCAGCGGGGGCACTTTACGATGCCCGGCGCGGACAGCTTCCAATGCGCGCTGCGACGGGAATCCCGCCTTGCCTTGGAGACTTTTCCCTTCGGAGTGGCCATAGTTACACCTCCTCATCCTTTAGCACAATACTTTTTAATGCCGAAAAGGGGTTCATAACCTCGGCTCCCTCCTGGCATGTGCAGGTACCCTTGTTCAGGTTGATGCCGCAGACGGGGCACAGCCCCCTGCAATCCTCGCTGCAGAGGTTGCGCATGGGCAGCTCCAGCAGCAGGGCATCCCTGACGGCGTCTGTCAGCTCGATGGTCGAGGCTTCAAAGCTGTACAGATCCGGATCCTCGGGGTCGGGCTGCCGGTCAAACACGGCGTCCACCGTCGCGCGCACGTCGACGCGGATCGGCTCCAGGCACCGCGCGCACCGGGTATCCGCCCGGGCGCTGACCTCGGCCTTCACGCTGATGCGGTTGTCCCCGGGGCAGAGGTACTCGCCCTCGACCCTGACCTCCACGAAGTGGACGGGATCGCTCATGACCTCCATCGGCGCGATGTCGATCTCCGCCTCGAACGGAAAGACCTGGCCGGGATTCTTGAGCGCCCTGGAAACATCCAACACCGGAAATTCCCCCTAACCCGAACTATTATATACGCTCACGGCGCATTTGGCAAGTTATTTTTTTATTTCTTCGTGGACAGCTCCAGCGTGTCGCGGGCGATGGCCAGCTCTTCGTTGGTGGGGATGACCCACACCTGCACCTTGCTGTCGTCGGCGGAGATCTTCGCCTCCTCGCCGCGCACCTTGTTGCGCTCGGGGTCCAGCTTGATGCCGAAGCACTCCAGCCCCTCGAGGGCGCGGGCGCGGCCGGCCACGTCGTTTTCACCGATGCCGGCGGTGAATATGATGGCGTCCACGCCGCCCATGGCCGCGATGAAGGAGCCGATGTACTTGCGCAGCACGTAGCCCCACATGTCGATGGCCAGTATGGCGTTGGGCTCGCCGGCGTCATAGCGCGCGCAGACGTTGCGCATGTCGGAGTCGCCCGCCAGGCCCAGCAGGCCGGACTTCTTGTTCATCATGGTCAGCACTTCGGTGGGGGTCATGTTCTTGCGGTTGCAGATGAATTCCACCACGGCGGGGTCCAGCGTGCCGCAGCGGGTGCCCATCACCAGGCCGTCCAGAGGCGTGATGCCCATGGAGGTGTCCACGCACTTGCCGTCCACGCAGGCGGACAGCGAGGAGCCGTTGCCCAGATGGCAGATGATGACCTTGTTGCCCTTGGGCAGGTTCAGAAGCTCCTGGGACCGGGCCGCGATGTAGCGGTGGGAGGTGCCGTGGAAGCCGTACTTGCGGATGTGCAGGTCGGTGTAATACTCGTTGGGGATGGCGTAGCGGAACGCCTTGGGGGGCATGGTCTGGTGGAAGGCGGTGTCGAACACGGCCACCTGGGGCACGTCCGGCAGCACCTCCTGGCAGGCGCGGATGCCCATCAGGTTGGCGGGGTTGTGCAGGGGGCCCAGGGGAATATTCTCCTCGATGGCGGCGATGCAGGCGTCGTCGATCAGGCAGGAGGCGGTGAACTTCTCGCCGCCGTGCAGCACGCGGTGGCCGACCGCGCCGATCTCGTCCAGATGCTCGATGACGCCGGTGCCGGTCAGGTGGGCCTTGCCGTCGTTTGCGTCGTACTCGGCGGCGGTGCAGTCCTTGCCCACCAGCACGTCCAGAACGACCTCCATGGCCTTGGCGTGGGTGTCGCACTTCTTCAGCTGCTGTTCCTTGATCTTCTGGTCGCCCCAGCTGTAGGTCAGGTCGGTGGTCGGGTCCACGGTGCCGATGCGCTCCACAAGGCCCTTGGCGATGACGGATTCGTTGTCCATGTCGATCAGCTGGAACTTCAACGAGGA